>DASQOU010000250.1:0-13677 GCA_035644295.1 Bradyrhizobium sp.
CACCACGTGGTCGGAAATTTCCATCACCACCGACATGTCGTGCTCGATCAGCAGGATCGAAGTGCCCTGGTCGGCGCGGATCGAGAGCAATAGCTCGCTCAGCGCTGCGCTCTCGCGCGTGTTCAGTCCGGCGGCCGGCTCGTCGAGGCACAGCAATGCCGGTTCGGTGCACATGGCGCGCGCGATTTCAAGACGGCGCTGATCGCCATAGGGCAAATTGCCGGCGGCGTCGTCGGCGCGTGGGAGCAAGCCGATGCGGTCGAGCCAGCGCGTGGCCTGATCGATCGCGTGCTTTTCGGCGGCGCGCCAGGACGGTGCGCCGATCAGCCCGAGAAAGGTGAGGCCGGAGGCGAGCATCAGTGCATTGTGCTGCGCGACCATCAGGTTTTCGAGCGCCGTCATGCCTGGAAACAGCCGGATGTTCTGGAATGTACGCGCGACCTTGGCCTGCTTGGAAATCCGGAAATCGTTCAGCCGTTCGAGTTGGATGCTGCGGCCGTCGTCATGGGTCAGGCGCATGGTGCCCGATGTCGGCTTGTAGAATCCGGTGATGCAGTTGAACACAGTGGTCTTGCCGGCGCCGTTCGGTCCGATCAGCGCGGTGATTTTGCGCCGCTCGGCCTCAAACGACAGGTCGTTGACCGCGACGACGCCGCCAAAGCGCATCGTCAGATGATCAACGCTGAGAATGCTTGTCTCGTTCATCCCCGGCCTTCCCCGGCGAGCTCCGAGGAGATGGCCTGGCTGTGCCGCAGAAACACGGTTGGCGCGCGGTGACCGATCAGGCCGCGCGGCCGCCAGATCATCAGGAGCACCATCGCCACGCCGAACACCAGCATGCGATATTGGTCAAAGCCGCGAAACAGTTCGAAACCGCCGATCATGGTGAGCGCGGCAAGCGCTACGCCGAGCTGCGAGCCCATGCCGCCGAGCACGACGATCGCCAGCACCAGCGCCGATTCCTGGAAGGTGAAGGATTCCGGGCTGATGAAACCTTGGCGGGTTGCAAAGAATGCACCGGCGAAACCGCCGAACATGGCGCCGGTGGCGAACGCGGTGAGTTTCGTGGTTGTGGTGTTGATGCCGAGTGCGCGGCAGGCCACTTCATCCTCGCGCAGCGCCTCCCAGGCGCGGCCGATCGGCAGGCGCCGCAGCCGGATCGTCACCCAATTGGTCAGGAGCGCGAGCGCCAGGATCACGTAGAACAGGAATACGATGCGATGGGTCGGCGAGAATTCGATGCCAAGCTTCGCCGCAAGGCCGTCATCGCCCGGCGTCAGCGGGATGCCGAAGAACGACGGGCGCGGAATACCGGACACGCCGTTGGGGCCGCCCGTGAGGCTTTGCCAGTTGATGATGACGAGCCGGATGATCTCGCCGAAGGCCAGCGTTACGATGGCGAGATAGTCGCCGCGCAAGCGCAGCACCGGAAATCCCAACAGCACCCCCCAAAATGCAGCCAGAATGCCGGCCAGCGGCAGGCAGACCCAGAACGACAGCCCGAAATTGGTGGACAGCAACGCATAGGAATAGGCGCCTACTGCGTAGAACGCGACATAGCCGAGATCGAGCAGCCCGGCGAGGCCGACCACCACATTCAATCCCCATCCCAGCATCACATAGGTCAGCACCAGGATGCCGAGATCGAGAATGTAGCGCTGGTCGTAGAAGATCACCGGCACTAGGAATGTGAAGATCAACAGCAGCGGCGCGATCGCGCGCCGTGCCAGAGCGAGCGCGCTTTGCACATTTGGCGGAACGATACTGACGGTGCCGACCGGTCCCCACCATTGCCGCAGCAATTCGACGAGAATGCTGCCGCCAAACACGGTGACGACCATCGCTGCGAGATCACCGGACCTTGTCCAGTAGATCAGCTGGCCCGTGGGGCCCGCTTCGGTGCGGATGCCGATCATCAGCGAAAATAGCAACAGCGCCACGAGCGCACTGATCAAGGCTTTTTTGAAGATGAAGGCGACGCCGGGCAGCCGCGACGCCTGCACGAGGTCGGGCGTGGTTGCGGTCACGCGCGCGCCTGTCAAACTTTTTCAACTTCGGGCCGGCCAAGCAGGCCGGTCGGAAGGAAGATCAGCACCACGATCAGGATCGAGAACGCCGCAACGTCCTTGTATTCGATCGAAAAATAGGCCGACCACAGGGTTTCGATCAGCCCAATCAACAGCCCGCCGAGCATCGCGCCAGGCAATGAGCCGATGCCGCCGAGGACGGCCGCGGTGAACGCCTTGATGCCAGCGACAAAGCCCATGAAGAAATCGACCAGGCCATAATAGAGCAGGTACATCATGCCGGCGACGGCGGCGAGCGCAGCACCAATGACAAAGGTCATGGAAATGGTGCGGTCAACGTCGACGCCGAGCAGCGCCGCCATGGTCTGGTCCTGCTCACAGGCGCGCATGTCGCGCCCCAACCGGGTCCGGGACACCAGCCAGGTGAAGATCGCGAGCAGCACCACGGTGGTGATGACGACGATGACCTGCACATTGGACAGCCGCACCACGAAGCCGTCGTGTTCGAACAGGCTGTAGCCGCCGGTGATGATCGGCGGCACCGGCTTGACCCGCGCGCCCTGGGCGATCTGCGAATAATTGATGAGGACGAACGACATCCCGATCGCCGACAGCATAGGCGCGAGGCGGAAGGACTGCCGCAGCGGCCGGTAGGCGATGCGTTCTACGGTCCAGCCGTAGAGTGCGGTGATCGCCATCGATACCAGGAGCACGATCAGCAGGATCAGGGGAATCGCGGTCAGCCCGATGGAGACCAGGATCAGGAATGAAATCAGCGCGATAAAGCCGCCAATCATGAAGATGTCGCCATGGGCAAAATTGATCATGCCGACGATGCCATAGACCATGGTGTAGCCGATGGCGATCAAGCCGTAGATCGAGCCGAGCACAATGCCGTTGATCAGTTGCTGGGCGAAATAATCCATACGCTGCCGCTGTTTGGCGCATTTTTCGGCGAATTTGAATCCGGTTTGCCGAAAACGAAAAAGCCCACTTTAACAAGTTACGCGGCGGGGGCTCCGGCAACCAGACGGCGCGTCCTGTCATTTTCTAACAGCGGGAACTCGGGGGGGCAACAGCGCTGGATACGGGTCTAACGGCTTGTACAGAGCTAGTTTCCTGGTCGGGTTCCGCAAAACTCGGAACAGCGCATGCAATTGGCCCGACGGGAACCAAATTTTTGTGCAACCAACTCGGGGTTCCCTAGTTATCTCTCGCGACTTCAACAAGGGAGACCCCGATGTCCAATCAGAACCAGAATCCGGGCCAGCAAAATCAGAATCCGGGCCAGAAGCCCGGCCAGCAGCAGGGTGGTGGCCAGAAGCCCGGACAGCAACAGCAGGATCCGAACCGTCAGGGCCAGAACCCCAACCAGCAAGGCAAGGGTGGTCGCTAACTCCCCGTCGAACGTAGCTGGTCGAACGTGTGAGTGAAGGAAGATCCCGCCGAAAGGCGGGGTCTTTCTTTTTTGAAAGGAGCAGTTCTGGCTTTTCTGCGGGCGGGCCGCCACGCCTCGCCATCTGGACCTCCAATGGAACCTCCACTACGGTCCACCCAAGCGGCAACGGCGGATGGATGGTTTCATCGTTCACCGGCGAGACGACCGCGTGAATCAGGGGAGGAAAAGCCAATGAACATGACCCGCCGGAGTGTATTTGCGACCGCCGGGGCTGCCGCGACCGCTCTTACTTTTCAACAGCGCGCCAACGCCCAGTCCTTTGAGTTCAAGCCCAACCAGCGTTACCCCGACGCGTCGGTCGAAATCCTCGACCCGAGCTTTGCCAAATATCGCCTGTTCAGCAGCTCCGTCGAGCAACTCGCAAGTGGAATGCGGTGGGCGGAGGGACCGGTCTGGTTTGGCGACGGCCGCTATCTCCTGGTCAGCGACATCCCCAACAATCGCATCATGCGGTATGACGAGGCGAACGGAAACTGGGGCGTTTTCCGCCAGCCGTCGAATTTTGCCAACGGCCACGCGCGCGATCGGCAGGGGCGCCTGATCAGTTGCGAACATCTGACCCGTCGGGTGACGCGTACGGAGTATGATGGAAAAATCACGGTGCTGGCCGACAATTTCAACGGCAAGCGCTTCAACTCGCCCCAACGATATCGTTTGCAAGTCGGACGGTTCGATCTGGTTTACCGATCCGCCGTTTGGCATTGGCGGCGAATGGGAGGGTGACAAGGCGACCCCGGAATTGCCGCACTCCGTGTACCGCATCGCCCCCGACGGCAAGCTTGGGCTCGTGACCGCCGACCTCGCAGGTCCGAACGGGCTAGCGTTCTCGCCGGACGAAAAGAAGCTCTACATCGTCGAATCGCGCGCGCAACCGAACCGGCTGGTCTGGACCTACGACGTCGGACCTGACGGCTTCACACTGTCCAACAAGGCCAAGCTGATCGACGCCAACGGGGCGGGGGCACTCGACGGCATCAGGGTGGATACGGACGGCAATATCTGGTGCGGCTGGGGAAGCAACGGCTCGCCGACCGCGAAGCCCGAGGAATTGGACGGCGTCAAGGTGTTCAATTCGGAGGGCAAGGCCATTGGCTTCATCCGCCTTCCTGAGCGTTGCGCCAATCTGACGTTCGGCGGTGTCAAGAAGAACCGCCTGTTCATGGCGAGCTCGCATTCGCTCTACGCTCTATATGTCGAGGCGAGGGGCGCCATCTGAGGCCGCTCAGGTTGCGGCGCTGACAAGATCCAGGTCCTCAAGTGATCCATCTCGGCGGCGCCGTTCGGCAGCGCCGAGATGGAGATTCGGCCGCCGGCCGCTCAAATCCTGCGCGCTGACCCATGCGGCCCACCATTAAGGTAAATAAAGGGTTTAAATTGCCCGTCACAGTTTAAGGGCGTTACCTCTCCCGAGAAACCGCAAGCGCCGCACAAGCCTGCGGAAAAACGGGAAGCGACATGTTCAGAAACTGGCGGATCAGTACATTCAACGGCGTGCTGCTGGCGGCCTATTTCATTCCGACCTGGGCCATCATCGCCTACAGGATCATGATCGCGCCGGTCCACGGTCTTTACGAGCGGCCGAGCATATCGGTGGCATTGTTCATCAGCGATCATCTGCAACTGGCGTCGATGGCCATGGTGCGGGTTGCGTGGCTGCTCGCGTTGGGCAGGTTCACCGTCGTCGCATTCCTCGCGATCTTCCTGGTTTTGACCGCGCGCGCGGCGATCCGCAAGACAGGCAGTGGCGAAGAGGCGCTCGCGATCGCGCTTGCCATCGGCAGCGTGATCAGCTTTGCCTGCATGTGGATGGCATCGCAGGTCGGCGAGACCGCGGCCCTCCGGCTGCATGCGACGGAGCTCTTGATGCTGCTCGGCGCCGCAATCGTGCTGCTGGTCGAACGTCCGGCGCAGCCCCTGACATATCCCGGCGTGACCGCGGACGCTTCAGCTCTTGAGCAGGCCAAGCTCGCTTATAATCGCTGACGCTTCCTTGACGGCGTGATTGGCGGCCGGCACGCCGCAATAGATCGCCTGCTGCAGCAGAATCTCCTTGATATCATCAGGCGTGAATCCGCCCTCGGTGAGCGCGGCGCGGACGTGAAGGCGGAATTCGTCCCATTGCCCGAGCGCGATCATGGTGCCGATCACCAGCACGCGGCGGGTGCGATGATCAAAATGCGGTCGGGTCCAGATTTCGCCCCAGGCATGGCGCGTGATCAAATCGACAAAGTCGGCGTTGAACGAATTCTTGCCCGCGATCGATTTGTCGACCCAGGCGTCGCCGAGTACCTTGCGGCGCTGAACCATGCCATCGTCGCTGCGTTTCTGATCGTCCATGGTTGGCCTCGGATCAACGTTGCGTCAGGAAGCCGATCACCGCGTCGGTGAAGGCGTGCGGCTGTTCGACATTGGAAATATGCGCGGCGTCGAGAATCGTGAGGCTAGCGCCGGGGATCTGGCTGCGGATGTATTCGCCGGCGGCGACCGGGGTCGCCATGTCGTGGCGGCCGGCGATCACCAGCGTCGGGCTTTTGACTTTGGGCAAAAGCGCGCGCTGATCGAGCGTGCTCAGCGCTTCGCAGCAGGCGAGATAACCTTGCACCGGGGTAGCGAGCAGCATGGCCTTCATGTTGGCCGTGATCTGCGGCTCGCGTTCCCTGAAATCCGCCGTGAGCCAGCCTGCGATGACGGTATCGGCGACGGCAGCAATGCCGCCTTCCTTCACTGCCTTGATTCGGTTCAGCCAGTTGGTCGGATCGGGATAATAGCAAGCGGTGTTGGAAAGAATGATCCTGCCGAGTCTTTGCGGCGCGTTGGCTCCCAACCACTGCCCCACCATGCCGCCCATCGAGAGTCCGCACCAGTGCACCTTCTCGATGTTGAGGTCGTCGAGGATCGCGAGCACGTCGCG
This sequence comes from Bradyrhizobium sp., assembly GCA_035644295.1. Lineage (GTDB taxonomy): Bacteria > Pseudomonadota > Alphaproteobacteria > Rhizobiales > Xanthobacteraceae > Bradyrhizobium. Next base: position 6,398 of record DASQOU010000250.1, read on the forward strand.
GCCGAAACGCTCCATGGAGTAGGGGCCCGTCGGCACGCCGGATTTGCCGTGGCCGCGGCGGTCGTAGCGAATCACGCGAAATATTTGTGTGAGCGACTTCATCTGCGGCTCCCACATCTGCATCGTAGAGCCCAGTGAATTCGACAGCATCAGGGTGGGCCCGCCGTCGCGGCCTTCGACGGCCACGTTGAGCAGGCAACCGTCGGCATCGATCATCGGCATCTTTTTTGTCCCTCGTCTGCGTGGACAAAAGCGCGAAGCGCGTCTTCGCGCTAGAGATTCGCGCATTCATCCAAAGAGAATCCAATCAAGAAGATGGATTGCCGGGTCAAGCCCGGCAACGACATCTCATTGCTTTTCGTCGAGCGAAGCGAGCAGGCGATCGATCAGGGCTTGCGAGACGCCCTGATAGGCCATCGGCTCGAATAATTTTGCCAGTCTGTCGGCGCTCAAATGTGCGGTGACATTGGCATCACCCGACAGCACGTCCCGCAGGCCTTTTTTCTCAGCGACGGCCTTTTTGCTGGCCGCTTCGACCAGACGATGAGCCTCACTCCTGCCGATCTTCTCCGCCAGCGCAAATGCTACCGCTTCCGCCATGATCAGGCCGCCGGTCGCCTCAAGATTGACGCGCATGCGTGCGACATTGACTTCCAGGCCTTCGGCAATGTCGACGATCGCGGCGAGCGCGCCGGAAGTGACGAGCAAGAGGCCCGGCAAGGTCGGCCATTCCGCATGCCAGGGACCCGCGCTGCGCTCGTGATCCCCGACTTGGGCGGCGAACATCGTCGCCGCCAGGTTCGGTGCCATGGTGGCTGCGGCGATCGCGGTGGCCGCCGCAACGGGGTTGCGCTTGTGCGGCATGGTGGAAGAGCCGCCGCGGCCTTCGCCGGACGGCTCGAACGCTTCGGCGACATCGGTCTGCATCATCAGTTGGACGTCGCGTGCGATCTTGCCGCAGGTGCCCGCAATGATCGCCAACACCGAAGCAGCCTCCGCCAGACGATCGCGATGGCTGTGCCATGGCGCATCCGGCAACGGCAGTTCGAGCTCCCGCGCCAATTGCTCGGCAACCACCAGCCCCTTGTCGCCGAGTGCCGCCAGGGTGCCTGCAGCGCCGCCAAACTGCAGCGCCAGGGTTTCGCGGCGCAGCCGCAGCAAGCGGACGCGCGAACGGTGCAGGGCCGCGGCATATTCCGCAAGCTTCAGTCCGAACGGCATCGGCAGCGCATGCTGCAGCCAGGTGCGCGCCACGACCGCGGTGTTGCGGTGCTGCCGCGCGAGCCCGGCAAAGCCGGCAATGGCACGGCCGATATCGGCAAGCAGCGCGTCGATGCCGGCGCGCAGGGTGAGCATGGCGGCGGTATCGATCACGTCCTGGCTGGTGGCGCCCCAATGCACATAGCGCGCGGCGTCTGGGTCAGCCTTGGCGACGTCGGCGGTCAGCGCCTTGACGAGGGGGATGGCGAGATTGCCGGACCGCGTCGCGGCCTCCGCCAGGGCGGCGAGATCGAACGCACTGGCCCTGCAGGCTTTCGCAATCGGGCCGGCCGCGGCTGCCGGAATGACTCCCGTTGCGGCTTCCGCCCGCGCAAGGGCTGCTTCAAAATCGAGCATGTTCTGGAGACAAGCGACGTCGTCGCAGACGGCGCGCACGGCGGCGCTCGACAGCATGGGGGCGAGCAGGGGCGAGATCGAGGTACTCATGATGGGCGCGACCTAACCATCCCGGCCGGTTTCTGCCAATCCCAAAGCGCGCAAGGCAAGTCTGCTGCGCCGCCAATAGATGTCGCTTCCCGCCCCTCCATCCCCTTCCTTTTGGGCCGGGCCTGCTTTACTTGAGGGCAAGAACCTGGGGCCAAAACCGCAAGCGAACCGGAGACCGCACATGGCCATGACGATGAACGGCGAAGTCCAGCTTGCGGCGCCGCGCGAGGCGGTCTGGGCCAAGTTGAACGACCCGGAGGTGCTCAAGGTCTGTATTCCCGGCTGCGAGGAGCTGGAGCGAACCGAAGACAACGGTTTCCGCGCCGTCGCCAAGATGAAGGTCGGGCCGGTGTCGGCCCGCTTCAAGGGCCGGGTGACACTGAGCGATCTGGACCCTCCGAATGGCTACAAGATATCGGGCGAAGGCGAGGGTGGGGTGGCCGGCTTTGCCAAGGGCGGTGCGACAGTGGCGCTCGCCGACAAGGACGGCGGCACGCTCTTGACCTATGACGTCGAAGCGCAGATCGGGGGCAAGCTGGCGCAGCTCGGCCAGCGCCTGATCAGCGGCGCGGCGAAAAAACTGGCTGACGAGTTTTTCGCGAATTTCGCCAAGGCGGTGCAAGGCTGATCTTTGGAAGGCTGATCTCCAGAAAGTCTGATCTCTTGCGGCTAATCTGCTGAAAAGACTGGCTCCGGCGGGGTGCGCTCCAGGATGTCAGGCCGCGCCCGATGAGGTTGCTCATTGCCGGGTTGGCCCATATTATGGCTTTGGAACTATTTTTGATGACTGTGCTGCCGTGCAACGCGGGGTGCAGATGAAGAGAGAACTGAATGGCCAAAATCTCGCTTATCGTGAACGGCAATCCCGTCAACGCCAATGTCGATCCCCGTACCCTCCTGGTCCAGTTGCTGCGCGAGAATCTGCGGCTGACCGGCACCCATGTCGGCTGCGACACTTCGCAATGCGGCGCCTGCGTCGTGCATCTCGACGGCAAGGCGGTCAAATCCTGCACCACGCTTGCGGTCATGGCGGACGGGCACGAAGTCAGGACCATCGAAGGGCTGGCCGCCGATGGCGCACCGCTGCATCCGATGCAGGAGGCGTTCCGCGAGCATCACGGCCTGCAATGCGGCTTCTGCACGCCCGGAATGATCATGACGGCGGTCGATCTAGTCCATCGCAAGGGCCACGATCTTTCCGACCACACCATCCGCGAAGAGCTCGATGGCAATCTGTGCCGCTGCACCGGATATCAGAACATCGTTCAATCGATCGCGGCCGGCGCCAAGGCGATGGCGAAATCCGATCTCGCGTAAACCACGTCACCGCGACAGCGATTAGGAATACCCCATGTACGAATTCAAATATCATCGTCCGGCGACGGTGCGGCAGGCCGCCAACCTTTTGGTCAAGAATGAAGACGCCAAGGTGATCGCCGGCGGTCACACCCTGCTGCCGGTCATGAAGCAGCGACTTGCGAGCCCGCCGCATCTGGTCGACCTCTCGCACATCGACGGGCTTGACGGCATCGAGATGAAGGGCCGTTCGCTCGTCATCGGCGCGACCGCAACCCACAACGCGGTTGCGACATCACCCATCGTCGGTGAGGCAATTCCGGCGCTCGCCGAACTGGCCGGCATGATCGGCGATCCCGCGGTACGCCACAAGGGCACCATCGGTGGCTCGCTCGCCAACAATGACCCGACCGCCGATTATCCCGCGGCCTGCCTGGCGCTCGGCGCGACCATCGTCACCAACAAGCGCCGCCTCAAGCCGGAGGAATTCTTCCAGGGGCTGTTTACGACGGCGCTGGAGAGCGACGAGATCATCACCAGGGTGATGTTCCCGCTGCCGAAGAAGGCCGCCTACGTCAAATTCCGCAACCAGGCCTCGCGTTATGCGCTGGTTGGCGTGTTCGTCGCCAAGCGCCCGTCGGATGTGCGCGTCGCCGTCACCGGCGCCGGCTCCGAAGGCGTGTTCCGCGTCACCGCTTTCGAAGAGGCGTTGAAGAAGCGCTTCTCGCCGAAGGCGCTCGACGGCTTGACGGTGCCGGCGACAGGACTGAACAGCGATTTGCATGGCAGCGCCGAATATCGTGCGCATCTGATCGCGGTGATGGCGCGCCGCGCGGTCGAAGCCGCGACCGGCAAATCGTGACGCGGCCAATCTCTGGCTCATCAAGGCTGGCTTTGCCATGACCGCATCGGCGCTGCCCAAATCTGTCGATGCCATGCTCGAGTTGTTATCCTCGCGGGGCTACCTCGCCGAGCGCTCGCTGGCCACGGTAACCTATCTGTCGCTGCGCATGGGCCGGCCGCTGTTTCTCGAAGGCGAAGCCGGCGTCGGCAAGACCGAGATCGCAAAGGTTCTGTCGGCCGCGCTGGGGCGAAAGCTGATCCGGCTGCAGTGCTATGAAGGCCTTGACGTCGCCTCCGCGGTCTATGAATGGAATAGCGCGGCGCAAATGATCGCGATCCGGCTGGCGGAGGCGGCCGGCGAAACCGATCGCGAGCAGCTCTCTGGCGATATTTTCGCCGAGCGCTATCTGATCAAGCGGCCGCTGTTGCAGGCGCTGGAGCCGGATGTCGCAGGCGCGCCGGTACTCCTGATCGACGAGCTCGACCGCGCCGACGAGGCGTTCGAGGCCTATCTGTTGGAAATTCTCTCGGATTTCCAGGTCACGATTCCCGAACTCGGCACCGTGAAGGCGCCGCAGCCGCCGATTGTCATCATCACCTCGAACCGCACCCGCGAAATCCATGACGCTCTGAAGCGCCGCTGTCTCTATCATTGGGTGGATTACCCCAATGCCGAACGCGAGCTTGCGATCGTCAAGTCGCGCGTGCCCGGTATTTCCGCAAAATTGTCGCATCAGATCGTCAGCTTCGTGCAGGCGCTGCGCGATCAGGATTTCTACAAATCGCCGGGCGTTGCCGAGACCATCGACTGGGCGACCGCGCTCACCGAACTCGACGCCCGCTCGCTGACCCCGCAGGTGGTCGGCGATACCCTGGGCGCGCTGCTGAAATACCAGGATGACATCGCGCGCATGCAGGGCGACACGCTGCAGAAGGTTTTGAAAGAGGCGACGATCGAGAATTGATTCGCGGGGCGTAAGTGCGGCCGTCATTCCGGGGCGCAGCGTAAGCTGCGAACCCGGAATCTGGAGAATACGGCGCGAGATTCTCCGATGTGCAATTGCACATCGTAGTTCATGCTTCGCATGCCCCGGAATGACAGAACGGGTTATCCCATGGCCATCAATCATCTCACGCCTGAAACCGGTCAAATGGCTGACAACGTCATCGGCTTTGCCCGGGCGTTGCGTGCGGCCGGGATTCCGGTCGGGCCCGGCGCGGTCATCGATGCCTTGAACGCGCTGCAGGTGATCGAGATCGGCAACCGCGCCGACGTGTTCACCACGCTGGAATCGATCTTCGTCAAGCGCCACGAGCATGCTTTGATCTTCGCCCAGGCCTTCGACCTGTTCTTCCGCGCCGCCGAAGACTGGAAGCACATGCTCGATTCAGTGCCGCTGCCCGATCACGCCAGGAAAAAGCCGCCACCGGCCTCGCGCCGCGTCCAGGAGGCGCTGTCGCAATCCCAGATGATCGAGACCCCGCAGGCGCAGGAACAGGAGCAGCTCAGGCTTTCAGTTTCGGACAAGGAAGTGCTGCAGAAGAAAGATTTCGCGCAGATGACCGCGGCCGAGATCGCCGAAGTGACCCGCGCGATCGCGCAAATGAAACTGCCGCAGGCCCAATTGCGCACCCGCCGCTACCAGCCGGATGCGCGCGGCTTGCGGCTCGATATGCGCCGCACGCTGCGCGGCTCCTTGCGCACCGGCGGCGACATCATCGATATCCATCGGCTCGGACGGATCGACAAGCCGGCCCCGATCGTGGCGCTGCTCGATATATCGGGCTCGATGAGCGAATATACCCGGCTGTTTCTGCATTTCCTGCACGCCATTACCGATGCACGCAAGCGCGTGTCGGTCTTTCTGTTTGGCACCCGCCTGACCAATGTGACGCGGGCCTTGCGGGCGCGCGATCCCGACGAGGCGCTGGCCAGTTGTTCGTCGGCGGTGGAGGATTGGGCTGGCGGCACCCGGATCGCGATCTCGCTGCATACCTTCAACAAGCTCTGGGGCCGGCGGGTGCTCGGGCAGGGCGCCATCGTGCTCCTGATTTCCGACGGGCTGGAGCGCGAAGCCGACGCCGGGCTGGCATTCGAGATGGACCGGCTGCACCGGTCCTGCCGCCGCCTGATCTGGCTTAACCCGCTGTTGCGCTATGGCGGCTTTGAGGCCAAGGCGCAGGGCATCAAAATGATGCTGCCGCACGTTGACGAATTCCGCCCGGTACATAATTTGAGTTCCATCGAAGGGCTGATTGCGGCACTTTCCGCAGGACCGGCGCGGCACGACCGTAGCCTGATCCGAACCGCAGCTTGAAATCTACTCTTGAAAGAGGCTCCCATGCTCAATCGCGACGAAGACATTCTCAAAGCGGCTGAGGATTGGCAGAAGGCCGGCCACGGCGTCGCGCTCGCCACCGTGGTCGAGACCTGGGGCTCAGCGCCACGGCCGGCCGGATCGAACCTTGTCATCAACGACGACGGCACGTTTCTGGGGTCGGTCTCCGGCGGCTGCGTCGAAGGAGCAGTGGTCACCGAAGCGCTGGACGTGATCGCCAGCGGCCAGCCGAAGATGCTCGAATTCGGCGTCGCCGACGAGACCGCCTGGAATGTCGGCCTGTCCTGCGGCGGCACCATCCGCGTATTCGTCGAGAAGGTCGCCTGACCGTGAAGCTTCAGACGCTAGCCGAACTCAATGCCGAACGCGCTGCGCGGCGGCCGGTGATTGTCGTCACCGATACTGCCAATGGCGAACAGCGGCTGGTCAGGGCCAAGGACTTCGCCGCCGATCCCTTGCGCGCTGAACTGTCAAAGCAATTGCGCATGGGAAAGAGCGGCATGGTCGAGGCCGGCGGCAAGAAGCTGTTTCTCAACGTCTATGCGCCGACCGCAAGGCTCGTGATTGTCGGCGCCGTCCATATCAGCCAGGCGCTCGCGCCGCTGGCGCGTTCGCTGGATTATGATGTGACGGTGGTGGATCCGCGCACTGCCTTTGCTAGCCCCGAGCGGTTTCCGGATGTGCCGCTGATCGCGGAATGGCCGGACGTGGCGCTGCCGCCGCTCAATATCGATCACTACACGGCTTTCGTTGCGTTGACACACGATCCCAAGATCGACGATCCGGCGCTGCTGCACGCATTCGAGTGCGATTGCTTCTATATCGGTGCGCTCGGCTCGCGAAAGACCCACGCCAAGCGCGCCGAGCGGCTGAAGGCGCAAGGCGCAAAGGACAGCGACATCACCCGCATCCACGCCCCGATCGGCCTTTCGATCGGCGCGGTCTCGCCCTCGGAGATCGCGGTGGCCATCATGGCCGAGATCACCGCGCAGTTGCGGTTGCCGAAAGAAAAAGAAGCCGCGGCATGAAATTCGGTCCTGCCAGTCCGGCGGACGCGATCGGTGGCGTCACCGTTCACACCCTCCGTCAAGGTCC
>DASQOU010000251.1:0-9554 GCA_035644295.1 Bradyrhizobium sp.
TTCTCGCTTGAGCAGCTTGCGCGACGCCACCACGTGCCGGTTGTGGTAGGAATCGTGCAACGCATGGACGACCTTCATTGGCTCTCGCGGCAGCGCCTCTACGGGGCGGTTGCCGACGTTGACCGCACTATCGGCCGCAGCGCCAGACCTGATTAGGCCAGCGCAAACCCGTTCGTCGCCTGTGAAGTATTCGAAAGCAGCTGACAGATCGGCCAACCCCCACCCAAGCCCGCGAACGACCACGGACGGCTTTCAAGGCGAGGGGGGCGTCATGGTCAAACGCCGTAGGCTCAACAAGCGCCTCGATGCATCCCATGCGCGGCTCTATCAATGGCTATTGGATTCTCCCGCATACCTTTCACTGAGTTGCCAAGCCCGTGCGGTGCTTCTCGAAATCGCAAGGGGCCACGATGGTATGAATAACAGCAGATTGGGGCTCTCGATTCGCCGGGCGTCCGAGCGGTGCAACATTGCTCGGGGGACCGCCGCGCGCGCGTTCGTCGAACTCCAGGAACGCGGGTTCATCGACTGCATGACCAAAGGCGCATTCAACCTGAAGGCACCGCACGCCAGCGAATGGCGTCTGACTTGGTGGAGCTGCGATGTTACTGGAGACCTGCCCAGCAAAAAGTTCATGGGCTGGGGCCGCGAAAAACAAAACGCGGTATCAAAATATCCCGTCACGGTATCAAATCAGAGCCACCGTGTCGCATGAAACGATGCAACAGCAGCCTCACGGTGCCTTCAATTGATACCGTGAGGACTGTTTCGGTGGTGGTCCCGGTATCAATCTAGGGCACACATATAGTCTACCATAGGGCGTAGCCCGTACGGAACGGTTAAACGTTCGAGGAATAGACAAGAGGACAACGATGACAACTAAAAACAATGCGGCGACAATGGAACCAGTGGCGCACTGTCCGCCGCCCCAAGCGCTTCAGAAGCATGACCCTCAACTGAAGCACCTGGCCGGCTCAAATTACGACGACTGGAATACCTTGGTCGCGAACCAGGCGATGAATTCGGCGTGGTATCCGAGCATGATGGACGCGGAGCAGCGTAAGAAAATTCAATTCGGACTTTTGTGCGTATGATCACGATAGTCGATCCATTCAGGCCGTGGCTGGCGATCTCCCAGCCGGCCTCATTCATCGCCGCCACCGCCTGCGGGTTGCGCGCCATGGCGGAGGCGACGCCGTAGACCGTGACCGGCATGTTGCGCTCGGTGAACATCCGCCACAACCGCCAGAAGCCGACGCGGGAGCCGTATTCGTAGATCGACTCCATGTTGACGTGCCGCTGCCCCGACCACGGCTGCGCTTCGACGATTTCCGAGAGAAAAGCTTCTGAGGCCGCATCACCATGCAGGACGCAGTTCTCGCCGCCTTCCTCATAACTGATGACGAACTGCACCGCGACGCGGGCTTCGCGCGGCCAAACGGGCCGCGGCCGGTCGCGGCCATAACCGATCAGATCGCGCGGATAATCCTGCTCAATATCAAACAAGCCGCTCTGCTCCCAAGATTGGTCGAAGGTCAATCGGGACGCTTCATCAGTGGCGCCCTTCCCTGCATTGTACACGAAATCCTGTTGATTGTTGACAATCACAAGGCGCGCGCGTCTGATCCGCCCAAGATTTGGCGACGGGGGGAGATACCCGGACTGTCGGGCGCTGGTTCATTCAATGGAGGAGACGTGCGATGACGAGTAGGTATTCTGCTGTGCAATCGGCTCTGTTCGGGGCCTCGATGCTGACCTTGATGGCCGGAGGCGCACTGCCGGCGCAGGCGGCGAACACCGAATTGAAGATCGGCTTCGTCGGCGTGACCAGCGGTCCCGCTGCGGCCTGGGGCACCTCGAACGTGCGCTCGATGCAGACCCTCGCGGCGCAATGGAACGAGGCTGGCGGGGTCAAGATCGGCGATCGCACCTACGACATTAAGATCGTGACCTTCGACGACCAGAAGGATCCCAAGCGCGCCATCGCCGGCATGGAAAAGATGGCTCAGGAAGGCATCCACTATGTGGTGGGGCCGAATGTCGACGACGGCGCGGCCGCCGTGCGCCCGGTGGCGGAAGCCAAAGGCATCATCTACTTCCCCTACGCCTTCCCGAAGGCACTCTATACCAAGCCTGCCAGCAACGCGGTGCTCGGCATGGTCGCGAACTATCAGTCGGGCCCGGCGATCTACAAATATTTGCACGACAACAAGGGCGTGAAGACGATCGCCTTCGTCGCGGCCAATGAATCCGATCCGCTCAGTCAGCGCGACGGCGGCGTCGCGGCCGCGCATGCGCTCGGCCTGCAGGTCGTCGCCGACAAGGACACCTACCAGAACGACACCCGCGACTTCACACCGGTGCTGACGCCGATCGTCAAGCTGAAGCCTGATCTCTTGGTGCTCTCCGGCGTCTCGCCGGCCAACGCGCCGCTGTTGATCCGCGCCGCGCGCGAACTCGGCTATCAGGGACTGCTTTCGGCCGAAACCGCGCAGGACGCCAAGGTGCTCGAGGAAGGCGCGGGCGACCTCGCCAACGGCTTCATCTCGGTCGGCGGCGCCTCGACTGCGGAGATCCGCTCCAAGACGATGGACGACTTCATCGCGCGCTACACCAAGATGTTCGGCGAATACAACGACGAGTCGAACACCAAGATTTACGCACTGCAATACATCATCGACACGCTGAAGGCGAACCCCAAGGCGATCGACGATATCGCCGAGTACAAGAAGACCATCGACGGCTTCTCGGCCCCGAACCCCTACGTCAAGGGCGAGAAGATGCTGCATTATGTCGGCGCCTCGTCGTTCGGCCAGAAGCGCCAACTCGCGGTGCCCCTTGTCGTCACCGAATATAAGAACGGCAAGTTCGAGACGCTGTTCATCGCCGATGTCGATTGATCCGTGGTGGCCGGCGCCGGCCTTAAGCCGGGCGGCCGGCTGAACGTCATTAGAACCTGGCGGCGAGCGAGATCGTTCGCCCCTCGCTTGCCGCCCACTCTGCCCCTGCTCACCCGAGGCTGCCGCTCCGCGGATCGTCCGCGCCTTTCAAACGGGATTGCGCATGACACAAGTCATCGTGAACGGCCTTTATCTCGGCGCCCAGTACGCGCTAATCGCGCTCGGCCTGACGCTGATCTTCGCGCTGATGAATGTGTTGAATTTTGCGCACGGCCAGATGTACGTGTTCGGCGGCTTCATCACCTATACGGTCTACGGTCAATTGCACCTGCCGTTCGTGGTGGCGCTCGCCTGTTCGGGCGTGACGCTCGCAATCATCGGCGGGCTGTTCGAACGCCTGCTGTTCCGCACCGTGATCCGGCGCAGCGTGCGCGACGAGAGCACCATGCTGCTCGCGGCCGGCACTGCTTTTTTCCTCGATGCCGTAATCCTGCTGCTGTTCGGCGAAAAGCAGCGCGGCGTGCCGAAAATCATCAACGGCGTGCTCAATGTTGATTGGCTGATCATGCCCTACGACAAGATCGCCGTCGGCGTCATTGCGCTGGTGCTGATCGCGAGCTTTATGGCCTACATGCAGTTCAGCCGTCCCGGGCGGGCGATGCGGGCGCTGGCGCAGGACCGCGTCGCCGCGCAGCTGATGGGCGTCAATGTTGACCGCTATTCCATGATCGGGTTTGCGCTCGGCGCGATGCTGGCCGGCGTAGTCGGCGGGCTGCTCGTGGCCATCACCGGCGTCAACTCCGGCATCGGCGGCCCGATTTCGATCAAGGCGTTCCTGATGGTGATGATCGGCGGCGCCGGCGTGGTTGGCGGCGCCATCGCCGGCGGGTTCATTCTCGGCATGCTGGAGTCGGTCGGCTTGTCGGTGCTGCACGCCTACGGCGACATCACCTATCTGGTGATCTTCGCCGCCTTGATGGTGTTCCTGAGCATCCGTCCCAACGGGCTGATGGGCAAACCTTGGGGCTAACGATGACCAGCACCGCATCCAAACTCTCGGCACTGGCGCTGTTTCTCGTCGTCGCCTTCGTGCTCGTGCCCTGGCTAATCGCGGTCAGCGGCCGCAGCGATCTCTATTACACGCTGACGTCCGTCGCGCTGCTGAGCATCGCCAGCGCTGGCGTGTGGGTGACCTTCTTCATCGGCCGCATCAACATCGGCCAGGGCGCCTATGCGCTGCTCGGCGGTTACGTGTCGGCGATACTCGTCACGGTTGGCGGCGTCTCGTTCTGGCTGAGCCTGCCACTCGCCGGGCTGTTTTGTGCGGGCTTGAGCATCCTGATCGGGCTACCGATCCTGCGGCTGCGCGGCGTCTATTTCGCCATGGTGACGCTGGTGCTAACCGAGGTGGCGCGGCTCGCGGCGCTGGCGGTTCCGCTGACCAACGGCGCCAAGGGCATCACCGACATCCCGCCCCCTGGACCGATCCGCCCGTTCGGCGTCACGCTGCTACCGGATTTCGCCACGCTCGCCAACCCGCGCCAGGCGTTCTATTTCGTTGCAGTCACGCTGATGGTGCTGGTGTTCGCCGGCGTCTACCGGCTAGTGCATTCGCGGATCGGGCAACTGTGCCTGTCGCTGCAACAGAACGAGGAGCTGGCCTCCTCGATCGGCGTCAACATCGCCGAGCTGCGCATCATCGCCTATGCGATCTCCTCGTTCCTGGGCGGTATCGGTGGCGCCATGTTCGTCGCCATCGCGCAATCGATCTATCCGTCGAGCTTCGCGGTCACCGATTCCGTGAACTTTATGCTGAACTGCTTCCTCGGCGGATTGGGATATGTGGTCGGCCCCGCGGTCGGCACCTTCGTGCTGTATTTCGGCTGGGACTTCCTGTTCCGGACCGGCGCGTTCCAGTTGCTGATCTATTCGATGGTGCTGATCGCGCTGATGGTAGCGCTGCCCAACGGCATTCTCAGCCTGTTCGCGCCACGACGGAAGGAGAGCTGAGCCATGGCGGAGCTGCTCGAGGTCAAATCCCTGACCAAACGCTTCGGCGGCCTGGTGGCCGTCAACGGCATTTCGTTTTTCGTGCGTGAGGGCGAGATCCTGTCCGTGATCGGACCGAACGGCGCCGGCAAGTCTACCCTGTTCAAGCTGATCGCCTCGTTCATGCGGCCGAGCGACGGCGAAGTGCTGTTACGCGGCGCGCGCATCTCCGGCCTTGCGCCACATATCGTGGCTCGCGCCGGCGTAGTGCGCACCTTTCAGGAAACCACCATCTTCAAGGGTATGAGCGTGCGCGACAACGTCATCATCGCCCATCACCTGCGCTCGCGCGCCAGCCTGCTCGGCTTCTACGCCGGATCAAAAAGCGCGCGCGCGGATGAGAGCGACTTCGCCCGCTCCGCCGACGAGATCCTCGATTTTCTCGGTCTCGGCGCGATCGCCAGCCAGCTGGCGAGCACACTGCCGCAAGGCCATTTGCGTGCGCTCGGTATCGCCATCGGGCTCGCCACCAACCCGACGATCTTGTTGCTCGACGAACCGTTCGCCGGCATGAACCACGACGAGACGCGCCGCGCGGTCCAGCTGGTGCGCGCGGTGCGCGAGCGCGGCGTCACCATCCTGCTGGTGGAGCACGACATGCCCGCCGTGATGAAGATTTCGGACCGCATCGTGGTGCTGAATTTCGGCGAGAAGATCGCGGAAGGAACGCCGAGCGAGATCCAGGAAAACCCGCACGTGATCGAGGCCTATCTCGGCAGCGCCGACGAATCGATCGGGATGTAGCGCGATGGAGCCGCTTCTCACTTTCTCGGGCGTCGAACTCTACTACGACCAGGTGTACGCCCTGCGCAATGTCTCGCTCGAGGTCAACGAGGGCGAGACGGTGGCACTGATTGGCGCCAACGGCGCCGGCAAGACCTCGATCCTGCGCGCCATCACCGGCCTGCGGAAAATCCGCAGCGGTGAAATCCGCTTTCGCGGCCAGCGCATCGATGGCCGCCCGCCGGACGAACTGGTCAAGATGGGCATCGCCATGGTGCCCGAGGGCCGCCGCTCGTTTCCGCTGATGTCGGTGAAGGACAATCTCCTGATGGGCGCCTTTACCCGCCACGACAAAGCCGAGGTCGCGCGCACGCTCGAGGCGGTGCTCGCGCGCTTTCCGCGGCTGCGCGAACGCTACGGCCAGGCGGCCGGCACCATGAGCGGCGGCGAACAGCAGATGCTGGTCATCGGCCGCGCGCTGATGAGCCGGCCGACGCTGCTGCTGCTTGACGAGCCCTCGCTTGGCATCGCTCCGAAACTGGTGCAGGACATCGCCCGCTCGATCGTCGCCATTAATCGCGACGAGAAGGTCAGCGTGCTCTTGGTCGAGCAGAATTCGCGCATCGCGCTCAAGATCTCCGCGCGCGCCTATGCGCTCTCTACCGGTGCCGTCGCGCTCTCCGGGCGCTCGGCCGAGCTTCTCTTCGATGAACGCGTCAAGACGCTCTATCTTGGCGGAGAACTGTGAATTCAGGTCGAACACCCATGCACATTCTGGTCGTCAACCCCAACACCACCGCGTCGATGACGCAAAAGATCGGTGCCGCGGCCCAAGCGGTCGCCGCCTCCGGCACCGCGATCGAGGCCGTCAATCCGAATTTCGGCCCGCCGAGCATCGAGGGCTTTTACGATGAAGTCTTCTCGATTCCGGGCCTGCTGGCGCAGATGCGTGCTGCGCCCAGTGCGGACGCCTATGTGATCGCCTGTTTCGACGACACCGGGCTCGACGCGGCGCGCTGTCTCACCACCGCGCCAGTGGTCGGCATCGGCGAGGCCGCCTTCCATATGGCCAGCCTGGTGGCCTATCGCTTCAGCGTGGTGACGACGCTGTCGCGCTCGATCTCGGCGATCGAGCACAACCTCGCCAAATACGGTTTCGCCGGCCGCTGCGCGCGGGTGCGCGCCTCCGACATTCCGGTGCTCGATCTCGAGATCCCCGGCTCAGACGCGCGTCAGCGCATATCGAAGGAGATCGAAAACGCCATCATCGAGGACCGCGCGGAGGCGATCGTGCTGGGCTGCGCCGGCATGGCCGATCTCGCCGCCGCGCTATCGCGCGAGCACCGCCTCCCCGTCGTCGACGGCGTCGGTGCGGCGGTGAAGCTCGCCGAAGGCCTGGTGAGCCTCGGCCACAAGACATCGAAGCATGGCGGCTATGCCGCGCCTCGCGCCAAGCCTTATGCGGGCATGTTCGCTGCGTTCACGCCGCAAGCGCAGCACGAGCCAGACAACGAGTCGCAGCCGCAACGCGCGGCGGACAACCCGCCGATCACCGCTTCACCTGCGGGACAACGCACGTTATGATGACCGCCGAAGCGCGTGCACACTCTCCGACCGCAACCCGTAACGTCGCCATCTCCGTCTAGCCCCTGACGCCATGCGCACCCTTGAAGACCAACAGACCCAGTCCCTGAAGCCGCCATCGCGATGGTCCGGCACCTACACCCGCCTGAGGGACGCGATCTTCGCGCATCGGCTGGCGCCCGGCACCAAATTGCCCGAAGACGAACTGGCCTCGATCTACGTAGTGAGCCGCACAGTGATCCGCTCCGCGCTACAGGCGCTCGCGCACGATCGCCTCGTGCGCCTAGAGCCGAACCGCGGCGCCTTCGTGGCACAGCCCTCGCAGACCGAAGCCCGCGAAATCTTCGAAATGCGCATGCTGGTCGAGCCGCGCGCCGCGGCCCTCGCCGCCGCACGCGCTACGCCCGCTGACATAGCGCGGCTGCGCGCCCATCTCGATCAGGAACACAAGGCGGTGCGCGAGGGGCGCGACAGCGACGCGCTGATGCTCTCGGCCAATTTCCATGTCGAGGTCTCGCAGATCGCCTCGCAGTCGATTCTGTGCGAGGTCATCGCCGACCTCGTCACCCGCTCGTCGCTGATCATCGCACTGTACTGGGTCCGGCGCGACACCATCTGTGCAAGCCACGCCCATCATCCCCTGGTTGACGCCATCGCCCGCAACGAGTCCGATATGGCGGCCGAGCTGATGACAGGCCACCTCGCCGATCTGCTGACCGGACTGGACCTGACTCCACGGCAGCGCGACGAAAAAAGCCTGAGCGATATCCTGTTTCAGGACGTGTAACGCGCGCACCTGTGTGTACCGGAAACCCTGTCCGTGTTGATGACGTGACGGAATCGCCTAAGCTGGCGGAATGATCGGGCTATTGTGTTTCATCCTGGCTGTCTTGGCCTCGCCATTCAAGTCGAAGACCCGGCTTGAGGCTGAGAATGCCGCGCTCCGACATCAGTTGATTGTTTTGCGGCGCAAAGTGAAGGGTCGGGCGCACCTTACGAACAATGATCGCTGGTTTTTTATTCTGATGTATCGATGGTTTCCATCAATCCTGGAGGTCCTCGTGATCATCCGCCCCGAGACGCTCGTGCATTGGCATCGAGCAGGCTTTCGCCGTTATTGGCGCTGGAAGTCGCGCTCTCCGGGAGGGCGGCCGCAGATTGAGACGGACCTGCGCGCGCTGATCCGGCGGATGAGCGTCGAAAATCCTCTTTGGGGCGCGCCACGCATTCACGGAGAACTCCTCAAGCTCGGGTTTGAGGTCGCCCAATCAAGCGTCGCCAAGTATATGGTCAAGCGGCGTGGGCCGCCGAGCCAGGAATGGCGAACCTTCCTGCGTAACCACGCGCCTGACATTGCCGCCATGGATTTGTTGGTTATCCCAACCATCGGCTTCGACCTGCTCTATGCCTTCGTCATCGTCCGCCTTGACCGCAGAGAACTCGTCTGGATCAATGTCGCAACAAACCCGACAGCGGAGTGGATTGCGCGTCAAATAACCGAGGCTTTTCCTTGGGATGATGCCCCACAATACCTAATCCGAGACAGGGATCGCATCTATGGTGCCGTCGTCACACGCCGATTGCGCGCCATGGGCATCCGGGACAAGCCTACCGCCCCAGCCTCGCCTTGGCAGAATGGATTTGCCGAACGGCTGATCGGGTCGATCCGCCGCGAGTGCCTGGATCATATCGTCGTTTTCGGTGAGGCGCATCTACGCGCATCTACGCCGGATCCTGCGATCCTATGCTTGTTACTACAACGACGTCAGAACACATCGGTCACTGGATAAAGATGCGCCGGTCTCTCGCCCGGTTCAGCGGACTGGAATCATAAGTTCACACCCGATACTCGGCGGACTTCATCATCACTACGTCCGCGTTTAGGTTTTCGGTACACACAGGTGTTGCATTCTTTGAAGCGGAAAGCCATTTCAGCCTCGGCGAGATGTTCCCACCGCTCCGCGTCTCCCAGAAGCTTCCAGTTATTGAGGGGATTCAATACCGCGCTTTGACGGCATAGAGAACCCATCGCACGATAGCGTAGAACCTTTTCCATTGCCGACTCCCTAATTTTGCGCAAAGCCTATTCCCACTCTTAGGTCAGAGTCATTATGGTTATGCGACAGAACTAATTTGGATTGCGTCCAGTTGACTTGACAGGTTGCCGCTTACGTTCCCGGCTGTGCACTATGGGGATAAATTCCTTGCGGGTTGTCTATGCAGCGGTACAATAGGTAGGTACAAGCTAATTAGTTAAATTATGGAAAAGAAGATTTAGGTTTGGCGCCAGCTTCAGTG
>DASQOU010000252.1:0-14554 GCA_035644295.1 Bradyrhizobium sp.
GTTCCAGCAACGGGCGGTTGGTCCGCAACCGCCCGTTCGCACATTCTGACAGATTTTCCGGACACAAGAGGGCGCAGGGAATGCCGGGTGCGCGGTCGCACCCGCAGCCTCGCGTGCGAAATAAAAAAGCACACGAGCGTAATCACCACAGGTTCGCCAGGACAACCCGGCATTCCCTGCGCGATGGTTTATCGGCTTACTCCGCGCTCTCCCCGGTGACCGGGCTTTTTTGCCACCGTCGCTCTCGCGAAAATTGCTTCCCACGAAAACTTGACACCAGCGTCGGGGTGTCAGGACCACACGACTTCGCCGTCCGCGCCCGTCTACGCCAAAGGCTTCGCCGGGGCTTGCGCCAGTCCGCCGAAGCTTTAGCGAAGGCGGAAGCGGCGCGTACGTCTCTCGCGCCGCCTGCGTCCATCGCATCCCGCCCCGCATTGATGACGTGCGCAACGCCCCTCTTTCGGAACGGGATGGCGCGAGTCGTAGATTTGATTTGCCCGACGGGGAAAGCGAAATATTTTTGCGAAAAGGACTGGACACGAATTTGCGCGGTGCGCCCGTCGGGCAAATCAGTTTGGTCTCGCAGGCGTGGGAACGGGACTATTGCGACAGCTCCTTCCCTTCTCCCCTTGTGGGAGAAGGTGGCGCGGACGCAGTCCGTGCCGGATGAGGGGTCTGTCTCCACCGATAGAGACCCCTCATCCGCCTTCGCTTCGCGAAGGCACCTTCTCCCACAAGGGGAGAAGGAAGAAAGCGCCATGGACGCCGCGTTGCTAGCTCCATCACGGACGCTCTGGAATGTTGGATCATCCGCTGGAGCCTGTCACCGGGCGGCGCATCGCGCCGACCCGGTAGCGGATGACGACGGCGGAGAGATTATCCCTCCCGCTCATCACTCACCCATCAAACCTTTTCCTGGATGACGCGTTTGACCGCAGCGATCGCGTCGTCGTCGCGCCTGTACATCGTCCACTGCTTGATCCGCTTGGCTCGCACCAGTTTTGCCGCGATCAGGACCCGCATGTGCTCGCTCAGCGTCGGCGCGCTGACGCCGAGTTTTTCCGCGATGAGAACGCCGCAAACGCCATCGTCGATCAGATCGCCGTCCACCTGCTCGCGAAAATGCTTCTTCGGATCGCGAAGCCAGTCCAGGATCTGAAGGCGGCGTTCATTGGCCAAAGCACGCAGCGCGATCGCAACTTTCATTTAGCCATTTTGCTAATTAACTAATTGATGTCAAGCTCATCTGGGAGTAAGAAACGGCGATGGATCAGATCGCTCCGATCACGCGCGAACGCATCGCGGCCACCGAGGCCGTCATCCGGCCCTATGTCCGGCGGACGCCGTTGGTCGCGGCGGACGGAGCCGACTTCGGGCTTTCGCCGGGATTGCTGACCTTCAAACTGGAAATGTTGCAGCATTCCGGCTCGTTCAAGGCGCGCGGCGCGTTCGCCAATCTTTTGCTGCGAAACCCGCCTGCGGCCGGCGTGGTAGCCGCCTCGGGCGGCAATCACGGCGCGGCGGTCGCCTATGCCGCTCACCGGCTGGGAATCCTGGCGACCATTTTCGTGCCCGACATCACCTCGCCCGCCAAGATCGAGCTGATCCGGAATTGCGGCGCTCGCCTGGTGATCGCAGGTTCGCGCTATGCCGATGCGTTGGCGGCGAGCGAAGCCCATATCACTGAGACAGGCGCGATGCCGGTTCATGCCTTCGATCAGAGCGAAACCTTGCTTGGACAAGGAACGGTCGGCCTTGAGCTCGAGCAGGACGCGCCTGACATCGATACGCTCTTGGTCGCGGTCGGCGGCGGCGGATTGATCGGCGGCATTGCCGCCTGGTACGAGCGGCGAATTCGCATCGTCGCCGTGGAGCCAGAGGCCGCGCCGACCTTGCACGCCGCAATGGCCGCGGGCCGGCCGGTGGATGCACCCGCAGGCGGAATCGCAGCCGACAGCCTGGCGCCGCGCCGGGTTGGCGAGCTGATGTTTGCAATCGCACGCAACAATGTCGCGGAGGTCGTGCTGGTCACCGATGACGCCATCCGACAGGCACAGGCAGCGCTGTGGTCGGGACTGCGCGTGGTGGCCGAACCCGGCGGCGCTGCGGCGTTCGCCGCGCTGCTGTCCGGGCGGTACAGGCCATCGCTCGGGGAGCGGGTAGCGGTGTTGATCTGCGGGGCGAATACGACGGCGGTTAGGTTTGAGGGCGCATGAGGAACATGGGTTCATGCGCCTCTCTCTCCACTCGTCATGGCCGGGCTTGACCCGGCCATCCACGTCTTCACCGCCCAAACGAAGAAAGTAAGACGTGGATCACCGGGACAAGCCCGGTGATGACGGCGAGCGGAATACTAGAAACCCTCATTCCTGCTGGTTCCGATTTCGAACCGTAGCCAATACCGATTCTACCCCAACTAGATTCCTCTTGTTCCCAACCACAAACCGTTCTGCACCCAACCGTTCGAATACTTCCAGCGCCGCTGTGATCGCGTCTCTTCCTGCTTCTATTATTCCGACGTCGCGAGTTAGCGAACCTATGCGGGTAAGCGCTAAGCCCAGATTGGTCGTAGTCATAGCCCAATCGAGGGGTACTCGTTCGATAGTTCGCTCCTTCAAAGCCTCAACGAAACAAAATATCGAAGCCTTGAGCCGATCGATGCTACGCTCCTGCTCGCTGAGGAGCCCGAGCGTGTTTCCAAGATTGTTCTGAGTCATTGCCCAATCTAACGGAACTCGACTACGAGTACGCTCTGTCAAAGCGGCCTCAAAGTGTGAAACCGCTTGTTTGAGTCTTTCGGCTCCAGCTTCTTGTTTTCCGATAATCTGTAGTGTCGTGCCCATATTACTTTGGATATTCGCCCATTCCAGCGGAACACGCTCTCGCGTGCACACTTCAAGGGCCTCTTCGTAAGCGACCAAGGCAGATTCAAGCGAAGCTAGGTCTTTCTTCCGCTCGCCAACCGCAGTAAGTGCGTTGCCAATATTGTTCTTAGTTAGAGCCCAGTCGAGCGGCGTACGCTCACGACTGCACTCCTTAAGTGCTTCGTTGTAAGCCTCGATGGCCTCTTCAAAATTTCCGACTGCGTCTTCTCTTTCTGCAAGCCTCGAGAGCACGACTCCAAGCGCGTTTTGCGTGGTGCTCCAATCAAGAGGGCGTTTTGGGCGAGGTGCCAAAGTCAAGCATCGCTTGTAAATCGCGATTGCGTCTCGAAGTGCTCCAATCTCGCCAAATTCCACCCCTTGGGCGACGAGCACATTAGCCTGCTCCATTAGAAGACCCCAAACCCCATCCGGATCGAATGCATGGACCAGTCGAGCGGCATCAGCGTATTTCGTGGCGGCAGCACGATAACTCAGCTGCAACCGATCAACGCTTCCTTCGGTCGCCACCGTTTCCACCTCCTCCCTAAGAAGATGAAGTCTTCGTGCATCTTCCTGCCCGCGTCGTAGTTGAGCTCGTGCACCATCCAGATCGCCGCTATCCCGCCATAACCACCAACCCTCCACCGAGCCAACCTAGCACCGTCCGATTATTCTCATTCAGCAAAAATGACCAAAAATCGTTGATCATGAAGGGTACCTCTCGGAATTATTTCTTGCGATATATCTATGTGTGCGGCGCGAATGCCCTTGCCTTGACCTACTTGGGGCGCGGTCTTTTAGCCCTCCCCCTCATCGCTCGCGAGCAACCCCTTCACCGCGCGCGCCCAGCCCGCCAGCTTGCGCTCGCGCGTCGCCGCGCTCATCGCCGGCTTGAAGCGATGTTCGAGCCGCCAGTTGTCGGCGAATTTTGCCGGCTCCGGATAGACGCCGGCCGAAAGCCCCGCGAGATAGGCAGCACCGAGTGCGGTGGTTTCCTGGATCATCGGGCGGTCGACCGGCGCGTCCAGCAAATCAGCGAGGCGCTGCATGGTCCAGTCCGACGCGGTCATGCCGCCGTCGACGCGCAGGACAATGTTCGCCGCCTTCGCGTCGGGCCAGTCGGCGCGCATCGCCGCCCAGAGGTCGAAGGTTTGGTAACAGACGCTCTCCAGCGCCGCGTGCGCGAGCTCGGCCGCACCCGTATTGCGCGTGAGCCCGAACAGCGCGCCGCGCACGCGCGGATTCCAGTACGGCGCGCCGAGGCCGACGAAGGCCGGCACGAGGTAAACACTTTGGGTGGAATCGGATTGGTCGGCGAGCGGGCCGGTCTCGGCGGCCTGCTTGATGATGCCCAATCCGTCGCGCAGCCATTGCACCGCAGAGCCCGCGACAAAGATCGAGCCTTCGAGCGCGTAGGTGCGTTTGCCCCCAAGCTGATAGGCGATGGTGGTGAGGAGCTTGTTCTTGGAGGCGACTGGCGTTGCGCCGGTGTTGAGCAGCGCGAAGCAGCCGGTGCCGTAAGTGGACTTGATCATGCCCGGCGAAAAGCAGGCCTGGCCGATGGTGGCGGCCTGCTGGTCGCCGGCGATCCCCGAGATCGCGATCGCGCCGCCGAACAGATCGGGCGTGCTGTCGCCGAAATGGTGCGAGGAATCCTTCACCTCCGGCAGCATCGAGCGCGGCACGCGCAGGATCTTTAACAGATCGTCGTCCCACTCGCCGGTGTGGATATTGAACAGCAGCGTGCGCGAAGCGTTGGTGGCGTCCGTGGCGTGCACCTTGCCGCCGGTGAGGCGCCACAGCAGATAACAATCAACGGTGCCGAACATGAGTTCACCGCGCTCCGCCCGCGCCCGCGCGCCGGGCACGTGGTCGAGGATCCAGGCCACTTTGGTGCCGGAGAAATAGGGATCGATGATCAGGCCGGTTTTCGCCGAGATCGCCTTCTCGTGGCCTTCGCTCTTTAGTCGCGCGCAAATGTCGGCGGTGCGGCGATCCTGCCAGACGATGGCGCGATGCACGGCCTTTCCCGTGGCGCGGTCCCACACCACGGTGGTCTCGCGCTGGTTGGTGATACCGATCGCGGCGATGTCCTTTGCGCCGACATTCGCGTTCTTCAGCGCCTCGCGGCAGGTCGTAATGGTGGAGGTCCAGATGTCCTCCGGCTCGTGCTCGACCCAGCCTGATGCTGGAAAATGCTGCGAGAATTCGGCTTGCGCTATGCCTGCGATCGAGATGTCGCCGCGAAACACGATGGCGCGCGAGGATGTGGTGCCCTGATCGATAGCCAGCACATGGGACATGATGTTTTTCCCTCACGTTGCTTCCCGGGGGCTTTTGGTTGCGGAGAGGCAAGCGGATTGGGGATGCTTCGTCAATATGCACACGTGCCCCGGATGCTGCGCAGCGCCCTTTGCGGTGCGCTGCTGATCCGGGGCCCATGGACCCACAGTCCAGGCATGGGTCCCGGCTCTGCGGTGCATCGTGACCGGACGATGCTTCACATCGCCGGGAGAACGCTGCACCGCGTCCGGGACAAGAGACCGCCTATGCCGACGCGGTCGTCACCCCGCCATCGACCACGATGGTCTGGCCGGTCATGAAGCTCGACGCATCCGAGCCGAGATAGGCCACCGCGCCGGCAATTTCGTCGGGTTCGCCGATCCGGCGCAGCGGCGTGGTGGCGCAGCGGCGCTTGAGGAGGTCTTCGTTCTCCCACAGCGCGCGGGCGAAATCGGTCTTGACAAGACCGGGCGCGACGCAATTGACGCGCACGCCCTTCGGGCCCCATTCGCCGGCGAGGCTGCGGCACAGCGCGAAATCCGCCGCCTTGGAAATTCCGTAGGCGCCGATCACGGTCGAGCCGCGCAAGCCGCCGATCGAAGAGATGATCACCACCGAGCCGTTGCCGCGCTCGGCCATTTGCGGGATCGCAAGCGCGCACAGCCAGATGTTGCTCTTGACGTTGGACGCCATGATCTTGTCGAAGGCCTCGTCGGTGATGTCGAGCAGCGGGCCGTAATACGGATTGACTGCGGCGTTGCAGACCAGGATGTCGATCTTGCCGTAATGGCTGGTCGCTCCCTTGATCAGCGCCTCGACCTCCTCGCGGCGCGAGATGTTGCAGGCAATGACATGCGCGTCGCCGCCGGCCTTGCGGATGCCTTGTACGACTTCCTCACAGGCGTCGGCCTTGCGGCTGGAGATCACGACCTTGGCGCCGAGTTTTGCGAGCAGCTCGGCCGAGGAACGGCCGATGCCACGGCTGGAGCCGGTGATGACCGCGACTTTGCCGGCGAGATCGAACGGGGTGGATTTCAAAGTTTGTCTCCCTGGATTCTCCCGTCATGCGCGGGCTTGACCCGCGCATCCATCTTGTGAAAAGCGATGGATTGCCGGGTCGAGCCCGGCAATGACGATTTCTATTCGTCATTCCGGGGCGATGCGAAGCATCTAACCCGGAATCTCGAGATTCCGGGTTCGCGCTGGCGCGCGCCCCGGAATGACCGTTGGAATTTACTACACCAGCCCGCCGCCCTCGGTGACGCGGCGCAAATGATAATCGGTGTCGCCAAAACTGTTCTCGATCATGGTCAGCCGCTTGAAGTAGTGGCCGATCTTGGCCTCCATGGTCATGCCGATGCCGCCATGGAGCTGGATCGACTGCTGGCCGACGAACTTTGCCGATTTGCCGATCTGCACTTTCGCCGCCGCGACCGCGGTGGCGCGCTCCTTGGCGTCGTCGAAATCGGAAGCCATGGTCGCGAACATCGACATGCTGCGGGCCTGTTCGACGGCGACGAACATGTCGGCGGCGCGGTGCTGCAGGGTCTGGAAGCTGCCGATCGGCACGCCGAACTGTTTTCGCGTTTTCAGATATTCGACGGTCTCTTTAAGCGATTCATCCATCAGGCCTACGGCCTCGGCGCACATCGCGGTGCGCGCCTCGTCGACCACGCGCTCGATCAGGGCGAGAGCGTTCTCGGCATCGCCGATCACGGCATCGGCGCCGACCTCGACGCCAGTGAAGGTGACGTCGGCGGCATGCAGGCCATCCTGGGTCGGATAGCCCTTCTTCGCCACGCCCTTGGCGTCGCCGGGGACCAGGAACACGCCGACGCCATTCGCATCGCGCTGGCCGCCCTTGGTGCGCGCGGTGACGATCAGGGT
Organism: Bradyrhizobium sp.; assembly: GCA_035644295.1. Taxonomy (GTDB): domain Bacteria; phylum Pseudomonadota; class Alphaproteobacteria; order Rhizobiales; family Xanthobacteraceae; genus Bradyrhizobium. The sequence goes on from DASQOU010000252.1 coordinate 7,035, forward strand.
GTCGGCGGCCTCGCCATTGAGCACGACGAATTTCTCTCCGTCGATGACCCAGCCCGCACCCTTCTTCTTCGCCGACGTGGCGACGTCCTGCAGATCGTAGCGCGAATTCTTCTCTAGCTGCGCAAAGGCAAAGGTCTTAGCTCCCTCGATGAGGCCGGGAATGTGCGCCGACTTCTGCGCGGCGGAGCCGCCGTGGCGCAGAAAACCGCCGCCGATCACGACCGTTGCCAGATAAGGCTCCAGCACCAAGGACTTGCCGAGCGCCTCCATCACGATCATGGTCTCGACCGCGCCGGCGCCGAAGCCGCCATCGTCTTCCGGGAACGGCAATCCGAGCAGCCCCTGCTCGGCGAACTTGCTCCAGATCGCTTTGCTCCAGCCACCCCTCTCTTTCATATATTTCTTACGAGAATCGAAATCGTAGGCATCGCCGAGCAAGCCGTCGACGCTTTCCTTGAGAAGCCGCTGCTCCTCGGACAGATCGAAATCCATTTTACAGTCTCTCCAAATCAACTTGGGGCGATTACCCGTCCTGTCGCCCGACATTCCATTGTCATCCCCGCGAAAGCGGGGATCCAGTACGCCGCGGCTTCCCGATCTATAACAGGCGTCTCTGGAATACTGGGTCCCCGCTTTCGCGGGGACGACATCTGTTGTTGTGGCTGCGCTCCGCCCGTCACAACCCCAGCACGGCCTTGGTGATGATGTTGCGCTGGATCTCGTTGGAGCCGCCGTAGATCGAGACCTTGCGGTTGTTGAAATAGCTCGGCGCGATCTGCGCGGTCCAGTCCATCGCCTCGTTGGAGCCGTCGTCGCCGTGCTCGTCGAAGGGCGCGGCGAACGGGCCGATCACTTCCATCAACAACTCGGTGGTAGCCTGCTGGATTTCCGAACCTTTTATCTTGAGGACGGAGGAGGCAGGATTGGGCTTGCCCTTGCCGTGCTTGCCTTCGTCGGCGACGACGCGCAACTGCGTCAGCTCTAGCGCCTTCAGCTCGATCTCGACCGCAGCGAGTTTTTCTCTAAAACCCTGGTCGGCCATGACCGGCTTGCCGCCGGATTCGACCTTGGAGGCGAGATCCTTGATCCGCCTGATCCGCTCCTTGGAGACGCCGACGCGGGCAATGCCGGTGCGCTCGTTGCCGAGCAGGAATTTGGCATAGTCCCAGCCCTTGTTTTCCTCGCCGACCAGATTTTCAACCGGCACCTCGACATCGTCGAAAAACACTTCGTTGACCTCGTGGCCGCCGTCGATGGTCTGGATCGGACGCACCGTGATGCCTTTCGACTTCATGTCGACCAGGATGAAGGAGATACCGGACTGCTTCTTCGCCGAAGGATCGGTGCGGCACAGGTTGAAGATCATATCGGCGTGCTGGGCCAGTGTGGTCCAGGTCTTCTGGCCGTTGATAATGTATTTGTCGCCCCTGCGCTCGGCCTTGGTCTTCAGCGAGGCGAGGTCGGAGCCCGAACCCGGTTCGGAAAATCCCTGGCACCACCAGTCGTCGACATTGGCGATGCGCGGCAGATAATATTTCTTCTGCGCCTCGTTGCCGAAGGTGTAGATCACCGGGCCGACCATGCTGACGCCGAAGGCGAGCGGCGCCGGCGCCGGCGCCATCTGCAGCTCCTCGTTGAAGATGTAATGCTGCACGGAAGTCCACCCGGTGCCGCCATATTCCTTCGGCCAGTGCGAGACGCCCCAGCCCTTCTTGTTGAGGATCCGCCACCAGTCGATCATCTCCTGCTTACCGAGATGACGGCCCTCCTGCAGTTTTTGCCGCGTCGAAGGCGGCACGTGGTCCCTGAAGAAGGCCCGCACCTCGTCGCGAAACGCCACTTCTTCCTTGCTGAAGCTGAGATCCATCGGATCCTCCTGTGAAGCGAAATCAGATTCCAAAATATCCAAGAAGGAGGCGTGCTCCCTCTCCCTTTGGGAGAGGGTTGGGGTGAGGGGTTACGGTCTCTCGATAGACTGTAACCCCTCACCCGGATCGCTACGCGATCCGACCTCTCCCGATGGGAGAGGTGAGATCGCGCCTGCGGCACGCTGTCACTCTATCGACAACTACTGAAGCACCTCGAACAAACCGGCCGCGCCCATGCCGCCGCCGACGCACATGGTTACGACAGCATATTTGGCCTTGCGGCGGCGGCCTTCGATCAAGGCGTGACCGGTGAGGCGCGCGCCCGACATGCCATAGGGATGCCCGACCGCGATCGCGCCGCCATCGACGTTGATCTTCTCGGGGTCGATGCCGAGCTTGTCGCGGCAATAGAGCACCTGCACGGCGAAGGCCTCGTTCAGCTCCCACAGATCGATATCGTCGACCTTCAAGCCATGGCGCTTGAGCAGGCGCGGCACCGCGAACACCGGACCAATACCCATCTCGTCGGGCTCGCAGCCGGCGGCGACGAAACCGCGGAAGATGCCGAGCGGCTTGAGGCCGCGCTTCGAGGCTTCCTTGTCGCTCATGATCACGGAAGCGCTGGCGCCGTCCGACAACTGGCTGGCATTGCCGGCGGTAATGGTAAATCCTTCGCCCCGCACCGGCTTCAACGCGGCAAGACCCTCGGCCGACGTGTCCGGCCGCGGACCTTCGTCCTTCGACAGCGTGATCTCCTTGAAGGAGATTTCGCCGGTCGCCTTGTCGGCGACGCCCATCATGGTGGTGATCGGCGCCAGTTCATCATTGAATTTGCCGCCCTGTTGCGCGGCGGCGACGCGGCGCTGGCTCTCCAGCGAATATTCGTCCTGGCGCTGGCGCGAAATCCCGTAACGCTTGGCGACGACTTCGGCGGTGTCGATCATCGGCATGTAGACTTCGCCCTTGATCTTCAACAACGCCGGGTCCTGGGTGTGAAACTTGTTGGCGTGGTCGTTCTGCACCAAGCTGATGGATTCGCCGCCGCCGCCGACCGCGATCTCGACGCCGTCGAAAATCACCGAGCGCGCCGCGAGCGCAATCGCCTGCAGGCCCGAGGCGCATTGCCGGTCGATCGTGGTGCCGCCGACGGTGACCGGTAGCCCTGCACGCAACAGCGCCTTCCGGGCGATGTTGCCGCCGGTCGAACCCTGCTGCAGGGCCGCGCCCATCACCACGTCCTCGACCTCCTTGGGATCGACCTTGGCGCGCGCGACCGCCTGACCGATGGCGTGACCAAGCAGGGTCGCGCCTTCGGTGGCGTTAAGCGCGCCGCGATAGGCCTTGCCGATCGGGGTGCGGGCGGTGGAGACGATAACGGCGTCGGTCATGGGCGACCTCCTGTTGCGAGTTGTTGTTGTTGTCGGGTCTGCGCGGGATGGGGCTGGGAGTGCTGATTGCGCAATTCATGGCGCGAGAGTTTGCCGACCGGCGTCCGCGGCAGTTCGTCGACAAACTCAAGCGCAGCCGGGATTTCATGCTTGCCGAGCTTGCCGGCGAGGAACGCCTTGAGCTCATCCAGCGAAAACGGGTTGGCGCCGTTGCGCAATTTGACAAACGCCTTCGCCGCCTCGCCGCGGTAATGGTCGGGAATGCCGATCACGATCACTTCCTGCACCGCGGGATGTTCGTAGATCGCCTGCTCGATCATCTGCGGATAGACGTTGAAGCCGCCGGAGATGATCATGTCCTTCTTGCGGTCGACCAGATAGAAATAGCCGTCATTGTCCATGTAGCCGATATCGCCGGTCAGGAAGCGGTCGCCGACAAAGGCTTCAGCGGTTTCCTGCGGCCGGTTCCAGTAACCTTTGGTGACGTTCGGCCCCTTGACGCGGATTTCACCGACTTCGCCCGGCGGCAATATTTTACGGGGATCGTCGAGTGCGACCACGTCCAGTTCGATGCCGGGGAGCATCAGCCCGATCGAGCCGGGCTTGTCGGGTCCCGCTTCGGAATGGGCGGTGCCGGGCGAACAGGTCTCGGTCATGCCCCAGCCGCTCTTCAGCTTCATATTGGTCTTGCGCTCGAGGATCTTGGCGACCTCCACCGGCAACGGCGCGCCGCCGGAACCGCAGCTGACCAACGACGAGAAGTCGCGCTTGTCGAGATCGGGAAGACTCGCGATCGCGATCCACATCGTGGGAACGCCGGGAAAGGCGGTCGCGCGCTTGACCTCGATGTCGCGCATCACGGCTTCGAGGTCGAAACGCTGATGCAGCGAAATCAAATTGCCGCGCCGGATCGAGGACAGCATTACCACGGTCAACGCGAAGATGTGAAACAGCGGCAGCACGCAGATGACGCGCTCGATGGCGTTGCGCTCCATCCGCGCCGTCTTGCTCCAGACATCGTAAATCGAAACGGCAGAGGTCAGGTTGCCATGGCTGAGCATCGCGCCTTTCGGCAACCCGGTGGTGCCGCCGGTGTATTGCAACAGCGCCACGTCATCGGGCGCGATCTGGGGCCATTGCGAAGGCCTTGCCGCGCCGGCTGCGAATTTCCGGAACGTGACGATGGCAGGACTGTCCGGGATTGGCATATGCGGATTGCCGACCGCGCCCCAATGATCGTCCTCGCAGACGATCAGGCGATCGAGCAGGCCTTTCTCCAGGAATTTCAGCGCTATCGGCAATAACGTCGCGAGATCGCTGGTGACGAGAACGCGTGCGCCGCTGTCGCTCAATTTGTGGGACAGCGCGCGCTCGCCGTCGAGCGGGGAAAGATGCACGATTCGGGCACCGGCTTTGAGCGCGCCGAAGAAATTCACGGGATGGTCGGGCGAATTGCCGAGGAACAGCGCCACCGAAGTGTTCTTGCCATAACCGGCACGAAGAAACGCCGAAGCCGCGACTTCGGTGAGCGCTTCCAGTTCGGTGTAGCTGATGGCGCGGTCGCGAAATTCGATCGCCGGCCGCGCGCCGAATTCTGCGGCTGCGTTTGACAGCAGCTCCGGCAGCGTTCCGCGCTCGAGAACATCGTCCCACCGGACGCCCTGCGGATAGAATTGTTCGCCAGGATGGGTCATGGGTGGGGTGCCCGTCGTGAATGTGAGGTGAGCACTACAGCATGGGCTCCCTCTCCCCTTGTGGGCGAGGGTTGGGGTGAGGGATCCACACGGGCAGCGCCGATGCGGCTACCCCCCTCCCTGACCTCGAGAGCGAGCTTCGCTCGCCTCGGACCCCACAAGGGGGGAGGGAACGGAGACATCGTGCTACCCATCACCATCACCCCGCTTTCGCCGTCTGCGCCAACGACGCAAAGGTCTTGCCTTCCGCCGCAAGCCGCTTCAGCAGCGGCGCCGGTTCGAGCGAGGGATCGTTGGTTTCCTTGGCGTAATACGACAAGCGGTCGGCGATGTGCTTCAAGCCCACCTGATCGGCATAGAACATTGGGCCGCCGCGGTAGACCGGCCAGCCATAGCCATAGAGCCAGATCACATCGATGTCGCTCGGACGCGCCGCGATCTTCTCCTCGAGAATCCGCGCGCCTTCGTTGATCATCGGATACATCATGCGCTCGAGGATTTCCTCGTCGCTGACCACGCGGCGCTTGCGCCCGAGGCGCTGCAAGGTCTCGTCGATCAGCTTCTCCACCTCCGGATCGGGCAGCGGCGCGCGCGAGCCGGCCTCGTATTTGTAATAGCCCTTGCCGGTCTTCTGGCCGAATCGGCCGGCTTCGCACAGCGCGTCGGCAATTTCCGACTTGATGCCGCGATCTTTCCGCGAACGCCAGCCGATATCGAGGCCGGCGAGATCGCCCATCGCGAACGGGCCCATCGGCATGCCGAATTTGGTCACGACCGCGTCGACCTGCTGCGGCAACGCGCCCTCGAACAGCAATTTCTCCGCTTGCTTGCCGCGCTGCGCCAGCATGCGGTTGCCGACAAAACCGTCGCAGACGCCGACCACGGCCGGTACCTTTGCGATCTTGCGCGCCACCGCAACGGCGGTTACCAGCGCGTCCGGCGCGGTCTTGTCCGCGCGCACGATCTCGCACAGCTTCATCACATTGGCCGGTGAGAAGAAGTGCATGCCGAGCACGTCCTGCGGGCGTTTCGTCACCTTCGCGATCTCATCGATGTTGAGATAAGAGGTGTTGGAGGCGAGCACCGCGTCGGGTTTTGCAAACTTGTCCAGCGCTGTGAACACTTCTTTCTTGATCGCCATGGTCTCGAATACGGCCTCGATGATCAGGTCGGCGTCCTTCACATGCTCAAGCCCGACCACGCCGTTGATCAGCCCCATGCGCTTGGCGGGCGCGTCGGCAGGAATTCCGCCGCGCGCGGCGGTCGCCTCGTAATTCTTCTGCATCACGCCCATGCCGCGCTTGAGCTGTTCTTCGCCGGTCTCGATCAGCGTCACGGGAATTCCGGCGTTGGCAAACGACATCGCGATGCCGCCGCCCATGGTGCCGGCGCCGATGATGGCGACGCGCTCGACGTTGCGCGGTTTTGTCCCGTCCGGAACGCCGGCGATCTTGGCGGCTTCGCGTTCGGAGAAGAACGCGTAACGCTGCGCCTTGGATTGATCGCCTGACACCAGCTTGAGGAAACCCTCCCGCTCCTTCTTGATCCCCTCGTCGAACGGCAGGTCGATCGCGGCACCGACGGCGTCGGCGGCGGCAAACGGCGCCTCCAGCCCGCGCGCTTTCTTGGTGAGCGCTGCGACAGCATTGGTGAAGATCGAGCGGTCGGCTTTCGCGGCTGCGAGCTTGCTGTCGTCATCGCGCAGCTTCCGCAACGGCCGCTTCTCCGCCAGCACCTTGCGGGCAAAGCCCTCACCGCCAGTGGCTGGACCTTCGACGATTTCCTCGATCAGGCCGTTCTTCAATGCGTCCGAGGCGCCGATCGGATCGCCACCGACGATCATCTTGACCGCAAGCTCGGGACCGACCGCGCGCGGCAAACGCTGGGTTCCGCCCGCCCCCGGCAGCAAGCCGAGTTTCACCTCCGGCAGGCCTAGCCGGGCGTCCTTGGTCGCAACGCGGAAATGGCAGGCGAGCGCGACTTCGAGGCCGCCGCCCAGCGCCGTGCCGTGGATCGCGGCGACAACCGGTTTCGGCGAGTTTTCGATCTCGCTCAGCACTTCGTGAAGGCCGGGTGGCTTTGGCGGTTTGCCGAATTCGGTGATGTCAGCACCGGCGATAAAGGTGCGGCCGGCACAGGTCAGCACGATCGCCTTCACTTCCGGGTCCGCAATGGCGCGCTTGACGCATTCCAGGATGCCGCCCCGTACCGCCGCGCTCAGCGCGTTCACCGGAGGGCTGTCCACCGTGACGATGGCGACCACGTCATGACGCTCAAGCTTGACCACTTCACTCACGGCACTCTCCCTGAATAGGATGTTCTTGTATATTTCGCACTGCGGAATTCAATTCCGCATCTTGACAACGAGGGTTATTTTGAAGCACGTCCCTTGTCAACGAGGAGCCCGCGCAAGCCGCGGCAGTAGCAGGCAATGAAGCGTCCAGGCAGGAAAGTGGCGACCGATCGCAGCTTCGTTGTCGCGCTTTCCCGCGGTCTGGATGTGTTGCGCGCATTCCAACCCAATGACGGGCTTCTGGGCAACCAGGAGATTGCGGCCCGCACCAACTTGC
>DASQOU010000253.1:0-5934 GCA_035644295.1 Bradyrhizobium sp.
CGCAAGTATCGCGCTGTTGCTGGGCGCGGCGCTGGCCTCGACCGATCCGGCAACGCTGGTGCCGATCTTTCGGCAGATCCACATTCGCGACCGGGTTGCGCAAACCGTCATGGGCGAGTCGGCATTCAACGACGCCACGGCGGCGATCGTCACCTTCGCTGTGCTCGCCGCCGCGACGGGGAGCGCAGAGTTTTCCCTGACGGCGTCGCTGTCAGCGCTTGTGAAGCAATCCGTCATCGGCATCGTCGCCGGCATAACGCTCGGCTATCTCGCCGCGCTGCTGATTGGCCACGAAAAGTGGGCCTTCCTCGCCGAATACGCGCCGGTGGTCACGCTCGTCGCCGTCATCGGCGCCTATTTCGCCGCCAGCGGCCTGCAAGCCAGCGGCTTCATGGCGGTGTTCGTGTCTGGCATCGTCCTTGGCAACAAGGAGGCGTTTGGCTTCCGGATGGAAACTGGCGAAGCGCAAAAGCTCGACGAGTTCGCATTGACCACGGCGTTCATCATGCGCCTGTTCATTTTCATCCTGCTCGGTACGCAGGTCGATTTCACACTGATCGGCCGCTATGCCGTTGCCGGGGTAGTCCTCGTCGCCATCCTGATGCTGGTCGCGCGCCCGGCGACGGTGTTCCTGTGCGCGCTGCCGGATCGCCGCGCGCGATGGAGTTTTGCCGAGATGCTGTTTATGTGCTGGACGCGCGAGACCGGCGTGATTCCGGCGGCGCTGGCCGGGTTGCTGCTCGGCACGAACGCGCCAGGTGCGCAACTGATCGCGTCGGTCATTTTTGTCGCCATATTGATGACGATCCTGATCCAGGCGCCGACCACGGAATGGCTGGGACGCAGGCTCGGGCTTTTAGAAAAGAATTAGCGGACCGCTACCTCCGAGACCTGTCGTAAGTTTGCGGACGTGATGCCGTGACCTGATTTTCTCCTTTGTTCAGATCGACGGTACACCCCAGAGTACGAGTGTATGCGTGGCTTGCCAGAACCAGGTCTCGCCATCGTGCGCGGCCTGCAGGCTGAAAATCCGTTTGTTCCAGTGTGGATCATGGACGAAACGGATGTTCTCGATCTCGAAGTCAGTCTGTCGCTCCTTCCACGCTTTCGACCAAGCCAAATGCGCTTCGTCGAGTTGCTGCCGCAGTTTGGAGACTTCAACCGAATAGGAAGACGGAAAGAGGATCCTGTAGGTCATCGACTGACTCATCACGCGATCGCTTTTTCAACGGTCATCCGTAAGGGCGGCCCAGCCTCGGCACGCCAGAGTCCCAAACGTGGTGCGCGCCTCAAAATCAAGCAAGAGGATAATACCAGAGGTTGATTTCAACTAAAGTTGCATGACGATTGAATCGACCCGCCCGCGCGGTGCGCCGCAGCGATTGCGGCGGCTGGCCGAAAGCGCGGATAAGCGCCGCGCAATACCCCACAAAATGTTCTCAAAACGTGCGGCGTTGGCGGTCGCTTCCGCCACGCCCTCGCAACGCGAGCAATTTCAGAGTTAACGGATTGTAGCCGCCAAGTTCAAAATCCGAAGGAGGTCGCAACAAGGTCGTTAAAAATTTCGCTATATTTGTAAAGCAGGAATTTCTAGTGGCAGTGTCGTGGGGTTACTCGATGACTGAAGCCAGCCATCATTTTTTGAAAGAATTAAACGAAGCAATTTCGAAGGGATCTCCCGACACCTGCGCCAGGGCAGTGTGGCGCGCGACCGATATATTGATAGAGGGTCGCTACACTGAAGACCAGATTTGGGTCTTCGGTGAGGTGATCGCTCGGCTGTCGGAGGAGATCGAACACGCGATCCGGGCAAAGCTCGCAAAGCGTTTGGCGCACACCGACAATGCCCCGTTCAAGGTAATCAAGATACTGGCCGCCGACGATTCGATTGATGTCGCGGGACCGGTCCTTCAGTACTCCCGGCGCCTCGACACCAAGTCGCTGGTTAACAATATCAGGACCAAAAGCCAACCGCACCTTCTGGCGATTTCCAAGCGAAGTTCGATCCCGGTCGAGGTGACGGACGAACTGGTGACGCGCGGCAATGGAGAAGTGGTCCGATCGGTCGCGTCGAACAATGGCGCTTGCATCTCGGATTTCGGCTTTATGCAAATGATCAAACGGTCGGAATCTGACTGCATTCTCGCCGAAAACCTCGGCCTTCGAAAAGAAATTCCGAGACATATGTTCCAGCAGCTGATCGCGAAGGCGTCAGACGACGTAAAGCGCAAGCTCGGGCTGGAACGTCCCGATCTGGTGGACGAGATACAGAGTTCGGTGACCGAGGTCGCGGGGAAGCTGCATTCCAAGTTTGGTCCGGCAACGAAGGACTATTTTGCCGCAAAGAGGTCCGTGACCACCCAGCATCAATACGGCAATTTGAACGAGAACAGCATCCTGGAATACGCTCGAGCTCGTAAATTGGAAGAGGTCATGGTTGGGCTGTCCCTGTTGTGCTCATTGCCTGTCGACATCGTGGAGCGGGCGTTGGTGCACAGCAACAGCGAAATGACGCTCATCCTGGCAAAGGCCCTCGACTTCGGGTGGGAGACTGCAATGGCGCTGCTATTTCTCGGCGCAAAAAATCATCGCATCGCCGCAGGCGACCTCGAAGAGATGAGAGAAGAGTTCGCGCGTCTCAATACCGAGACATCTCGCGGCGTCTTAAAGGTCTACCAATCGCGCAAGAACGCGATGGCCGATGGGCAAGGTCAGCGCCGCTTGGCTCAACTCCATTCTCGGGGTTGATGGTTTCGGTAAAAACTCGCGCTCGAGGCTTTGGCCGCAGCCGGCTAACCACTTCAGCCCCTATATAGCGGATCGCGGCGCGGTGCCCGTCCCTGCGCTCAAGAGCTGGCCCGCGCGGCGCGGCGCAGCGATTGCGGCGGCTGGCCGAAGGCGCGGATGAAGGCGCGACGCATCCGCTCGGGGTCGCGAAAGCCGGTTGCTTGCGCCACGTGTTCGATCGCCTGGCTGGAAGATTGCACCTGTTGCCGCGCCACTTCGATCCGCAGGCGCTCCACCGCCTTCGACGGCGTGGTGCCGGTCTCGGCGATGAAGGCGCGGGAAAAGTGACGCGAACTCATGCCGGCCCGGTCGGCCAGATGCTCGACCGTCAGCGGCGCGTCGAGATGCTCGCGCGCCCAGCTCAGCAGCGGTCCGAAGCGCCCCGTCGGCGCCTTCAGCTCCAACAGCGATGAGAATTGCGACTGCCCGCCGCTGCGGCGATGGTACAGCACGAGCTGGCGCGCGGTTTTCTGCGCGATCTCCTCGCCAAAATCTTCCGCCGCCATTGCGAGCGCCAGATCGATGCCGGCACTGATCCCGGCCGAACTCCAGATGTTGCCGTCACGAACGAAAATCCGGTCTGCCTCAAGCGTCACCTTGGGGTAAGCGGAAACGAAATGCCGCGTGCGCTGCCAATGCGTGGTGGCGCGGCGGCCATTCAGCAGGCCTGCTTCGGCCAGGATGTAGGCGCCCGAGCAGACACTGGCAACGCGGATCCCGCGTTTTGCCGCGCTACGCACGAAGGCCAGCGTCCTGGCGGAGCGCGAGGCCGCGATTACTCCCTCGCCGCCTGCGACGATAAGGGTGCTGATCGCACCAGCGGACCGCAACCCCCGCGCCGGCAATTCGACGCCCGATGAACTGCGCACCGGACCGGGTACTTCCGCCAGCACCCGGATCGAGGGGGTCCCACCGGCAAAGCGGCTGGCAATCTCAAACACCGAAATCGGCCCGGCGGCATCCAGTAGCTGGAAATCCGGAAAGACGAAGACGCCAATCATGATTCAGCGGATGTCTGAAAATGAGGGAAATTCGTCATGTTAGACAGAAGACCATCATGCCAGCATGTTGAGGTCAAGTGGTCCGAATCGGACCCCACTGCTCGTCATGCCCGGACGCCTGTCCCCGACTTGATCGGGATGGTCCGGGCATCCATCACTCTTCGGAGCAGCCCTGGCGGAGGGGGTGGATTGCCGGTCATTGAGCGCGAAGAGGCGCTTTTGCCCGGCAATGACGGAGGTGGTTTTCCAACAGTCGCAATCCTTCGGGGACGTCTTTCGATGTCGGCTCCAATTCAAATTGGGCTTCTGCTGTTTCCAAGGATGACGCAGCTCGACCTCACTGGTCCCTTGCAGGTGTTCTCCAGCGTCCCGGGCGCAAAGGTGCACCTGATCTGGAAACGGATCGAGCCGGTCGCAAGCGACTCGGTGCTGACGCTCACGCCCACCACCAGCTTTGCCGACTGCCCGCAGCTCGACGTGATCTGCGTACCCGGCGGCGCCGGCACCGACGACATGGTCAACGACGGGGAGATGCTCGAATTCCTGCGCGGTCAGGCTCAAGGCGCGAAATACATCACCTCGGTCTGCACGGGATCGCTGGTATTGGGCGCGGCCGGCCTTTTGAAAGGATACCGCGCCGCGACGCATTGGACGGCGAGGGAATTTCTCGGCCTATACGGGGCGATCCCGGCGAAAACGCGCGTGTGTATCGACCGCAACCGTATCACCGGCGGCGGGGTCACCGCGGGGATCGATTTTGCGCTGACGCTGGTTTCGATCCTGGTCGACCGACCGACCGCGCAAGCCATCCAGCTGCGGCTCGAATACAACCCGGCGCCGCCGTTCGATTCGGGCTCGCCCGATACTGCGCCCGCGGAAATTCTCGCGCGCCTGAAGGAGAGAATTGCCGCGGGCCAGGAATGCCGCCGCGCCGCCAACCGTCGGGCGGCCGCGCGGCTAACGTCATTGGATCGGTCGGTCACCTGAACGCCTTACGGATTGCCGGACGGCGCGGGCAAACAGCTCAAAGGTAAGGTTTCTGAGCCATTGATGGCCGGCGTCACGGTGGTAACGTTCGTGCCAGAATTGGGCGATCTCGATACGCGGCAGCGCGATCGGGGTTTCGAACGCAACAAGGCCGAGTGGCCCCGCGAGGCGCTGCGCCAGATTGGTCGGCAGGGTTGCCACACCGTCGGTCTCAGCCGCAACAATGGCGCCGGCGATGAAGCTCGGCACGCGCAACATGACATTCGCGGGCGCGATCGCGGACGACAACACGCGATGCGCGGTGCGATGCGCGGCGTGTCCGGTCTCCGATCCCGTCACCAGTATGTGGCGCTCGGCGAGAAAGCCAGCCGCCGATTGGCATTTTCGTGCGCGCGGATGGCGCTTGCGGAGCACGCTGGAATAGCCGTCGAAATAAAGCCGCTGCCGCCGCAGATAGCGGGCGGCCTTCGGAAACGCGCCAAACGCCAGATCGGCCTCCCCGGTCTCGAGCCTGAGCTCGAACTGTCGCGCGTCCAGCGGCACCGCGCGCACGCTGATGTTTGGCGCGATGGTCGCTACGCGCGCGATCAAAGGCGGCAGAAACCTGATCATGCCGACATCCGTCAACAGCAGGCTGAAGCGCCGATCCGAACGGGCGGGATCGAATTCGGTTGCCGCCGAGCGCAAGCCGTCGGCGGCAGCAAGAAGAACGCGCAGCTGATCAGCGATATCGAGCGCCTTGGCCGTCGGCTGCATCGCCTGGCCGTTGCGCACGAACAGCGGATCGGAAAACTGCACACGCAGGCGGCCAAGCATCTTGCTGATCGCCGGCTGCGTCGTCTCCATCGCCTGGGCCGTGCGGGTGATGCTGCGCTCTCGCAGCAACGCATAGAGAACCCGCAGCTCGCGCAAGCTCAATTCCGAATATGCCTCTTGGTCCATATGCATCATTCCAGTTTCGGCATGGCGCAAGTCATCGCCGGAAGATAGGCTTGTCGTCAACGACAATCGCCAATTTCAGGCGACAATGGAGGATCCCAATGGGCAAGTTCATCGTCGAACCGCATTTTCGGCTTCAGGAATGGGTTGCGGAGGAGAAGGGCTATTTTCGCGACCAGGGGCTGGACTACGAATTCCGCGAGCTGATCCGCTCGACCGA
>DASQOU010000254.1:0-15770 GCA_035644295.1 Bradyrhizobium sp.
ACATTGCGGTCAGCGCGAGGGCGGCGCAGTCGCTTTCACTGCTGTTCTTCGAGCTGGCGTCACATTCCGACGAAGGCCTTTCGCTGGTCGGCAAGCATCCTCACATCGTCGCGCATTGGGAAGTGAACGGGGAAGATCCCAACTTCATCTTTCATTTTCGCTGGGAAGAGTTCAACACCAGCGCGGCGACCCGCCGCGCCGACAGTGATTTCGGCCTGATCCTGCTCGATCGCGTCGCGCCGGAGGCGCTTGGCGGGACCTCGAAGCGATACTTCACCGATGTCAGCTACGTGTATGAACTCACCGCGCCGATGGAGACTGTGATTGATATGTCGGAGAGGGATCGCACCGAACAGTTGTCGGCCCCGTTGAAGCCGGTGCGTTAGGCGGGCGGGCGCGGATCTAGCCGCCGCTGCCGCCGATCACCGCGCGCACGGTTTCATCGGGGCCGAAATCCTCGGCGCCATCGACATAGAGCAGAGCAGAAAGTTTTGATCGTGCCCGGTTGACGCGACTCTTGATGGTGCCGACCGCGCATCCGCAGATCGCCGCAGCATCTTCATAAGAGAAGCCGGAAGCGCCCACCAGGATCAACGCTTCGCGCTGGTCCTGCGGAAGCTTGTCGAGCGCTACACGGAACTCCTCGAACTCCAGATGCGCGCTCTGCGCCGGCTGGGTCTTCAGGGTTTTGGCATAGCTGCCGTCGGCGTCCTCCACCTCCCGCCGCCGCTTGCGGTAGTCCGAGCGGAACAGGTTGCGCAGGATCGTGAACAGCCACGCCGGCAGATTCGAGCCGGGCTGGAACGAGTCGATGTTGGCCAGGGCGCGCAACAGCGTCTCCTGGACCAGGTCGTCGGCCCGGTCGCCATTGCCGGAAAGCGAGATCGCAAACGCACGAAGACTTGGAACCGACGCCAGGATGTCGTCGCGGAGTGAGTCAGTGAGAGGCATTATTCCCCTCCGTTATTTTTATCGCCCGCATTCCCCAATTGGGGATTGGCGGCGGGCACATCAAGCTTGCGGATCAGCTCCACGAACCGGTCTGGAACCCCCTGCCGGACGACATCGTCGTACATGGCACGCAGCTGGTGGCCTATTCTCGACTGAATCTCGGCATTTAGGCCGCCCTGCTTCTTTACTTCCTTCATGACCTGATCCACGCTTCCCCGAGAGTTAAGCTTTTGTATTTTCACGGCTAATCCTCGAATATGCCCATCCGCCTGCGACCTCTGCGCAATGGCTAATTCCAAGTTTGCAGAAAAGTTCCGCAAAAGCAGGGAACTTTTCTGAGCCATGGGCGTAATCGTCCACTGTCAGGGGCATACCGGGTCGCCCCATTTGGATGCTTTGGGCCCAAGAGAAGGATGGAGTGGGGATGTCCCGATCACAGCTCGTTGCCGAACACCTGCCGCTGTTGCGTCGCTATGCCCGTGCGTTGACGGGAAACCAGGCATCGGGCGACGCCTATGTGGGGGCCATGCTCGAGGCCCTGCTCCAGGATGCATCCCTGCTCGATGAGCGTCATGGACCCCGTGCCGGGCTCTTCCGGCTCTTTACCCAGATCTGGAACTCGGTGTCGCTCAACGACGATCCCGAGGTGACAACACTGCCGATGCCGCCCGAGCGGCGGCTTTCGAATATCACCCCTCTGCCGCGCCAGGCTTTTCTGCTGCTGTCGCTCGAGGGCTTCTCGGAAGAAGAAGTCGCCTTCATTCTCGGGACCGATGTGGCCGAGACCCGCCGGCTTGCCGATACCGCTGGCCGCGAAATGGCCGCCGAGATCGCCACCGATGTGCTGATCATCGAGGACGAGACTTTCATTGCCATGGATCTCGAAAGCCTGGTGAAGAATCTCGGCCATCACGTGATCGGCGTCGCCCGCACCCACACCGACGCCGTTGCGCTGGCCAAGAACAAGAAGCCGGGCCTCATTCTCGCAGATATTCAACTCGCCGATGGCTCTTCGGGCCTGGATGCCGTCAACGAACTGCTGCGGACCTTCGAGGTCCCCGTGGTGTTCATCACCGCATACCCCGAGCGCTTCCTGACCGGCGAGCGCCCGGAGCCGGCGTTCCTGATCTCAAAGCCGTTCCAGCCCGCCATGGTGTCCGCGGTGGCGAGCCAGGCGCTGTTCTTCCAGCGCAACTCGCGCAACCGCACGCCAAGGGTGGCGTAATAGGGGTTGCGTAACAAGAATGGGGGCGCGTAAGCGCGTACCCCGGCATGCGCCACTGGCGCGGCCGGGGTTGCGGCTCTCGCTCACCTCGGCTTCTCCGCCGACGGTTTGAACAATCTCTCCCCGTTTTCCTGATATGCGCCGATCGCCTGCTGTCCCTCCGGCGACACCAGCCAATCCGCAAAGATCTTCGCTGGCCCAAGCTTTGCGGTCGGATTTTTTTGCGGATCGAGTTCAATGACGTCGTAGCGATTGATCAGGCGCGGGTCGCCTTCGACGGCGATCCCTAGCGATCCCTTGTTGTTGAAACTGAGCCAGGTGCCGCGGTCGGTCAGCGTGTAGGCGTTCATTGCGCCCGCGGCATTGAGCGCCTGGCCCATGCCTCCGCCGATGTCGCGGTACCATTTTTCAAGGCTGAGGGCATCAGGGACTTTCCCGGCAATTTTCCAAAGCCGCACCTCAATCGCGTGGGTGCCGCTGTTGTCGCCGCGTGACACGAACGGCGCTCGTGCCAAGGCAATGGCTTGCAAGGCAGCGACGCCGTCATTGCCGCCCCGCACATGCGCCGGATCCGCGGCCGGGCCAACGATGATGAAATCATTCCATGCGATTTGCCGTCGCCGCCCGCCATGGCCCTCGTCCATGAATTGCTGCTCGGCGTCCGGATCGTGCACCAGCAAGATATCAGCATCACCGCGCCGCGCGGTGTCGAGCGCTTTGCCCGTCCCCTGCGCAACCACACGGACAGTGATCCCGCTCTTTGCCGTGAATTGGGGAAGGATTTTTGTCAGCAGGCCGGAGCTTTCGACGGAGGTGGTGGAGGCCAGAACGATGGATTGCGCCGCGGCCTGACCGGAATAGATGGCGGCAAAGGTGACGGCCAGCACCGACAGGAACCGGTTCTTGATCATGTTTCGTCACTTCCCGCCGTCCTTGCACTGCCGGCCAGCGCGAACACCGTAGCGCTGATCGAAATGCTGATCCCGATCAGCACGGCGCCAAGCGCCAGCGCCAATGACAGCTCGCCCTGACTTGTCTGTAGCGCGATGGCCGTCGTCATCGTCCTCGTTAATCCGCGGATATTGCCGCCGACCAGGATCACCGCGCCGACTTCCGAGATGGTCCGGCCGAAACCGGCCAGAGCGGCCGTCAGCAGCTCCGCGCGGATGATGCGAAGAATTTGCGGAATCGCCTGGATGCGTGACGCCCCGTCGCAAATTAGCTCGTCGCCATAGCGCGCCCAGGCTCGTTCGCTGGCGCGATGGACCAGCGCCGTCATGATCGGCGTAGCCAGGATCGCCTGGGCGGCCACCATCGCAGCAGGGGTGAACAGAAGTTCAAGGAAACCGAGCGGGCCGGAGCGCGACAGCGCAAGGTAGAGGATCAATCCGACTACCACGGGCGGCAAGCCAAAAAACGCGTTCACCAACACGACAAGCAAACGCCGGGCTCGAAAGGGAAAAATGGCAAGCGCCGTCCCCAGCGGCAGGCTGATAGCGGCCGCGATTGCCGTTGCCGCCACGCTGACGCCGATCGAAAGTCCGACTATCCCGAAGAAATCGCCCAATGCCCCACCGTCCTCATGCAGCCCGCTGTGCTGCACGTGGGCAAGCTGCGCGTCAAGGCGACGCCAGCAGCGATCGATCGAATTCGATTGGGAATCAACCCGGTAGCAGAAAAAAGCAGGGCGCGGCTGGCATCACCACAGCCGCGCCCTACGTCACCGGTCAATGGGGCAGGGGGGATAACCGGCTGCCGGAATGACGCACATGCCCCCGGAGTCGTTCCGCCCCCCGCAAATAATTTTTGCACACGGTTAAGTGATCGCGAGTTCCGCGAAACCTTGTGGTCGGGCTGGCGTTGTTTGTCCGGTCACCATGGGGCGACGGACGGCGGGCAAAGCATGTCACGGCTGGCAATCGGAATTTACGGCGCGATCGCGCTCTTGGTGACCTCAGGCGTGGCGCAGCTTGCGCTGGGGCACGATCTCTCCGAAACGACGCCGGCGGGTCTCCAGAATTCCTTGACGGATCCCTTGACCGCGGACGGCCACGTCGTCAATCGCGGCTCGAAGGCCGACCGTGCAACAAGCGTTGGGGGATCGCCGGCGCAGACGCGCACGATTTCGCTTCGGCTTGATGGCTTCTCCGATACGTCCTTTCTGGTGCGCGTGCCCGTGGCCAGCGGCAACTCCAACTCCTCGCCCGCTCGCACCAAATCCGGCGACCGAAAGCTCGTCCTGGCCTGCGAGCCGGTTGTCAGCGTATTGACCGAGGTCGCCAAGCGGCTTCAGCCCGGCCGCTGCGTGACGTAGTTTCTCCGTCCTTGCGGGGAGCGAAGCGATCCCAAATCGGGATCGATTCTTGATAGCGATAGCTCGCACAAACACCCAAATCCGACAAAAGCCTTCCACCCCCCTAAGGCAATTGCGGGGAGGTCTGCGGCCACAAATGATCCCGCACAATCAGCGCCATGATCAAAAGCGGCGACGACAGGAAGCCGCCCATCGGCCCCCACAGCCAGGTCCAGAAAGCAAGTGCGATGAACACGGCAAGCGCGTTGAGTTCGAGCCTGCGGCCGATGATGGCCGGGGTGATGAAGTGGCCTTCCAGAAAAGTTACGCCGACAAAGGCCAGTGGCGCGATCAACCCCGTCCCGATGGTCGAAAAGGCGATCAAGCCGACCACCGTCAGGATCACAAACATCGCGATCGGGCCGATAATCGGAAAGAAATTCAAGGTCGCGGCCACCGCGCCGAGGCCGGCAGGATTGGGCATGCCCGTGACCGCACAGATGATGCCTGTCGCCGCGCCGACCCCGAGATTGATCATCATCACCGTCAGCAGATAGCCGCCGAGATGCTCCTCGATGGCGTTCAAAATCCGCAAGGTCCGCAGCCGCGATTCATGCCCGGTGAAATTCATGATCAGCGCACGCCGCAGGTCCCGCCAGCTCGCGATGAACAGGACCAGGGTCGCGAAGAACAGCAAGAACTCGGTGAAGGTCGGCGACAAGAATTCCAGCGTCGGCTGAACCCATTCGAATTTCGGCATCTGGAACGACGCGGACGGGAACGTATCGGATACGCCGAGCATGCTCCGGACCTCCTGCCACAGCAGGAGCGGCCGGTCGAGGATGTGCAGTTTGTCCTTGAGCTGCGCGCCGAGCTCCGGCAGACGCGTGCTCCATTCCATCAGCGGCGCCGATATCAGGCCGATGATGAAGGTGACGCTGGCCCCGACCGCGCTCACGATCAGAACCGCCGATAGGGCGCGTGGGATTCGATGCCGCTCGAGGAAACCTGCCGCCGGCGAGAGCATGGTGCCGACCACGAATGCTGCCACGACCGGAAGAAAGAACGCCTTGGCGACATAGAGTACGGCGACGACGCCGATCAACAGCAACGCGACCAGCGCAAAGGCGACAACCTCCGCGCGGCGAATGACCGGGGGCAGTTCGACGTTGCTGTCAGGCAGTGGCGTACCGGCCGCGTCCCTGGATGGCGCTTGTTCGTTGGGCAGGACACGCAACAGATTCTCCCCGCGCTTCGGCCAAAATGGACGACGAGCCGCGGCATCACGCGACGAAGGCCCACATAACCCGCAAGTCCGGCCAAGGTTCCATCGCGCAAAGGTGAGTGCCGCTGTTCTTTGAACAGTGCCGGCTTCTATTCGACTTGCGCCGGAACCGGTGAGCCTCAGTCGAGTTGGCTCTGCGAGAAGCATCAATGCGATGCACATCGAACGGGGCACCACATGACACAGACATTCGCAACTTATCGCAGGCTCTCGCCGTGCACGACCACCGCGGCGATCTTCGCCGGCGCCTTGCTCCTAGCGCCCGCCGTTTTCACCGGCGCGGCGAGCGCGCAGATGCTTGGCTACGCTGCGCCGCTGCAAACGTCGTTTCCGTCCGATAACATGATGGCCGCGCCGGCCGATTCCGCGCTGTCGGATGAGGGCGGCGGAAACACCTACGTGCTTGCCGAGCGGCTGCGCCGCGCCGTCGTGGCCATCGATACAACCGAAGCGCCGGGCACCGTCATCATCGATACCGGCAACACCGTGCTCTATTACGTGCTCGGCCCAGGCCGCGCCATGCGTTACGGCGTCGGTGTCGGCCGCGACGGGTTCACCTGGTCCGGCGTGCAAGCCATCAGCCGCAAGGCGGAGTGGCCGGATTGGCATCCGCCGGCGCAGATGATCGCGCGTCAGCCCTATTTGCCGCGCTTCATGGCAGGTGGCCCCGGCAATCCGCTTGGCGCCCGCGCCATGTATCTCGGCAATAGCGAATACCGCATCCATGGCACCAACGATCCTTCGACGATCGGCAAGTTTGTTTCCTCGGGCTGCATCCGATTGACCAATGAAGACGTCGCCGACCTGTTTAGCCGCGTCGACGTCGGTACCAAGGTGGTGGTGTTGCCGAAGAACGCGCAGCACCTCGAAGCGAGACGAACGATCGCCGGCCCGACTGAAGCTCAGCCGGCGGCGGCGCGGCTACGTCCGGTCGTGACGACGCTGCCGTCGGGCCGTCAGGCGATGAACCTTTCGGCCTCCTCTTTGTACTGAGATTGGAGCCAGTCTGGGAGATGAACATGGTCGTGCGATCAGGCAGTATGATATTGAGCGCGGCCGCGACCTTGGTCGTAGTGGCGTTAGCGCCGGCCGTGCAGGCGGAGGAGTTTTTCTCCAGCCTGTTCGGCGGGTTCGGCGCGCACCGGCAGCAGGCGCCGATGACGCCGCTGCCGTTTGCGAGCGAGGGCAATAGTCCCGTTGCCCCCGACTTCAATGCCCCGCGTGCGCGCGTCTATACCTATTCCGGCGGCTCGCAGGCCTATTGCGTGCGTACCTGCGATGGGCGCTATTTCCCGATCTCGGCGGCCGGCAACCAAGGCAAGGCGGCCTCCTGCAGCAGCCTTTGCCCGGCCAGCCAAACCAAGGTGGTCTACGGCAGCAATATCGATAATGCCGCCACCGAAAGCGGAAAGCCGTATTCCGAATTGCCGAACGCATTTCGCTACCGCAACGAACTGGTCGCCGGCTGCAGCTGTAACGGCAAGGACCCGACCGGCCTTGCGGCGGTCAAGGTCGAAGACGATCCGACGCTTCGCAAAGGCGACATCGTGGTGGGCAGCGGCGGGTTGATGGTTGCCGGCCGCGGCGCCGATCGACGCGGTGCGTCGCTCAATCTCTCGCCCGCGCCCGAAGCCGTGCGCTCGCACTATCGGCATGTTCCCGTGGTGGCGTCGGAGTAGGACCCGCGGCGCAGCCCGTCGTCCCGGCGCACGCCGGGACCCATACTCCGCGGCTTCGCTTGGGGCACTGTCACTGAGGGCTTTAGCAACAACAAACGCTGATGGTCATGGTGCCGGCGTGCGCCGGGACGACACAGATTGGCGCTATTCAAGCCGCGCGAATTTTGCCCAGGAATTCGGTGACCTGGCTGCTCAGCTGAAGACTCTGCGTCTCCAGCGTCTCGGAGGCCTGCCTTACGTTCTCCGCCGCAGCCGCAGCGGCATCCGCGTCGGTTTTGACCCCCGTGATATTTTCCGAGACGTTCCTGGTGCCCTGCGCGGCGTGCTGGGTGCTGCGGGTGATTTCCTGGGTAGCGGTGCCCTGCTCCTCGACCGCGGCGGCGATCGCGGTCGCGACATCGTTCACCTCGCCGATGATGCCGCCAATTCCCTTGATGGCGTCGATGGCGTCACCGGCCACCTTCTGGATGTCGGCGATCTGCTCGGTGATATCGTCGGCAAAAAACAGTAAATTTTTAGACAGCGGCCCTGCCGTTGTGCGGTCCGGGAAACTCCGAACCGCCGAATTTTTCAGGCATTTACGGAGAGGGTTCCTTGCGGGGAACCTGCGCGGCTGTCAGCGCGTTGACGGGGACTTGCTTCTCATCTTGCGGTATCAGGGGAATTTCAATGCTTATAGGCGCGCTCGTCACTTTTCTGGTCGTTATTCTGATTCTGTATCTCGTCAATCTGCTGCCGCTCGATGGCCGCGCCAAACAGATCGTGCGCGTCGTCGTGATTATCCTCGGCGTGATTTCGCTGCTCAAATATATCGCGGTGTTCTAGGAATCCCGGAGGACCGAGCGCGACGAAGCGATCCGGCTCCTGTTTTCAGGCAGCGGATTGCCTGGCTCGCGCACGCAATGACGAACGTGAGCGCTTTGCTCCGCTGACGCCCGGCCGCCTTGCCGCAAGAGGCAAATCAAAATTTCAATTCAATGTTTGATCCAGGGCGATGCAGGCATATACATGCCAGGATTCGACTTGGGATGTGAGGCCAAACGCCAATGAAACGACGTGCGCCGTATCGTGACCGCCCAGGCTCACGGCCGAAGCCGCAGGAGGATCGCCAGAGCACCCACTTGCAGTTGTTGGAAGCGGCGGGTCGGGAATTTGCGGAAAAGGGCTTTGAACGTACGACGGCACGAGAGGTTTGTGAACGGGCCGGGGCCAATACGGCGGCGGTGAACTATTATTTCGGTGGCATCGAAGGTCTGCACGCGGCCGTGCTTGAGGAAGCTCGCAACCGTCTTTTCTCGGTCGACGCGATTTCGGCTGCGGTGGCTGGAAAAACTGATCCGAAAGCCAAACTGGAGGCGCTCCTCACCGTCGTGGTTCGCGCGCTGACCGGCCCTCTCTCCTCGTCGTGGGTGTTGCGAGTGCTCGGCCGCGAAATGGTCGCGCCCTCGCCGTCGGTGGCCGACATGAAGGACAAGATGGTTCTTCCGAGAGCGCGCCTATTGCGGCAATTTCTCGGTGAGCTCATGAATCTTCCGGAAGATCATCCGGCCGTGGCGTACGCATGCGTTAGCCTCATGGCGCCGATCTGCATGCTGATTCTCGCCGACCGTGCTCATCTGACGCGCGCGCTGCCAGCTTTCGGGCTCAAGCCAAGCGACGCCCCTGCGCTTGCTCGCCATATGTTCCAGTATACCCTGGCAGGGCTGGAAGCCGTCGCTCGCGAAGCGCGCAAGGAAGCCTAGACCTGCCGGCTGAACGGCGCGCCGCCGCGCTACCAAGCGCCTTTGGTATCGGTTCGCCCTTTTTTGCGAGCCATTTTGCGTAGTCCAAACGGCAAAGTTATATTTAAAATATAAATTTTAATTTGACTATCGGCGGGCGCCTTCCTATTCTGATTTCTGACGCGATCCCCCGGGGCGATCGAGCTACGCCTGCGCCCCGCTCTTTGTCGCTGGTCGAGAAACAAAAATGCCGCAAGTGTCCCGGTATCACCCCGCGCTGGTCGTGCTGCACTGGCTTCTGGCGATTCTGATCCCGACCGCGCTCGCTCTTGGCGTTTTGGTGGTGGTGAAGATCCCTAACAGCGACCCGATGAAAGCCGAGGCGCTGCGCGGTCACATGGTCGGCGGCATCTTGATTCTGACGTTGATGCTGTTGCGGCTTTTGATGCGCTTCGCAACCCGTCATCCCGCTGCAGCCTCAACCGGGAATTCCCTATTTGATGGACTGGCGTGGTTATCGCACCGGCTACTTTATCTTGCCGTAATCGGCATGGCAGCTGTCGGTCTCTCGATGGCGATCGAAGCCGGCATTCTGGGTATCCTGATCGGTCAACACCCACAGATACCGGCCGACTTCTGGGTCTACAATTCCCGTCACGCGCACTATCTGATTTCCCGCCTGCTGATGGTGCTTATCGCTTTGCATGTCGCCGGCGCCCTCTACCACACATTGATCCGCCGGGACCGATTGCTTCGCCGGATGTGGTTCGGCAGACGCGTCATTCGCGGCAATGAATCCGCGCCGGGCACCGACGCTCACGTGTAAGACGCGCGCAAAAAGGAGCCAAAAATGAAAGACAAAATCGTCGTCATCACCGGCGCGAGCAGCGGCATCGGATTGGCAACCGCGCGGGAATTGGCGCGCCAGGGCAGCGCGATCGTGATGGTCTGTCGTGATGCGGAACGCGCGGAAGCGGCTAGGAAGGATGTTGCCGCGGCGGCGACCGGACGACAGCCGGCGGTCTTTCTGGCGGATTTGTTGTCACAGCGCGAAATTCGCAGTCTTGCCGAGGCAATCAAAGACACGTACGCGCAGGTTGATGTGCTAATCAACAATGCCGGTGCCGTCTTTGCGCGCCGCGAATTGACCGTCGATGGGATCGAGAAGACGTTCGCGGTAAATCATCTGGCGCCGTTCCTGTTGACAAATCTTCTGCTCGATCGCGTCCGCGCGGCGCGGGGTGGACGCATCGTCACGACGACCTCGGGCACCTACAGTTCCGCGCTTGATTTCGAGGACCTGCAGAGCGAGAAGGGGCATCATTTTCTCGGCGCCTATTTTCGCTCGAAGCTGGAAAATGTCCTCTTCACGTTCGAACTGAGCCGGCGTCTCGCCGATACCGGCGTTACCGCCAATTGCCTTTTCCCGGGTCCGACGCGAACCCGGTTCGGCAACAACCTGGATGGTTTGGCGGCGCTGTTTGGGCTGTTCATGCAGAACTTTCCGCTTCTGGCCACTCCTGAAAAAGGGGCGGAAACATCCATTTATCTCGCGTCCTCGCCGGACGTTGCTGGAGTCACCGGCCGCTTTTATGTTCGATGTCGCGAAACACCAACCAAACCGATCACCCATGATGTGGATGTTGCGCGCAGGCTATGGAGCGTCAGCGAAACTCTATGCCAGCCGAGCGAGCAGAAAGCGGAACGGGGCCGATCGGAGGGCAACGCAGAACCGTGGCGGCTGACCGATACGGGAACAAAAGAAGCCCCGGCGAGAACCGGGGCCGGGGCTTCTTGGCCGATCAAGACACTTACTTCAGCGTGCGGAACCAATCATCCACGTCCTTGTGAATCTGGTCCTTGGCGAAGCCATAGCGCTGCTGCAGCTTGCCTTCGAGCTGTTCGCGGCGGCCCTCGATCACGTTGAGATCGTCATCGGTGAGCTTGCCCCACTTCTCCTTGGCCTTGCCCTTGAACTGCTTCCAGTTACCTTCAACCTGGTTCCAATCCATCGTCATCTCCTCCTGCGTTGGGATGACGAGCTTAACGATTGCGATATTCATTCGTTCCGGGAACCTGCATGGAGGCCCCACATAAGCTTCCTCGCCTTAAATCCCTGCCCCCAGATCGTAAAAATAGAGTGTCACCGCGCAAGGAATCCCCGTTGCCCAAGCGACGGCGTCGGTGACGGAGATCGCCGGGCGCTGCTCGTGCACGGGAGCATCGGGACCCGCATTGTCTGCCTGGTCCGCATCATCAACGGTGTTGTCGTGATACGTTGGCTCGACGATAGCGGTGATTTGTCTCCACCGGTGCTGGCGCGTTCGTCTGTCAATGATGTTATAAATCATTTGCCGCTACTCATTGGAAGTCAACTCGCCGCCTTGGCCTCGCGGCGCCGCGCCGTCAGGATATATTCGGTGTAGCCGTTCGGCTGCTCGCGCCCCCTGAAGATCAGGTCGCTGGCCGCCTTGAAGGCGACACCATCGAAACCGGGTGCCATCGGCCGATACAGCGGGTCGCCCTTGTTCTGGCCGTCGACCACCACCGCCATTCGCTTCAGCGAGTCCATCACCTGCTCTTTGGTGACGACGCCCTGAAGCAACCAGTTCGCCAGATGCTGGCTTGAAATCCGCAAGGTCGCGCGGTCTTCCATCAGCCCGATGTCGTGGATGTCGGGCACTTTGGAGCATCCGACCCCCTGATCGACCCAGCGCACGACGTAACCCAAGATGCCCTGGCAGTTGTTGTCGATCTCCTGCCGGACATCGTCGGGCGCCCAGTTCGATTGCGTTACCGGGATGGTGAGGATGTCGGCAAGCCGGGCACGCGGACCGCCTCTGGCCAGTTCCTGCTGGCGCGCCACCACGTTGACCTGGTGATAGTGCAGCGCGTGCAGCGTCGCCGCGGTCGGCGAGGGAACCCACGCGGTAGTGGCGCCGGCCTGCGGGTGCGCGATCTTCTGCGCCAGCATATCGGCCATCATGTCGGGGGCGGCCCACATGCCCTTGCCGATCTGGGCGTGGCCGGGCAGGCCGTCGATCAGGCCGATATCGACGTTCCAGTCCTCATAGGCCTTGATCCACGGCTGGGCCTTCATGTCGTTCTTGCGGATCATCGGGCCTGCTTCCATCGAGGTATGGATCTCGTCGCCGGTGCGGTCGAGGAAGCCGGTGTTGATGAAGCAGATGCGCTTGATGGCATTCTGGATGCAGGCCTTGAGGTTGACCGTGGTGCGCCGCTCCTCGTCCATGATGCCGACCTTGATGGAGTTTTCCGGCAACGACAGCATCTTCTCGACCCGGGCGAACAGTTCGCAGGTCAACGCGACCTCGTCAGGGCCGTGCATCTTCGGCTTGACGATATAGACGGAGCCGGTCCGGCTGTTGCGCAGCTTCGATTGGCCCTTGAGGTCGTGGATCGCGAGCAGGCCGGTGACGGCGGCGTCGAGCAGTCCTTCCGGAATTTCCTCGCCGGTGGCGTCGAGCACGGCATCGGTGAACATGTGATGCCCGACGTTGCGCATCAGCAACAGGCTGCGGCCGTGCAGCTTGAGTTCACCCCCGTCAGGAGCCTTGTAGACGCGGTCGGGATTGAGCGCGCGCGTCAGCGTCTTGCCGCCCTTTTCGAAGTCGGCGGATAATGTGCCATTCATCAAGCCGAGCGTATTGCGATAGACCAGCACCTTATCTTCGGCATCGACGGTAGCGACGCTGTCTTCCATGTCGAGGATCGTGCTGACGGCGGATTCCAGGATCATGTCGGCGACGCCGGCCGGGTCGTCCTTGCCGATCATATGATGGCGGTCGATCTTGACTTCGACGTGCAGGCCGTTGTTGACCAAAAGGATGGCGGTCGGGGCCGTCTCGTCGCCGCGATAGCCGGTAAACTGCGTGTTCGATTTCAGCGCGGTGGCATTGCCACTCTTCAGTTTGACCGCGAGCCGGCCGCTGATCACGCTGTAGGACGTCACGTCGGTGTGGCTGCCGGTCGCGAGCGGCACGGCAGAATCGAGGAAGGTCTTGGCTTTGGCGACCACCTTGTCGCCGCGCGCCTTGTTGAAGCCTTTGCCGCTTTCGCTCGGGTCGTGCGGGATCGCATTGGTGCCGTAAAACGCGTCATAGAGACTGCCCCAGCGCGCGTTGGCGGCGTTGAGCGCGTAGCGCGCATTGGTGAGGGGCACGACCAGCTGGGGCCCGCAGATCTTTCCGATCTCTTCATCGACATTGGCCGTCTCGACCTTCTGCGTTGCCGGCTCCGGCAGCAAATATCCGATCTCCTTCAAGAAGGCCGTGTAGGCATTGAGGTCGACCGGCTTGCCCTTGTTGGCGCGGTGCCAGCCGTCGATTTTCACCTGCAGCGCGTCGCGCAAGGCAAGCAGCTCACGATTTTTCGGCGCCAGATCGCGGACGATGGCGGCCAGTCCTGCCCAGAACGCGTCGGGCGAAATCCCGGTTTTGGGCGCCGCTTCCTTGGCGATGAAATCAAACAAAACCGGGGCGATCTTCAATCCGTGGGCGTCGATGCGATTCATTATAAAACCTTGCGGGAGGCGGCGGTTAACAGTGTTTTTCGGGACAAATAAAGAGCGCCGCAAAGGCGGCGTTGGGGGCTCTTTTAGCGCCAAAGAAGGGGCCATGAGAAGGCCTTTCGAGGCCCTCTTTGCGCAAACGATGTGCCGGCGGCGGCTTAGATATTGGCGGCCAGATCAACCACTTCGTCGAACAAAACCCCGGTCTCCGTCAGCATCTTCTCGATCTCGACGGTCGCCTCGCCAACCGAGCGCGTCGAGGTATCGAGCGTCAATTCGCACTTGGCGGGAGGCTGGTAATCATTGCCGATGCCGGTGAAGGACGGTAGCGCGCCTGCGCGCGCCTTGGCGTAGTGGCCCTTGGGATCGCGGCTCTCGCACACCTCGGCAGGCGTTGCGACATGGATTTCGCGGAACGCCGTGTCGGCGATGCGGCGCGCCGCGGCGCGGTCTTGGCGCGAGGGCGAAACCGCCGCGACAATGGCGATGTGTCCGTTGCGGGCAAGATGAGTGGCGACTTCGGCGAGCCGGCGGATATTCTCGGCCCGATCGCTTTCGGAAAAGCCGAGATCGCCGTTGAGCCCGGCACGCAGCGTATCGCCATCGAGCAAGACCGGCGAACCGCCATTGCCGAACAGCCTGCGCTCCAGCGCGCGCGCCAGCGTCG
Source organism: Bradyrhizobium sp. (assembly GCA_035644295.1). GTDB lineage: Bacteria > Pseudomonadota > Alphaproteobacteria > Rhizobiales > Xanthobacteraceae > Bradyrhizobium. The sequence goes on from DASQOU010000254.1 coordinate 14,353, forward strand.
ATTTTCCGGAGCCGGGCAGGCCCGTGAGCCAGACCACCGCGCCGTTGTGGCGATATCGCGCCGAGCGTTCGTCAGGGCGCAGCGCGGATTCCACGGGCACGATATCGACGGGAACGGCGCGTTGTCCGGCGTCGACCGTCAGCACCAGGCCGCCGCCGGCGATGCGGCCGCCGACCTCGATCACCAGCCGTCCGGTGCGGGGATTGTCGGTATAGGGATCGGCGGCAATCGGCTGCGCCAGCGAGATGTCGATCTCGCCGACATGGTTGCGCGCGATCGATGTGTTCTCGACGCTCGATAATTCGCCGGGATCGACCGCCTTCTCGATCGCGACCACGGTGGCGCGCACTTCCCGCGTGCCGAGCCGAACCAGGATTTGCTCGCCCTTGGCAAGCGCCTTGTCGTGCAGCCAGAAGATCCGCGCGCGGAGCCGGCGCGTGTCGCGCGGGCTGCTTCCGACATGGGCAATGACGTCGCCGCGTTCGATGAACAGTTCGCGGTCGAGCGTGATGCCGACGGACCGGCCCGCGGTCTGGGCGCCCTTGACTGGCGTCAGCGGCCAGCCCTCCACGCTTCTGATCTTTGCGATTTTGCCCGCAGGCATGATGACGACCTCGTCTCCGGCGGCGAGGCCGCCGGATTCGATCCGGCCCGCGACAATGCGGCGGTCGTCGAACTTGTAGATCGCCTGCACCGGCATCCGCAGCGCGAGCTGCTCCAGCGGCCGCGACGGCTCGAGCGCATCGAGCGCCTCGACCACGGTCGGGCCGTCGTACCAGCGAATCCTCCGCGTTCGTTCGGCCACGCCGTCGCCATCGCGCGCCGAAATCGGGATGACCGCCGAGGGCGTCACCCCGAGAGCGGTCAGATGAGCGGAGATCTCGTCGCGGATTTCGGCAAATCGCGCCGCGCTGAAATCAACCCGGTCCATCTTGTTGACGACCACCGCGACCTGTTTGATGCCCAAGAGATGCAACAGGTAGCCGTGGCGCCGGGTCTGGTCGCGCACGCCTTCCAGCGCGTCGATGATCAAAAGCGCGCCGTCCGCCTGCGAAGCACCGGTGATCATGTTGCGCAGGAATTCGGCGTGACCGGGGGCATCGATCAGCACCACGTCGCGCGAGCGGGTGCGAAAGCGAATCTGCGTGGTGTCGATGGTGATGCCCTGATCGCGCTCGGTCTGCAGGGCGTCCAAAAGGAACGACCATTCGAACGGCATGCCCCGCCGCGCGCTGACGGCCTTGAGCATTTCGAGTTTGCCTTCCGGCAGGCTGCCGGTTTCATGCAGGAGGCGGCCGACCAAGGTCGATTTGCCATGATCGACATGACCGACAATGACGATGCGCACCTGCGGGCGCGTGGTGCCGTTTGGGGTTGCCGATATCGCTGAGGGCACGACGGTCATGTTCATTGCTACG
>DASQOU010000255.1:0-2723 GCA_035644295.1 Bradyrhizobium sp.
ACAGCAACATATGGCGTGGCAACTGGCGCTGCCAAGGCCGCCTAAAGTCGATCCGCCAGTTGTCCCGTCAGCCCTCGAGATCATCTCTTTGTTTGAGCATGATCTTTTCGAAAAAGCCGGTTGTCACTTTTCCGGATCAAGCTCTAAGCCAGCTCCGCGGTGGGTTCGCGCGCCTCGAAGCGGCTTCGCGGCCAGGCGATCTGAACCACGGCGCCATGGTCCGGAAAAACCCGGTTGGTAAAGGAGACCTTTGCGCCCGTGCGCTCCAGCAGGGTGCGGGCGATAAACACGCCGAGACCAAGACCGCTATGGGCGCCCTGGACCTCAGCCGCACGGCGCCGCCGCGACAGATAGGGTTCGCCGATGCGCTTGAGCATCTCGGGCGCAATCCCCGGCCCGTCATCGGAAATGACAATCTCGACGGCCTCAGTATTCCACCACGCGTTCACCTCCACGGTCGTCCGGGCGAAATCGACGGCGTTTTCCAGGATGTTGCCGACCCCATAAAGGATCGCTGGATTTCGGGTTCCGACCGGCTCGGGGGTGCCCGCAACCGCGATCCGGACCTTGATCGCGACGCCGAAATCGCGATGCGGCGCCACCGCCTCCTCGATCAGCGCGGACAACGGCATGCGATCGAACGGCGCGCCGGTCGAGGAGAGTTGGGTGATCTTGGCCAGAATATCGCGGCAGCGCTGTGCCTGTTCCCGCAGCGTCTTGATATCGCCCGCGAGCTGACTGTTATCCAGGGACTGCTCCAGTTCGCGCGAAATCAAGAAGATGGTCGAGAGCGGCGTCCCGAGTTCGTGGGCGGCGGCGGCGGCAAGTCCGTCGAGCTGGGTGAGATGTTGTTCCCGCGTCAGCACGAGCTCGGTCGCCGCCAATGCGTCCGACAGTTTGCGGGCTTCCTCGGCAACCTGGAAAGCATAGAGACTGGTGACCCCGATCGCGAGGACGATCGAGAGCCAGACACCAAACAGATAGATCGGCGGCAGCACCAGCGGATCGTCGCTGTCCCATGGCAGCGGCAGATGAAAAAATACCAGCACCGAGGCGCAGGCGACCGCTAGGATCCCGAGCGCGATGGTCAGCCTGATCGGCAGCGCTGTCGCCGAGATCAGAACCGGGGCCAGAAACAGAAAAGAGAAAGGGTTCTGCAGGCCGCCGGTGAAAAACAAAAGTCCAGCCAGTTCGACGATGTTCAAGGCCAGCAACGCCGCCGCGTAAGCCGGCTCCAGCCGCTGCATCGGGTTGAATCCGATCTGCAGGACGAGATTGAGCAGGGCGGACAGGCCGACGATGGCCACGCAGGGGGCGACCTCGACATCGAATTCGAGCCCCTGGACCACGATGAAGATGGCGACGAGCTGGCCGAGCACGGCGAGCCAACGCAGCCGCAATATCGTGTCCAGACGGACATAGCGGCGCGGATGACGAAAATCGGAGGCGGCGACGTCAGTCATTCCCGGAGTTTAGCCGCGCCGTGCCCCGATCACAAATTTGCAGGTTCCGTCTTGTCAGGCCTCCGTCACGGCCGGGCATGACGAGCTTCTTGCGCTTGCCGCCATGATGGCTCAATGAACGGATCGCATGACGATCGACGACATGGTTGCCCATAGATCGCCTGCGGCCGATCCTGCCAAATCGGCCGCGATCGAGGTCGCGCGCCTGACCAAACTCTACAAGACCACCCGCGCCGTCGACGATGTGTCGTTTCGCATCACAGGTGGCAGCATCACGGGACTGCTCGGGGGCAACGGCGCCGGAAAGACCACGACGATTGCCATGATCATGGGGCTGGTACTGCCGACTTCGGGGCACATCCAGGTATTGGGCCGTTCGATGCCCGAGCAAAGCGACAACGTGCGGGGCCGGATGAATTTCGAAAGTCCCTATGTCGATATGCCCAATCGGCTCACCGTGCGGCAGAACCTGACCATCTTCGGCCGTCTGTATGCCGTTGCGAATCTACGCGAACGCATCGAGAAGCTCGCCGCCGATCTCGACCTCGGCGAATTCCTCGATCGCGCCAACGGCAAGCTCTCGGCCGGGCAAAAGACCCGCGTGGCGTTGGCAAAGGCGTTGATCAATCAGCCCGAATTATTGTTGCTGGATGAACCGACGGCGTCGCTCGATCCCGACACCGCCGACTGGATCAGGCAGCACCTGGAGACCTACCGCAAGGAAAATGGCGCGACCATCCTTTTGGCGTCGCACAACATGCTCGAAGTGGAGCGCCTGTGCGACCGCGTCATCATCATGAAGCGCGGCCGGATTGAGGACGACGACACTCCGGACAACATCATGGCGCGTTACAACCGGGCAACGCTGGAGGAAGTTTTCCTCGACGTCGCGCGCGGCCGCGTTCAGGAGGGCACGCCATGAGCAGGCTCGCGATGGTCCGGGGTATTGCGCCACATCGGATCAACGCGATGATCGTGCGCTATTGGTATCTGTTGATGTCCTCATGGCCGCGGCTATTGGAATTGCTCTATTGGCCGGCGCTGCAAATCATCACCTGGGGATTTCTGCAGAATTACATCTCCCAGAATGCCGGCTTTTTCTCGCGCGCCGGCGGTACGCTGGTCGGTGCGGTGATCCTGTGGGACATCCTGTTTCGCGGGCAGCTCGGCTTTTCGATCTCCTTTCTCGAGGAGATGTGGGCGCGCAATCTCGGCAACCTGATGATGAGCCCGCTAAAGCCGATCGAGTTTCTGATCGCG
>DASQOU010000256.1:0-10981 GCA_035644295.1 Bradyrhizobium sp.
GAAGACCCCACCAGAAAGGACCTTTCCGCAAGGGTTATCGACATCGTAGCCCCGATCGGTAAAGGCCAGCGTGCCTTGATCGTGGCCCCTCCGCGCACCGGCAAGACTGTGCTGATGCAGAATATCGCGCATTCGATCACGGCCAATCACCCCGAATGCTACCTGATCGTGTTGTTGATCGATGAGCGGCCGGAGGAAGTCACGGACATGCAGCGCTCGGTCAAGGGCGAGGTCGTTTCATCGACCTTCGACGAGCCCGCGGTGCGCCACGTCCAGGTCGCCGAAATGGTAATCGAGAAAGCCAAGCGGCTGGTCGAGCACGGCCGCGACGTGGTGATCCTCCTGGACTCGATCACGCGGCTGGGGCGTGCCTACAACACGGTGGTGCCTTCATCCGGCAAGGTGCTGACCGGTGGTGTCGATGCCAACGCGCTACAGCGGCCGAAGCGATTCTTCGGCGCCGCGCGCAACATCGAAGAAGGCGGATCGCTTACGATCATCGCTACCGCCCTGGTCGATACCGGCAGCCGCATGGACGAAGTGATCTTCGAAGAATTCAAGGGCACCGGCAATTCCGAATTGATTCTGGATCGCAAGGTTTCGGACAAGCGCACCTTCCCCGCGATCGACATTTCGCGCTCCGGCACCCGCAAGGAAGAATTGATCACCGATCCGCAGCTGCTCAAGAAAATGTACGTGCTGCGCCGGATACTCAATCCGATGGGAACGATGGACGCGATCGACTTCCTGCTCGACAAGCTCCGCAACACCAAGAACAACGCGGAATTCTTCGAGTCGATGAATACCTGAGCTGGTTCGCGAAGCTCGAATCGGGCGTCTCTGCGTGCTGCAGAGGCGCCCCTTTCATATGTGCAAGATCCCGTTGGGTATTTGCCGCGGCAAGGATTGTGTCTTATCCGTTGGATTGGTTAGCCGAACACAGGGCCGACTGAAATTGCGTTTGCGCTTTCAGTGGCCCGGGCACAAATAGGCGATGCATCCGCGAGAACAGACTATCTTTGCCTTGTCATCGGGCAGGCCGCCGAGCGCCATCTCGATTGTGCGGGTTTCAGGACCCCAGGCGGAGGCGGTGCTCGCCTCCCTCGCCGGGAAAATGCCTGAACCGCGGATGGCCTCGCGGGTGCTGCTGCGCGATGCCAGCCGGCAGCCGATCGACAATTCGGTCGTGCTGTGGTTTCCGGCCCCCGCGAGCGCGACCGGCGAGGATGTCGCGGAATTTCATGTCCACGGCGGGCGGGCGGTGCTGGCGGCGCTGTTCGCGACGCTCTCCGCATTCGAACACGTTCGAGCCGCCGAACCGGGCGAATTTACGCGCCGCGCCTTCGAGAATGGCAAGCTCGACCTCACCGAAGCCGAAGCCCTCGACGATCTGATTCGCGCCGATACCGATCGGCAGCGCCGCCAGGCGCTACGCCAGCTCAAGGGCTTGCTCGGCGATAGAGCGAGGGATTGGCGCGCACGGATCATCGAAGCCTCGGCGTTGATTGAGGCCGGAATCGATTTCTCCGACGAGGGCGATGTGCCTGCGGAGCTGATCGCGCCGGCATTGGCCAGGATCAAATCCCTCCTGGAGGAGATTCAAGAAGTCCTAGCGGCGCAGGGACGAAGTGAGCGGCTGCGCGAAGGACTGGTGGTGGCGATCTCGGGGCCGCCGAATGTCGGAAAATCGACCTTGATCAATCTACTGGCACGGCGGGAGGTCGCGATCGTCTCGCCGCACGCCGGCACCACGCGCGACGTCATCGAAGTCCAGCTCGATCTCGATGGTTATCCGGTGACGGTGATCGATACTGCTGGAATTCGGGAGACCGATGATCCCGTCGAACAGGAGGGCGTGCGACGGGCCCGCATGCGGGCAGGCGAGGCGGACCTGGTGTTGTGGATGATCGATGCGCAGCACGAGACGAGTGGGGACGCTGGCGAGGCGCCGGCGTGGGTAGTGCGCAACAAGATTGATCTTGAGGAGGCGGGTGAGGCGGCGGGGATCTCGCCGGAGGCGAGAGCAGGGACCGACTTTAAAATTTCCGCGAGCCGGGGCGATGGAGTTGCAGGATTGCTCGAGGCCCTGGTGGCTTTTGCGCGGGATTATTTCGGTTCAAAGGAGGACGGCCTGATCGGGCGGCACCGACAAAGAGAATTGCTGCAGGAGACGGTGGCGTCGCTGCGGCGGAGCATTGCGGTGGTGGCTGAGGGGGAAGAACTTGCGGCGGAGGAGCTGCGGGCGGCGGCCAATTCCTTAGGGCGGCTATTGGGTCGGGTCGATGTTGAGGATGTCCTGGATGCCATCTTCAGGGAGTTCTGTGTGGGGAAGTAGTATATCTATTGTTCATTTCTTGGTTCATTCCTAGTGGCCGAGCGTTTCACGTGAACGATCCTCTAACCACGGCCAAATGACCGTTTCACGTGAAACAACCAACTTTAGCACTTTCGAGTCTTGCGTGCGCGTTATAGAACGCCGGGCATGATCGCCGGCGCAGAATCATTCGACGTCATTGTCATTGGAGGAGGCCACGCGGGCTGCGAGGCCGCCAGTGCGGCTGCGCGTATGGACGCGAAGACCGCCTTGGTGACCCATCGCTTTTCAACCATCGGCGCGATGTCTTGCAATCCGGCGATCGGCGGCCTCGGCAAGGGTCACCTGGTCCGGGAGGTTGACGCCTTGGATGGCCTGATGGGCCGGGTTGCCGATGCGGCGGGCATTCAGTTTCGGATGCTCAATCGGCGCAAGGGTCCGGCCGTGCGCGGACCGCGGGCCCAGGCCGATCGGAAGCTTTACGCCGCCGCGATGCAGGCCGCCATCCGCGAGACGGCCAACCTGGCCGTGATCGAAGGCGAGGCCGACGAGTTGATCGTTTCGAACGGCCGCGTCACGGGTATCCGCCTTGCCAATGGCCGCGAGCTCTTCGCCGGTGCGGTCGTGATCACGACCGGGACCTTCCTACGTGGGCTGATCCATCTTGGCGAGCGCAACTGGCCCGCTGGCCGAGTCGGGGAGGCGCCGGCGACGGGTCTATCGACCTCATTCGAGCGCGCAGGCTTTACGTTGGGACGGCTGAAGACCGGCACCCCGCCACGGCTGGACGGCACCACCATCGACTGGTCGGCCGTCGAAATGCAGCCCGGTGACGTTCCGCCCGAGCCGTTCTCGGTAATGACCGATCACATCAGCACGCCACAAATCCAATGCGGTATCACCCGAACCACGCCGGCAACCCATGAGGTGATCCGGACCAATGTGCATCGCTCGCCGATGTATTCCGGACAGATCAAGAGCAGCGGCCCGCGCTATTGCCCCTCGATCGAAGACAAGATCGTTCGCTTCGGCGATCGCGACGGGCATCAGATCTTCCTGGAGCCGGAAGGCCTCGACGACACCACCGTCTACCCTAACGGCATCTCGACCTCGCTGCCGGAAGAAGTGCAGCTGGCGATCCTCGCGTCGATTCCGGGACTGGAGCACGTGCGCATGGTTCGCCCGGGCTATGCCATCGAATACGATCATGTCGATCCGCGAGAGCTTGATTCGAGCTTGCAAGCCAAGCGGCTGCCAGGGCTGTTCCTGGCCGGCCAGATCAATGGCACCACAGGTTATGAAGAGGCCGCCGCACAGGGGTTGGTCGCGGGCCTGAACGCCGCGCTGGCGTCCGGCGGCTCTGAGCCGATCGTGTTCGATCGCGCCGACGGCTATCTCGGAGTTATGATCGACGATCTGGTCACGCGCGGCATCACCGAGCCGTATCGGATGTTCACGTCACGGGCCGAGTATCGCCTGACGCTGCGCGCCGACAACGCCGATCAGCGCCTGACCGACAAGGGAATTGCGCTGGGGTGTGTAGGTCATGCACGTTCACTTCGTCACGGCGCCAAAATGGCCGCCCTGAATGCCGCGAAGACCCAGACCAAATCGCTGACGCTAACGCCGAATGAAGCTTCCAGATATGGCCTGGCGCTCAATAGAGACGGTCAGCGCCGCTCGGCCTTTGAGCTTCTGGCTTATCCTGAGATCGGCTGGTCGGAGATCCGTGGCATCTGGCCGGAGCTGTCGGCCATTGACCCAGCGATCGCGGTCCATCTTGAGATTGATGCGAAATACGACGTCTATCTCAAACGCCAGGTCGCTGATGTCGATGCCTTCCGCCGCGACGAGGGGCTGGTTCTCGGCGATGTGGACTACAGCGCGGTCCCCGGCCTTTCCAACGAGGCACGTTCGAAACTCCAAACGGCGCGGCCGCGCACGGTGGGGCAGGCGGGTCGGCTCGATGGTTTGACACCCGCCGCCTTGGGCATTCTGGCCGCCTATCTGCGGCGCGAAGCGCGACGGAAGCCAAGTGTTGGAGCGTCTACCGCGGGCACGTAAGGTGTTTCACGTGAAACAAGACGACGGCCGACTTGCCACGACCCGCTCAGCTCGCTCTGGGCGGAGAAAGTTCGGGAGGCGGATTCCATGACCTCCGGCGCCGGCAAACCACTGTCCCCGACCCCACCACGCAAAGGCGAAGCGCCGAGGGGGCCCGCCCCCTCCGACAAGTCAGCAGCGTTGGCGCTGACGCCTGTTTCACGTGAAACGGAGGCGCGGCTCGATCGTTTCGTTGATCTCCTGATGGAGTGGCAGATCAAGACCAACCTTGTTGCGCCGTCGACATTGGCAAATCTCTGGACCCGCCACATCTCGGATTCGCTGCAGCTTATGGTGATCGCCCCGGCCGCGAAAACGTGGGCGGATCTCGGCAGCGGCGGGGGTTTCCCAGGCGTGGTGCTCGCCTGTGCGTTGGCGGAAACGCCGGGCGCCCGGGTGCATCTGGTTGAAAGGAACGCCAAGAAGGCGGCCTTCCTGCGCGAGGCGATCCGCATCACCGGCTCCCCCGGGACCGTGCATCCGGCTGACATCGGGGATAACGTGGATAGAATCACAGGCCCCGTCGATTGCGTCACCGCCCGAGCCTTGGCTCCGCTACATAAACTTCTCGGGTTTGCGGAGCCCTTGGTGAGAAGTGGCGGGAAAGCGCTGTTTCTAAAAGGCCAAGATGTAGAGGCTGAATTGACCGTAGCCACTAAATATTGGAATATCGATCCTCAACTTCACGCCAGCCGCACCGGTGGACAGGGCTGGATCGTCGAACTCGATCGCATCGAGCGCCGTAACCCGTCCACCGCAGCCATGGCAACCCGCGCATGACCATAATTAGTGATATATTTCAAGATGATAAAGCCCAACGCGCGGTGGGCCATCCGCGCATTCTGGCACTCGCCAACCAAAAGGGCGGCGTCGGCAAGACCACGACCGCCATCAACCTTGGCACGGCCTTGGCCGCGATCGGTGAACGGGTGCTGATCGTCGATCTCGACCCGCAGGGCAATGCCTCGACCGGCCTTGGCATCGACCGCCGCAGCCGCAACTGTTCGACCTACGACGTGCTGATCGGCGAGGCGCCCTTGCGCGACTCGGTTGTGCCGACCGCGGTGCCCCGGCTGCATATCGCCACTTCGACCATGGATCTTTCTGGGCTCGAACTCGAGCTCGGATCAACGCGCGATCGCGCGTTTCGACTGCGTGATGCCATCGCGGCGCTCAACACCAACACCACGGAGGATACCGATTACACTTATGTTCTGATCGATTGCCCACCGTCGCTCAATCTTCTCACCGTCAATGCGATGGCGGCGTCCGACGCGATCCTGGTGCCGTTGCAGTGTGAGTTCTTCGCGCTCGAAGGCTTGTCGCAGTTGTTGCAGACGGTGGAGCAGGTGCGGGCCACGCTCAATCCCAACCTTTCGATCCATGGCATTGTGCTGACCATGTTCGACTCCCGCAACAATTTGTCCAACCAGGTTGTTGCCGACGTCAGGCAGTTCATGGGGAGCAAGGTTTACAAGACCATGATCCCGCGCAACGTGCGCATTTCCGAGGCGCCATCCTACGGCAAGCCGGTGCTGGTCTATGATCTCAAATGCGTCGGCAGCGAAGCCTATCTCAAGCTTGCGACGGAAGTCATCCAGCGCGAGCGCGAGCTGCGGGCGCATTAGTCCCCTAAGTCATTCCGGGCAATCCGCTCCGGCGGATTGATGCGGAAATCCCGAGATGGTGAAACGAAACTTCTCGGCCTCTTACCTCGAGATTCCGGATTCGCTCGCTTCGCGAACGCCCCGGAATGACGGCGGCAAGAGTTCCGAGCCGAAGTAACACAGGAGTGCTTAAGTTGAATCCAAGGGAGCTGGCGATGGCCGACGAAGCGCGTTCGCGATTGGGCCGCGGTCTTGCAAGTCTGATCGGAGATGTCGGCGGCGAGGCCGCGCATCTGGATCGGCCGCGGGCGCAGCGCAAGGTCCCGATCGAATTTCTCAAACCCAATCCGCGCAATCCGCGCCGCGACTTCGCCGACACCGAGCTCGGCGAACTCGCGGCATCGATCAAACAGCACGGCGTGATCCAGCCGATCGTGGTGCGGCCGGTCAAGGGCGCGCAGGATCGCTACGAGATCATCGCCGGCGAGCGCCGCTGGCGCGCGTCGCAGATCGCGGGCTTGCACGAAGTGCCGATCGTGCCGGTCGATGTCAGCGATTCGGATGCACTCGAATTCGCGATCATCGAAAACGTGCAGCGCGAGGACCTCAATGCGATGGAAGAGGCGCAGGGCTATCACGCGCTCGCCAATGAATTCAAACGCAGCCAGGACGAAATCGCAAAGATCGTCGGCAAGAGCCGCAGCCACGTCGCCAACATGATGCGCCTGACGAAACTGCCGGCCGAGGTGCAGGCCTACATCGCTTCGGGCCAGTTATCCGCCGGCCATGCCCGGGCGCTGATCGGCGTGCCCGACCCGACGGCTTCTGCCAAACACATTGTCGAGGAGGGCCTCAATGTGCGTCAGGCCGAGGCGCTGGCGCATGTCGAGGGCGTACCCGTGCGCAAGCCGCAAAAGGCGCGCGGCGGCCCTGTGAAAGACCCCAATACGGTCGCCCTCGAGAAGCGGGTCAGCGATGCCCTTGGGCTCGCGGTCAATATCGATCATCGCGACGCCGGCGGTACCGTGCACATCCGCTACCGCGACCTCGATCAGCTCGACGAGATCGTGCGCAGGCTGGCGAGGAAAGGCTGAAGAAAACGGCGCAGTTTTCCTTTTGCCTCTCCCGCGAAGAGCGGGAGAGGGGAAGAAAATCACCCCCGACGTTTCGCGTTCACCGCGATCGATAGCAGCACACGCTGCGCGATGACCGCGGCGAGCGGCGCCTGCTTGCGCATCTCAAGCGCCGCGGTTGCCAGTTGATCGATGATCAGCGTCAGCCGCGCCACACTGAAATTACGCAGCGCGGTCTCGACGTTTCCCTTGCGTGAAAAGTGGACCCGCGGAAATCCGCCGTCGAGCAATGCCGGTATTGGCGTTCCATCGGCAACGGCGAGCGCCGACTTGTGCAACCATGCGGCTTGCCGTTGGGCTGCCGAAAGTATCATGCCAGGGTAGGTGCCTGCCACCATCGCCTTGGCGAACTCGGTTTCCACGGTGGCGGCGTTTCCCGCGAAGGCGCCGTCCACGATCGGATCGATCTTCAGCTCGGAGGCGTCGGCAACCACCGCCTCCACGTCGTCGAGTGTAACCTCGCCTTTGTCATGGGCATAGAGGGCGAGCTTGCGCAACTCGTTGCGCGAAGCCTGGCGGTCGCCGCCAAGTAACGCCATCAGCACCGCGCGCGCATCGGACGCGATGCGCAAATTCGAGCCCCGCAGTTCATCGTCGATCAATTTCGCTAGTTCGCGCTCGCCGTCGGGATAGCAGGCGATTGCAACGGCGGTCCGGGCGCGTTCGCAGGCCTTGCGCAGCGGCGACTCGGGCCTCAGCTCGCCCGCCTCGATCACGATGCGACAATCCTTCGGAGGTGTCTCAGCCAGTGTGTCGACCCCGCTGGCAAAACTCCGCGAGCCGGCGCGGACGCGGATTGCGCGGCGGCCGCCGAACAGCGGTATCGTCAGCGCTTCGTCGACCAGGCGTGATGGCTCGGCTGAAAGCTCATCCCCGTCCAGCCTCACTAGTGAAAACGGATCATTGGGATCATCGACTGCGGAAGCCAGCAGCGCGTCGGCGCGTTCGCGCACCAGACCGGCATCCGGGCCATAGAGCAGGATGATGGGACGCCCCGGATCGGGTCGGGCCAGGAAGGCGTCGATTTCTTTTCCGCGGAGGGCGACCATGACCAGACTAGCGTTTGTCATTCCGGCACCCGCGTGTTCGCGTGATCCGGAATGACGGGTTGGTTCAAGTGCCGGCGTAGAAGAATGACGCCAGCCGGGTCTGGATGCGTTCGGCGATTTCCTGACAGGCGCGGTCCTCGGCGTCGCGGAAGGCGCGGGCACGGGCGAACCGCTGGTAGCTGCCGGGGATATCGTAGGAGACGCGCGAGAAGGTCGTACCGGTCATCACCGATTTGTTGGTGGCGATATCGATCAGATTGTACTGCGCATCGATGCCGTAATTTTCGCTGGTGGGTAGCCCGGTGGTCGAATCGGTCATCAGCGAGGTACGGTTGGTCGAGAATCTGAGCACCAGCCGATGGGTGGGTGGCATCCCGGTGGCATTGCCGTAGAGCTTGAACGCCAGCGCGTTACGGATTTCCACGCCGAGGCGGGCGTCGCGCGAGGCATTGGGCTTGTCGACGGGCGGCAGTTCCACCCCCAACAATTTTTCCCGCAAGGCAGGCGTGCCATCGCCATGTTCGGCATACATCGGCTGAAAACAGCCCGCCGTCAGTGCCGCCAGGGCGGCCACGGCCAAAAGCCGAGCGGCGATGCGGGTCCTAGCCAACGACATTCACGATCCTCATGGGAACAACGATCACTTTGCGGACGGGATTGTCGCCCAAGGCCTGTTTTACCGCATCAAGCGCCAAAACGGCAGCCTCAATTTCCGGATTCTGGGCAGTGCGGGCCACCGTGACATCACCCCGTTTCTTGCCATTGACCTGAACCACCAGCGTCACGGTGTCTTCAACCAGCAAATCGCGTTCGATTTGCGGCCAACTCGCCTCGGAAACCAGGCCCGGCTGCGCCAGCACACCCCAGCACTCCTCTGCCAGATGCGGCATCATGGGTGCGAACAGTTGAACAAGGATGACCGCGGCCTCCCGGATGGCCCAGACAATATCCGGCGAGGGCTGCCCGGGACGGGCCAGCACTTCGCTCAGCGTGTTGGAAAATTCCCGGATATAGGCCAGGCAGACGTTGAAGTGCAGCTTTTCGATTCCGGTGGAAACCCTGTCGAGTGCGCCGTGGGCCGCCTTGCGTAGCGCCAGCGCCTCGGGGCCGAATGCGGCCGGTCTTGCCGCTGGCGCTGCGGCGCCGATCTCGGCCGAGTCGTTGATCAGCCGCCACAGCCGTTGCACGAAGCGCGATGCGCCCTGCACGCGCTCGTCGCTCCAGATCACGTCGCGATCGGGCGGCGAATCCGACAGCATGAACCAGCGCGCAACGTCGGCGCCGTAGGTGGCGATGATGTCATCCGGATCGACGGTGTTGCGTTTCGACTTCGACATCTTCTCGATGCCGCCGATGGTGACTTCTTCACCGGTCTCGATCAGGCTGGCGCGGCGGCCATTGCCGGCGGTCTCGATCCTGACCTCGGCTGGTGTGACATAACCGCCGTCCGCCCTTTGATAGGTTTCATGTACCACCATGCCCTGCGTGAACATGCCGGCAAAGGGTTCCTCCATGCCGATATGGCCGGTGGCCCTCATGGCGCGGACGAAGAAGCGGCTGTAGAGCAGATGCAGGATCGCGTGCTCGACACCGCCGATATATTGATCGACCGGCATCAGACGATCCACGACGGGGCGTGTGGTCGGGGTCTTGTCATTCCAAGGATCGGTGAAGCGCGCGAAATACCAGGACGAATCCACGAACGTATCCATGGTGTCGGTTTCGCGCACAGCCTTGCCCCCGCATTGCGGACAGTTGACCTGCTTCCAGGTCGGATGATGGTCAAGCGCGTTGCCGGGCTTGTCGAACGTCGCGTCCTCGGGAAGTACCACCGGCAGATCCTTGTCGGGCACTGGCACGACATCGCATCTCGGGCAATGGATCACCGGGATCGGGCAGCCCCAATAGCGCTGCCGCGAGATACCCCAGTCGCGCAGGCGGAAATTGACTTGCCGCTCGCCGACAGCCCCCACCCTTCCCTCTCCCGCTTGCGGGGGAGGGAAGGGGAGGGGGCGGACCTCTGATTCCAGCCGCCTTGCGACTTCTTCCTTGGCCTGCGCGATCGTCATGCCGTCGAGGAAGCGCGAATTGATCATTCGGCCTTCGCCGTCATAGGCGGTATCAGTAATGACAAACGACTTGGGGTCCTGTCCGTCCGGGCAGACCACAGGTGTGTTTCCCAGCCCGTATTTATTGACAAAGTCGAGGTCGCGCTGGTCGTGCGCGGGGCAGCCGAAGATCGCGCCGGTGCCGTATTCCATCAGCACGAAATTCGCGACGTAAACCGGCAGCTTCCAGTTCGGATCGAACGGGTGGATCGCCCGGATGCCGGTGTCGAAACCCTGCTTCTCAGCGGTGTCGATGATCTCCTGGGCGGTGCCGATGCGTTTCGTCTCGGCGATGAATCCCGCAAGCTTCGGATTTTTCGCCGCCGCTGCCTGCGCCAGCGGATGATCCGGCGCGATTGCCATGAATTTGGCGCCGAACAGCGTGTCGTGCCGCGTCGTGAAGATCTTTAGTTCGCTCTCGCTCGATGGCGTTGTCGCGGTGTCAAGCGCGAATCGGATCAGCAAGCCTTCGCTACGCCCGATCCAGTTGCGCTGCATCAGCCGCACCTTGTCGGGCCAGCGATCCAGGTTGTCGAGCGCGTCCAGAAGCTCCTGGGAGTACTTGGTGATCTTGAAGACCCATTGATTCATCTCGCGCTGCTCGACCACCGCACCAGAGCGCCAGCCGCGGCCGTCGATCACCTGCTCGTTGGCCAGCACGGTCATG
>DASQOU010000257.1:0-3731 GCA_035644295.1 Bradyrhizobium sp.
CGCCATGCCTTCGGCCTTGTAGCCGCGCGCCAGTTCGAACATGCCGTGGTTGAGCGAGTGGAAGCCCGCCAGCGTCACAAACTGGAACTTGTAGCCCATCGCGCCGATCTCGCGCTGGAATTTTGCAATGGTCGCCTTGTCAATGTTGGCTTCCCAGTTGAATGACGGCGAGCAGTTATACGCCAGCATCTTGCCGGGATAGACCTTGTGCACGGCCTCGGCGAATTGCTTTGCCTCTTCGAGGTTCGGCGTCGAGGTTTCCCACCACAACAGGTCAGCGTATTTCGCGAACGCGATGCCGCGCTTGATGCAATGGGCGAGCCCCGTGCCGGGCTTGAGCCGGAAAAAACCTTCCGCGGTGCGCTCGCCGGTGATGAACTCGCGATCGCGCTCATCGACGTCAGCCGTGATCAGCTTGGCGCTTTCCGCATCGGTGCGCGCCAGCACGAAGGTCGGCGTGCCGCAGACGTCGGCGGCGAGCCTTGCTGCGACCAGGTTGCGCTCATGCGCCGCGGTCGGGATCAGCACCTTGCCGCCCATGTGGCCGCACTTCTTCGCGGAGGCGAGTTGGTCCTCGAAGTGAACGCCGGCCGCGCCCGCCTCGATATAGGCCTTCATGATCTCGAACGAGTTCAACGGACCGCCGAAGCCCGCTTCGGCATCGGCAACGATTGGCACGAACCAGTCGATCTTGGCGCCGCCTTCAGAGTGCTCGATCTGGTCGGCGCGCTGGAAGGTACGGTTGATGCGGCGGCACAGCTCCGGGCCGGCGTTCGCCGGATAAAGGCTCTGGTCCGGATACATCGCACCCGCGGTGTTGGCGTCGGCGGCGACCTGCCAGCCCGACAGATAGATCGCGGGCAGACCGGCCCGCGCCTGCTGCATCGCCTGGTTGCCGGTAACGGCGCCGAGCGAGTTGACCAAGGGCTCTTTCTGCAGCGAGTCCCACAGCCGGTTGGCGCCTTTGGTCGCCAGCGTGTAGGCGATTGGCACCGAGCCGCGCAGCCGCTCCACCTCAGCCGGGGTGTAGGGACGGCTGATGCCGTCGAAACGACCGGCGGGCGCGGGAACCAGCTGTTCAAAGGTCTTCGCCATTTTAATCTCCAATCGACATTCGTGACAGTGCATTGCGAAATGCGTGGCAGGAGCTAAACGCGAAACTTCCTATTTCGTATAGACAGCTTGATTTCGAATGGTGATGTCATGTAACATCTCTACTTGTAATATATGTTATTTTGTCAACTTTGTTACATACTTGGCGTCATTCCGGGGCCTGCGCAGCAGGAGGCCGGAATCTCGAGATTCCGGATCGCCGCTCCGCGCCGTCCGGAATGACCAAAGGGACCAGCGAGGAATGCCATGCCAGGCGACTCCGGAAAGAAACTGTTTGTCGGCCCCCGTTTCCGGCGCATCCGCCAGCAATTGGGGCTGTCGCAGACCCAGATCGCGGAAGGGCTCGGCATTTCGCCCTCCTACATCAACCTGATCGAACGCAACCAGCGGCCGGTGACGGCGCAGATCCTGCTCCGGCTGGCGGAAGCCTATGACCTCGATCTGCGCGATCTCGCCACCGCCGACGAGGACCGCTTCTTCGCCGAGCTGAACGAGATCTTTTCCGATCCGCTGTTTCGGCAGATCGATCTGCCGAAACAGGAATTGCGCGATCTCGCCGAACTCTGTCCCGGCGTCACGCACTCCTTGCAACGGCTTTACGCCGCCTATGCCGAAGCCCGCCGCGGCGAGACGATGGTCGCCGCCCAAATGGCCGACCGCGACGAGGGCACGCGGTTCGAGGCCAATCCGATCGAGCGCGTCCGCGACCTGATCGAGGCCAACCGCAATTATTTTCCCGAACTCGAAACCGCGGCGGAAAACCTGCGCGACGAATTGAACGTGCCCGCGGAAGAACTGTTTGCCGCGCTCTCCGCGCGGCTGCGCGAAAAACATTCGATCCTCACCCGCATCATGCCGGTCGACGTCATGCGCGAGACGTTGCGGCGATTCGATCGCCATCGACGCCAGCTCCTGGTCTCGGAGCTGGTCGATGGCCCCGGCCGCACATTCCAGCTCGCCTTTCAGGTCGGGCTTTCCGAATTCTCCGGGGCGATCGAGACCATCATCGGCCGTGCCGGACCACTCGACGACACGCCGCGCCGGCTCTACCGGATTACGCTCGCCAATTATTTTGCCGCCGCCGCCATGATGCCCTACCAGCCGTTCCATGCGGCTGCCGAATCGCTCGCCTACGACGTCAATTTGCTGGCGCAGCGTTTCAATGCCGGCTTCGAGCAGGTCTGCCACCGCTTGACCACGCTGCAGCGCCCCAACGCGCGCGGCGTGCCGTTCTTCATGCTGCGCGTTGATAACGCCGGCAATGTTTCCAAGCGGTTCTCTTCGGGCACTTTTCCGTTTTCGAAATTCGGCGGCACGTGTCCGCTGTGGAACGTGCATTCGACCTT
This sequence comes from Bradyrhizobium sp., assembly GCA_035644295.1. Lineage (GTDB taxonomy): Bacteria > Pseudomonadota > Alphaproteobacteria > Rhizobiales > Xanthobacteraceae > Bradyrhizobium. The sequence continues at coordinate 2,460 of DASQOU010000257.1, forward strand.
CGACACGCCGGACCGGCTGCTCAGCCAGGTGATCGAATTGCCCGATGGCACCCGCTATTTCTCGATCGCGCAAGTGGTGCGGCGACAGGTCTCGCCGCACCCGCAAGCACAGCCGCGTTTTGCAATCGGGCTTGGCTGCGAAATCCGCCATGCCGCCAAGCTCGTCTATGCCAGCGAATTGGATTTGGAAAAAACCGAGGGTACGCCGATCGGCGTCAACTGCCGGCTCTGCGAACGCGAAAACTGCAGCCAGCGCGCCGAGCCGCCGATCACCCGCACCTTGATCCTCGATGAGAACACAAGGCGGGTGTCGTCGTTTGTGTTCTCCAATGCGCGCGAGTTGTGAAGACAGCAAACTCAATCTGTCTCCGTCATCCTCAGACTCTGATCGGATGCAGCCAACATTTTCGGGCCTTTTCTAACTGCCTGAAAACGACTCGCTTTTTCGTCATGGCCGGGCTCGTCCCGGCCATCCACGCCTTCTTGGGTTGAAGCGAAGGTAAGACGTGGATGCCCGGCACAAGGCCGGGCATGACGAGCTTGGATAGAAAGCCTCACTTTATTGGCTGCATTTTGAGTCAGGCTCTCAGGATGACGGAGATAGATTTGCGCCCGCCACCCGCGCACTTGCTGATTCATTTTTCAAAACAGCCAAACCAATTCACGCCAGGGTATGGACGATCACCGGTCCCGCCACCGCTGTGGCTTGTCCGGCGAGCAGCGGCGCAAGATTTTGCTCGATCCACGCGATCGCGCGCCTGTTCGCCTCCTCTGCACCCGCGTGATTGTTGAAGATGCTGATTGCGGTCACAGTGTCGTCCGGTGCATAGACGACATAATAGGCCATGAAGCCTTCAACATCACTGATGATCGGAATGGCCCCCTCCTTGATCCGGCGCGCCAGTTCCTCGGCCGTTCCAGTCTTTGCCTTGGCCTGACGGATGGCGGCATACATGAGATCCTCCCTCCGGTTGAATATAATCGGGCGTGGCGTTAGCGCGCCTTGCGTCCAATCGTACGCCTTCCCGCGAAATTGATCCATGCCAGAGGCATGGATCAGGAGGGGTACGCCTCCGCCCTCCCGCAACGCGAATGCGCCCGGGTTGTGCATGGACCTTTCGCCCAAGGAAGACAGAGCAACTGTGCTGGAAGTAGACCGGTGAACGTCCGGCCTCAAGGCTGGCGCTGGCGCGCCCCCGCGTGCGCGGCTGACGGCCTTGACCCCGTCCGCTCGCCGGTCTGTTGGCTTTGCAAGCGCTCGGTCGAGGACCG
>DASQOU010000258.1:0-84431 GCA_035644295.1 Bradyrhizobium sp.
CGACGTTGGCACCTCCGGCGGGGTCTGGGGCATCGAGCGCGGCTATTGCATGATGATCGGCGGCGACAAGGCGGTGGTCGATCGCCTCGATCCGATCTTCGCGGCGCTGGCGCCGGGCATCGGCGATATCCCGCGCACCGAAGCGCGCGAGGCACGCGATCCGCGCATCGAGCAAGGCTATATTCATGCCGGTCCCGTTGGCGCCGGACACTTCGTCAAGATGGTCCACAACGGCATCGAGTACGGCCTGATGCAGGCCTATGCCGAGGGCTTTGACATTTTGAAGAGCGCCAATATCGAGGCGCTGCCGGCGGAGCATCGCTTCGATCTCGACATTGCCGACATCGCCGAGGTGTGGCGGCGCGGCAGTGTGATCCCGTCCTGGCTGCTCGATCTGGCGGCTTCCGCGCTCGCCAAAAACCCGACGCTGGAGACCTATTCCGGATTCGTGGAAGATTCCGGCGAGGGCCGCTGGACCGTCAACGCCGCAATCGACGAGGCAGTGCCGGCCGAGGTGCTGACGGCAGCCTTATTCGCGCGCTTTCGCTCGCGCAAACAACACACCTTCGCCGAAAAGATTCTCTCCGCCATGCGCGATGGTTTCGGTGGCCACAAGGAGCCGCAGCAGCATCCTGACCCCGCGCGGCAAAGCGCGCCCGAAATCATCAAGCCAAAGGGCGGCCGTTCGTGACAGAAAAATCCGCAAAGCAACGAAAGCCCGATCCCTGCTCGTTCATTATCTTCGGTGTCACCGGCGATCTGACGCACCGGCTTGTGATTCCCGCGCTCTATAATCTTGCCGCGGCCGATCTCTTGCCCGACAAATTCTGCGTGGTTGGAGTTGCCCGCAAGGGCATGTCGAGCGAGGAATTGCGCGAAAGCTTGTTGAAGGGCCTGCACCAGTTCGCAACCCGCCCGGTGGATGAAGCGATTGCGCGGCGTCTCCTGGAATGCGTTACCGGCATCGAGGCCGATCCGAAGGAGCCGGCCTCGTTCGATGCGATGCGCGAACGGCTCGAGAAGCTGGAAGCCAACCGTTCGACCGGCGGCAACCGGCTGTTTTATCTGGCGACGCCGCCCACCGCGTTCGCGCCGATCGTGCGGGAACTCGGCCGCACTGGCATGCTGAAGGAAGATGGCAGCGCATGGCGACGGCTGGTGATCGAAAAGCCGTTCGGCACCGACCTTGCTTCCGCCAGGGCGCTTAACAACGAATTGCTCAGAATCGTCGACGAGCACCAGATTTACCGGATCGATCATTACCTCGGCAAGGAGACGGTGCAGAACATCCTGGTGCTGCGCTTTGCCAACGGCATGTTCGAGCCGATCTGGAACCGCAACCACATCGACCATATGCAGATCACGGTCGACGAGAAAATCGGCGTCGGCCACCGCGGCAGTTTCTACGACGCCACCGGTGCGCTGCGCGACATGGTGCCGAACCATCTATTTCAGTTGCTATCTCTGGCGGCGATGGAGCCACCGGCCAGATTCGACGCGCATGCGGTGCGTTCGGAAAAGGCCGAAGTGCTGGCGGCCATCCAGATCCAGAGCGAGGAGGAGGCGCTGCGGAATTCTGTGCGCGGCCAGTATCAGGGCGGCAAGATCGGCGACACGGAGCTACCCGATTATCGCAAGACCGAGGACGTCAAGCCGGACAGCACGACGGAGACCTATGTCGCGCTGAAACTGACCATCGACAACTGGCGCTGGGCCGGCGTTCCCTTTTATCTGCGCACCGGCAAGGCACTCGGCATCAAGCGCACGGAAGTTGCGATCAAGTTCAAGCAGGCGCCATTCGCGATGTTCCGCGATACGCCGGTGGATCGGTTGTCGCAGAATTATCTCGTCATCTCGATCGAGCCGACCGAAGGCATCACGCTGCAGTTCAACACCAAGGTGCCGGGGCCGGCGATCAACATCGACGGCGTCGAGATGAAATTCCGTTACAAAGACTACTTCAAGGTCGAGCCGGCCACGGGCTATGAGACCCTGATCTATGACTGCATGATCGGCGACAACATCCTGTTTCAGCGCGCCGACGGCGTGGAGGCCGGCTGGCTGGCGGTGCAACCGTTCCTCGATGCATGGAAGAAGGCAGCCGCCAACGGTCTTGAGAGCTACAAGGCCGGCTGCGAAGGACCCGCCGCCGCTGAGGACCTGCTGAGGCGCGACGGCCGCAGCTGGCGCAAGCTCGGTTAGGGGGATGGCGCCGCTTGATCACTTTCACAGGATCGTGGTCGCCGATCCGACTGCGCTGGCGGAAGCTGCCGCGGAGCGCGTGCTGGCGCGGATCGCCGCGAACAGGGCTCGCGTTGCCGTTTGCCTGACCGGTGGATCGAGCCCGAAACAGCTCTACGAATTGCTTGCGCGCGATCCCTATCGCGGGCGGATTCCCTGGGAACGGGTGCATTGGTTTATCGGCGACGAGCGTTTTGTCGCGGCGAATGACCCTCTCAACAATATGGCCATGGCCCGGGGAATTTTCCTCGATCGATTCGCGCCGGCCGCCAACATCCATCCGATCCCCACCGACACCGCTGACGCAAGCGAATCCGCCCGCCGTTACGAGCGCGAGCTGCAATCGTTCTACGGCGCGACTGAGCTTGATCCGGCGCGGCCATTGTTCGATCTGGTGCTGATGGGCGTCGGTCCGGATGGCCATACCGCATCGTTGTTTCCGGATGACCCGGCCCTGCAAGAGACCAGGCGCTGGGTCGTCGGCGTGCCTAAGGCGCATGTCGAGCCGTTCGTTCCCAGGGTCACGCTGACCTTGCCCACCCTCGCCTCCTGCCATGAAATACTGTTCGAAGTCGCAGGCTCCGAGAAGCGCGCCGTCTTGGCGCGCCTCCAGGCGGACGAGAACCTCCCGGCGAACCGCGCCCGTTCGGCAGGCGAAACCGTCTGGCTGGTGGATCAGGCAGCCTTGGGTGGAGAATCTTCGTGAGCGACGAAGCCTCCAAATTGCCCTGCGCGTTGATCGTGATGGGCGTGTCCGGATCGGGCAAGAGCACGATCGCAGCCAGCCTCGCCGAGCGGCTAAACTGGGTTTATGAGGACGGCGATCGGTTTCATCCCGCAAGCAACGTCGCCAAGATGAGCGCCGGCCAGCCTCTCACCGACGAAGATCGCTGGCCCTGGCTGCGGGCGATCGCCGATAAGATCGACAGGGTTTGCGAGAGCAGTGGTCATGTCGTGATCGCCTGCTCGGCGCTGAAACGCGCCTACCGCGACGTGCTGGTGCATGGCCGAGATGATGTTCGCATCGTCTATCTCAAGGGCACACAGCCGTTGATCGCGGATCGGCTCGCTCGGCGCAAGGGCCATTTCATGCCACCGGGGCTGTTGGAAAGCCAGTTTAAGACGCTGGAGCCGCCAGCCGCGGACGAAAACCCTATCACCGTGTCGATCGATGCTCCGGTCGAGACCATCGTCGAGAACATCGTCCGTCAAATCAAGCTTGGCTCCGCCGATGACCAAGCGACCGGCAGGAATAGCCCATGACCCGCATCGCCCTTGTTGTCTCCGATGTCGACGGCACGCTCCTGACAAAGGACAAGACGCTGACCGACGGTGCCAGGCGCGCCGTGCAAAAGCTGCACGAGGCCGGCATCGGCTTTACCATCACCTCGAGCCGCCCGACCATCGGCATGCGGTTTCTGATCGAGCCGCTGCAAATCACGCTGCCACTCGGAGCCTTCAACGGCAGTTGCATCGTGGACCCCCAGTTGAAGCCGATCGAACAGCACCTGATCCCGGTGCCCGCAGCGCAACGCGCTCTCGATGTGCTGAACGAATTCGGCGCCGATATCTGGCTGTTCACCAGTGATCTCTGGCTCACCCGCAATGGCAACGGCGAATACGTCCCGCACGAGAAGCGCGCCATCCGCGCCGACCCGACCATCGTTACGGATTTTGCGCCCTATCTGGGATCGGCCTGCAAGATCGTCGGCGCCAGCGCCGATGCGGCGATGCTACAACGCTGCGAACTCGCCATGCAGCAAGCGCTCGGCGCGCAGGCCACTGCCGTGCGATCGCAAAGCTACTATCTCGACGTCACCCCGCCCGGCTGCGACAAAGGCACCTTCGTGCAGGCTGTAGCGCGGCGCCTCAGCATCTCGCTGGAGGCAGTCGCCACTATCGGCGACATGCAGAACGATCTGCCGATGTTCCGAGAAAGCGGAATTTCGGTCGCCATGGGCAACGCCACCGACGACGTCAAGAAGGTGGCGACCCATGCCACGGCCTCGAACGAGGACGAGGGTTTTGCCGAGGCGATCGAGATAATCCTGAAGAACAACGAGCAAGGGTGAGCCGCGCGCTTGCCTGCTCAGCTCTTTTGGTCGGCCTGCGACTGGTCGACGAATACCACCGGCGTTCCCTTTTTGACGTTGGTGCCAAGCAAGACGGCGTCCCAATTCGTCAGCCGCACGCACCCATGGGATTCGGCTTTGCTGACCTTGGAAGGATTGGGCGTGCCGTGGAGGCCATATCCCTCCGCCGAGAGTCCGATCCAGTACAACCCCACGGGGTTGTTCGGCCCTGGCTTGATCTCGAACGGCTTTGTGGTTTTCACGCCCTTGAACTTATATTCCGGATGATACCGGTAGTTCGGGTTGGCATCGGCAGAAATCACCTTGAAGCTGCCGCTCGGGGTCGGCTTTTCTTCGCTGCCAACGGTTGCCGGAAAGAAGCCGATCAGCGTGCCTGACGGGTCGAACGCCTTGACGGTCTGACGCACCTTGTCGACCTCGATCCGGCCGATCGTAAGCTTGGTTTGCTTGTTGCGGACGTTGGTAACCAAAATACTTTCGCCGGCGCGGTCGAATTTCTTGCCGGGATTAAGCGCCGCCAGCAGGTCCTCGCTGATGTGAAATTTTTCGGCGATCGCCTCGCGCGGGCTGGTGTAGCTGAGCGCCTTGAGGTCCTTCATGGCCTCCATTTTCGCCGGGATTTTTGTCAGGAACGGTCCCTTCACATCGTTCAAGGCGATCGTGTATTCGACGATGACGGGGTCTTTGCTGGTCCCCGAAAGCATCGTCCAAATCTCTGCGGTAAGCGGTTTGTCGGTGGCCAGATGATTGGCCTCGGCAAAGGCTTTCAGGGCTTTTTTGGCATTTTCGCCGAGCTTGCCGTCGATTTCGCCCGGAGAGAATAGCGCGCGGTCGAGAAGAACCTGCGCCTTGACGGTGACGGGATCGATCTTGTCATGGGCTGGAGGCCTGGAGCCAAGTTCGGCATTGTTGATAGCCGCCGCGTCAAGCCTGGCGCCAAGCGCCGGAAGCGCGAGCCAGGTTGAAATAATGATCGCGACGAACAGGCGTTTCATCCGCCGACGCTCCGCTCCGGCAAAGGGTTCTAACGACAATGAAGTTTGAGCTCGCAAGTTCCGCAGCCGGGAAGCGAAGGCAAGCGCGGCAAACGGTTCCGCCTAGGCCGACCGCTGCACCGCCGGCTTCTCGCTCGCCTGCTTGGCATCGCTGAGGTTATGCGCGGTATTGATCAGGGCGATGTGGGTCAACGCCTGCGGGAAATTACCGGTCTGGCGGCCGGCGTCGGAATCGAATTCCTCCGCCAGCAGGCCGAGATCGTTGGCAACCCCCATCACGCGATCGAACAGCACTCGCGCCCTGTCGATTTCGCCCGAGAGTACCAAGGCGTCGGCGAGCCAGAGGGTGCATGCGAGAAACGCGCCTTCGATCGGCTGCTGCTCGTCGGTGATCTCGCGGGGATCGTGCCGCAACACAAACCCGTCACGCATCATGTGCTTTTCGATGGCCGCGATGGTGCCGCGGATGCGCGGGTCCGTGGCGGGCAGGAAACCTACCGTTGGCAGCAGCAGGACGCTGGCATCGAGCGATTGCGAGCCGTAGGATTCGACAAATGCATTCTGCCTGGAATCGAAGCCGTTTTCACAGATACTTCGGCAGATGGCATCGCGCAGGCTTCGCCAGCGGTCGAGGGGTGCGTCATACCCGAACCGCTCGGCGCCCTTGACAGCGCGATCGATCGCGACCCAGGTCATCACTTTTGAAAAAACATAATGCTTCTTGGGGCCGCGCCTCTCCCAGATGCCGTGGTCGGGCTCGTCCCATACTTCCGCCACATGCTCAACAATCGTCCGCGCCAGCGCCCAGGAGCCTGCGTCGAGTTTCAGTTCCGCGAGACGCGAATGGTAAAAGGCGTCGATCAACTCACCATAAACATCGAGCTGCAACTGGGCATGCGCGGCATTGCCGACCCGGACCGGTTGCGCGCCTTCGTAGCCGGGCAACCAGCCGGCTTCCCACTCCAGCAGACGCCGTTGGCCCATGATGCCGTACATGATCTGCATATTTTCCGGCGATCCGGCGACTGCCCGCAACAGCCAGTTATGCCAGGCGGAAGCTTCTTCGGTATAGCCCGAGTTCATCAGCGCCAGCAGCGTGAAGGTCGCATCGCGCAACCAGCAAAACCGGTAGTCCCAGTTCCTGCTGCCGCCGAGCTTTTCCGGCAGCGATGTCGTGGGGGCGGCGACGATGCCACCGGTCGGCGCATAAGTCAGCGCCTTCAGCGTGATCAGCGAGCGCATCACAAGATCACGGTTTTCGCCCTCATAGGTGCAATAGCTGCACCAGTCGATCCAGAAGTCCTCGGTATCCTGCAAGGCCTGCGCGGGGTCGATCGGCTTTGGCAGCGGCAGATGCGACGGCCCATAGGTGAGCACGAAGGGAATGGCTTCGCCTTCGCTCACCTCAAAGTCGGCAACTGTGGTCATGTCCTCGCCGCGCATCTCGACCGGCGTTCGCAGCACTGTCATGTCCTGCCCGCAGATCGCCAGCAGCGCGCCGTCCCCGGTGCGCTTGACCCAGGGTATGTCCGCCCCGAAGCCGAAGCGTATCACGAGCTGCATCTGCAGCTTCACCTTGCCGGCGATGCCGCGCACCAGGCGGACGATATCGGAGGCATCGCCGCGCGGCGGCATGAAATCGATCACGGCGACGATGCCGCCTGCGGTCTCAAAACGGGTTTCCACGATCAACGTGTTGTCCCAATAGCGGCGCGAGGATTTTGTGACGTCTTCCGCGGGCGCGATCAGCCATCGGCCGTTCCGGTGCGTGCCGAGCAAGGCCGCGAAACAGGCCTCGGAATCGAACGCCGGCCAGCACAGCCAGTCGATTGATCCATCGCGACCGACCAGCGCTGCGGTTTCGCAATCGCCGATCAGCCCATAGTCTTCTATTTTGCTGGACAAATTTTTCACCGGCTGAAATGCGGCGTCTCACGCCGTTGCGCGCGCCCTCTCGCCCGTCGCGGTCTTGAGCGCTGGAACATCGATCGCCCTGGCAATTTCGTCGATCGCAATCGGCAGCCGCTGCCGCCAATTCGGGTGCTCATTCACAGTGCCGGGGATGTTGGGCTGGTCGATCACACCCAGCAGATCCTCCAGCGAAATCGCAAGCAGCCGGGACCTGGTTTTCGCCAGAAAGCCGGCGACCGCATACAGGTCATGACGGTCGATAGAATGATGACGCAGCATTTCGCTCAGCATGGTCAGCGCATGCCAGCGGGCGTCGTCGCTCTCGCCCGGGTCGATCCCGAGTGAGCGTTTCAGCTTGAGATCGCTGAACGAGCGCCAACCCGCATAGGTCGACAGATCGTGGGTATTGAAGGTGACGAGCGCGTTCGGCGCATAATGGTCGACGTCGCGAAACGCGCCGCGGTCGTCACGTTCGAACATCATCACCTGATATGACCAGATGCCCCACTCCGCCATCGTCTCGCGAAAGCCTTCCGGTACGGTGCCGAGATCCTCGCCGATGACAACGCAGCGATGTGCTACGCTTTCCTGCGCGGTCGCAGCCAACAGCGCCTCGAACGGCATTCGCACATACGCACCATTATTGGCGGCAAAGCCGTGCGGCACCAGATAGAGCCGCTTCAGGCCGAGCACGTGATCGAGCCGGATCGCGCCGGCGTAGCGCATCGAGGCACGCAACATCTCCCGAAACGGCTCGAAGGACTTGAGTTCTAGGCCGGCGGCGTTGAACCCGGCCAGACCCCAGTTCTGGCCGGCAAGATTCAGAGGGTCCGGCGGCGCGCCGACGGCAAGATGGCGGGAAATCGCAACCTGTTCGTTCCACGCATCGAAACCGTCGGACTGCACCCCGACCGCGACATCTAGATAGAGACCGACCTTCATGCCGAGCCTGCGCGCGAGATCCCGGCAGGACCGCAATTGCCGGTCCGCCGTCCACTGCACGAATTCGACGAATTCAATTTCGGCCGCCTCCGCTCCATGCCGCAATTCGGCGCATTTAGCCTCATTCGGCTGCCGCCACGGCTTGGGCCATTCCCACCACGGCTTGTTGAATTTGTGCCGCAGTACCTCAAAGCAGGCAAAGCGCCACAACAGAGGGGCGCGTTCGGCGCGAAAGGCATCAAAATCCTTTTTTCGGCCTGGCGCCGGATGTGTCCGGAATCTTTCAAAGGCAGCACGCAGCGCGCGCCATTTCAGTTCGGCGACGCTTTTGTAGTCGACGAATTCGCCCGCCCTCAGCCGCGCGATGGCGCCCGTGCCATCGGCCAAGGCGCCGGGTTGAAATTCGGGGATTTTTTCGGCATCGATATAGAGCGCATTCAGAAACAGCCGGCTGTTCGGCGAATAGGGACTGCAGTCGGCCGGCCGGTCATCGAACAGAGCGTGCAGGGGATTGAGCCCGATGCCATCAGCTCCGAGATGGCTGGCCAATTCGATCAGGGCCGCAAGGTCGGTAAAGTCGCCAATGCCCCAGTTGCGCGCCGAGCGGACGCCGTAAAGCTGGACCGCCATCAGCCAGTCGCGGTCGAAATCGCCTCCATAAGCCTTAGGCGGCGCGACAATCAGCGGCGCTTCTTCCGAAAATGAGGAAGCGTCGGTCATATGCAGCCGGTAAGAACCTTCGGGCAACCCGTCCGGCCAGACGATGGTACAATTGCCGGCGTCGCTCGGGCGATCATCTGCCTGCCCCTGCGCAATGATCCCGGCGCCCCCGACGATTTTCCAGTGCAGCGGCAATTTGGCGGCGGGTTTGAGCTCGGTTCGCGCGGGGTGGCCGGACCGGATCACCGCCGCCTCTCGGAGAAACCGGTAAGGGGCCCGCACCGGCAGCGCATCGAGAATGATCTTCAATGCCGCGGCATCCGTCACATGGCGGTGACCCTGACCGTCCACAAATTCGGTCTGAATACCCAGCTTTCTGGCTCTGGTGAAAAGGTCCATTCGGCACGCCATTTGCACACAACGGGACGGAGCCGTCGCGAATTCCATATATTTCGTAATAGGATAGCCGTGTTTAACGCTCTCGCATCCCCGCCGTTCCCAGGGAACCAATGCCCGGCGAACGGCTTTGTATATATGTCCAGAGCGTCCCCTTTCGCGCAAACGAAATGGGACGTCATTTCCCATGCCAACGGCATCACCGTGAACAAAACAACTCAAACTGTCGAGAGCGCCACGACTGGCGCTACCATCCGCCATGAAGAGCCCCATAATCCCGCCCTGCTCTTTCGCTCTCTGGTGGGCGGGACGCTATGATGAACCTGCTGTCATCGATCGATACCGAGGAAATGCCGGCCACCGCGCTGGACGGCGACGAGCTTTGGTACAAGGATGCCATCATCTACCAGCTTCACGTCAAAGCCTTCGCCGACAGCAACAGTGACGGCATCGGCGATTTCGCCGGCCTCACCGAAAAACTCGACTATCTGCAAGACCTCGGGGTGACGGCGCTTTGGCTGCTGCCGTTCTATCCCTCGCCCGGCCGCGATGACGGCTATGACATCGCCGACTATGGCGCCATCAATCCCGATTTCGGGACCATGAAGGACTTCCGCCGCTTTATCGTCGAAGCCAAGCGGCGGGGTTTGCGGGTCATCACCGAACTCGTCATCAATCACACCTCCGACCAGCATGACTGGTTCAAGCGCGCCCGCCGCAGCGACCCGAAGTCGAGCGCGCGCAACTGGTATGTGTGGAGCGACACCGACCAGAAATACGCCGGCACGCGGATCATCTTCACCGACACCGAGAAGTCTAACTGGACCTGGGATCCCGAAGCCGGGCAATTCTACTGGCATCGCTTCTTCTCGCACCAGCCGGATCTCAATTTCGACAATCCGCGGGTGGTCAGCGCCCTCGTCCAGGTCATGAAGCGCTGGCTCGATGCCGGCGTCGATGGCTTCCGTCTCGATGCCATCCCCTATCTTTGCGAGCGTGACGGCACCAACAACGAGAACCTGCCGGAGACCCACGCCATCATCAAGAGGTTCCGCGCCGAGCTCGACGCCTACGCCAAAGGCAAGGTGCTGCTGGCGGAAGCCAACCAATGGCCGGAAGACGTCCAGGAATATTTTGGCCAAGCCGACGAATGCCACATGGCCTACCACTTCCCGCTGATGCCGCGAATCTACATGGCGATCGCGCAGGAGGATCGTTTTCCGATTACCGACATCCTGCGTCAGACACCGGATATTCCGGCCAATTGCCAATGGGCGCTGTTCCTGCGCAATCATGACGAACTGACGCTGGAAATGGTCACCGACGTCGAACGCGACTATCTGTGGTCGACTTACGCCAACGATCCCCGCGCCCGCATCAATCTTGGCATTCGCCGCCGCCTGGCGCCCTTGATGGACAACGACCGGCGCAAGATCGAGCTGATGAATTCGCTGCTACTGTCGTTTCCAGGCACGCCGATCATCTATTACGGCGATGAGATCGGCATGGGCGACAATATCTATCTCGGCGATCGCAACGGCGTTCGCACGCCGATGCAGTGGTCGCCGGATCGTAACGGCGGCTTCTCCCGCGCCGACCCGGCAAGGCTTTACGCCCCGACCATCATGGACCCGGTCTACGGGTATGAAGCGGTCAATGTGGAGGCCCAATCGCGCAGCCTGTCGTCGGTATTGAGTGCGACCAAGCGGCTCGTCTCGGTGCGAAAGTCCACACTGGCGTTTGGGCGCGGCACGATGACCTTCATCCGGCCGGTCAACCGCTCGGTGCTGGCCTATGTCAGACAATATCACGACGAGGTCATCCTCTGCGTCGCCAACCTGTCGCGATCGGCGCAAGCCACCGAACTTAATCTTTCGGCATGGAAAGACCGGATCCCTCTGGAAATGCTCGGGCGCACCCGCTTTCCAGCGATCGGCGAATTACCTTACATGATCACGCTGTCGCCATACGGCTTCTACTGGTTCCAGCTTCAGGAGCGCGACAAGTCGGAGCACGTCGCCCCCTCGATCGTTCCCGAATTCGAGACCCTCGTCGTGCCGCTCGGCGCGACCTGGGTGTCGCTGGCCCGTACCCGCAGCGTATTCGAACGCGACGTCCTGCCCGGGCATCTGGCGCGGACCCGCTGGTACCCCGAGCGTTCGCCGGAGGCGATACATCCTACCCTGACCTCAGCTATCCCGTTCTGCGATATTGGCGACAACCGGCCCTGGCTGGCCTTTTTCCAGGCGACACAGCACGACACGACGATGCGTTACGTATTGCCGATGCGGATCGAGTGGGTGCGTTTCGATCGCGAACGCTATAATCCCCACGCATTCGCAGCTGTGCGTCAAGGTGCGCGGGAAGGAACGCTGCTCGACGTTGCGACCGACCCTATCTTTACCGCGCTGTTGCTGCGCAATCTCCGCAAAAGCTTGACCATCGAAGAAAATGGCGTGCGCCTGGAATTCAGCCCGACAGCCAAGCTTTCGGACCGGCCGATCAAGGAGCCTGAGCACATTCGCGTCGTCGAAACAGAAAAGGCCAACAGTACGGCATTGGTCGACAACGAGTATGTGGTCAAGCTCCATCGCAAGCTCGAACCCGGCATCAATCCCGAGATCGAGGTCGGCCGCTTTCTGACCGAAGTCGCGGGTTTTGCCAATTCGCCGGTGCTGCTCGGCAGCGCCGAGCTGATCGAGGGCAATGAGAGATATGCCATTGCGACCGTTCATGCCTTTGTCCAAAACCAGGGCAACACCTGGACAGTGACCTCGGCCTATCTCGATCGCTTCGTCGACGAACAGCGCCTGCTCGGCACAAGTGAACATCCCGCCGAAAGCGAGGAGCAAATCCCCTATCTGCGTCACATGGCGCAAATCGGAAGGCGCCTCGCCGAGTTGCATCTGGCGCTCGCCGGCAACAGCGAACTCGTTGACTTTGCGCCGGAACCGATCCGGCCCAAAGACGTGCAACTGTGGATCAAGGATGCGCTCGACCGCGCCGAGGCGGTGTTCGAATTGTTGATGCAGCGGCGCGATACGGCAAACGACGCCGATCGTCTGCTGATCGATCAGGCGCTGGCACAGCACACCAGTCTGGACGATCGTTTGAGCGCGTTGCTTCCACGGGATATCGAAGGTCTGAACATCCGCCACCATGGAGACTTCAATCTCGGCCAGACGCTGATCGTCAAGGACGATATCTTCATCATCGGCTTCGAGGGTCAGCCCCATCGACCACTTGCCGAGCGACGGCACAAGGCGCCCGCGGCACGCGATGTCGCAAGCCTGATCCGCTCGATCGATTATTCAGCCACCGCAGCGCTGGAGCGCACCCTCAAGCTGGCGCCCGACGAGCAGGGCAAGCTCGCCACCGCACTGGCGGAATGGCGCAATCGCGCGGCTGCCGCGTTTCTTGCCGCCTACCGCGAATTCATGTCAGATCAACGCCTGTGGCCGGCCGATCTGCAGTCCGCCGAGCGGATGCTGAATTTCTTCCTGATTGAAAAGGCGCTCTGCGAGATCGAATACGAGCTGAATAATAGACCCGATTGGCTACGCGTGCCCCTGACCGGGATGCTTCAACTATTGTCTCAACGACCGAACGAGGCCTCATGACCAAATTGTCCGCGGAGGCCTATGCGATCGTGGAAGGCCGCCATTCCGATCCGTTTCGCTATCTCGGCCTGCATACCGAAGGCGATAAGACCGTGGTGCGCGCGTTCCTGCCGGAGGCATCGAAGGTCGATGCGATCGACGAGCATGGCGAAGCAGCCGCACTGGCCCGAATCCACGAGGCCGGCCTGTTCGCCGGGCCCCTGCCGAATGGCTCGAAGCGCTACCAGTTGCGGGCCCGGTTCGGCGAGACCGTCGTCGATCTCGACGATCCCTACCGCTTTCCGCCGGTGCTGACGGATTTCGACCTGTATCTTTTGGGCGAAGGCACCCACCAGCGGATTTATGACAAGCTCGGCGCGCATCCGCTTGTGCTGGATGGCGTCAAAGGCGTGGCTTTCGTCGTGCTCGCGCCCAACGCGCAACGGGTGAGCGTCGTCGGCGACTTCAATTTCTGGAATGCAAGGCGACATCCGATGCGCGTGCGCGGCCTCGGCTATTGGGAGCTTTTCGTACCCCACGCCACCCCGGACGACCGCTATAAATTCGATATCATCGGCGCGCAGGGCCAGCATTTGCCGCTGAAGTCGGATCCGCTGGCCTTCGCCACGGAAATGCGCCCGAGCACCGCGTCCATCGTTTTCGACGAAGCAAGGCTGCCGCGGCCCTATCCCTCTCCGCCCGATGTCAACGCGCTGGGCGCGCCGATGTCGATCTATGAAGTCCACCTCGGCTCTTGGCGGCGCAAAGGCAACAACGAGTGGCTGACCTACCGCGAGCTCGCCGAGCAGCTGCCGCGCTATGTCCGGGATCTCGGCTTTACCCATGTCGAGTTCCTGCCGGTCAGCGAACATCCATTCGATGGCTCATGGGGCTATCAGCCGACCGGCCTGTACGCGCCGACCAGCCGATTCGGCCGGCCTGAGGATTTTTCCGCGCTTGTCGACGCCTGCCATCGCGAAGGCCTCGGCGTGATGCTGGACTGGGTACCCGGGCATTTTCCCGACGACCCGCACGGGCTGAGCAATTTCGACGGCACCGCGCTCTACGAACACGCCAACCCGCTGCAAGGCCGACACCTCGACTGGGGCACGCTGATCTATAATTACGGTCGCACCGAGGTGGTCAATTTCCTGGTGTCGAACGCCTTGTTCTGGCTGGAGCGTTACGGCATTGACGGATTGCGCGTCGATGCCGTCGCCTCGATGCTCTATCTCGACTACAGCCGGCCCGCCGGGGAATGGGTGCCAAACCAATTTGGCGGTCGGGAAAATCTCGACGCCATCGCGTTCCTGCGCCGCTTCAACACCGAGGTTTTCGCCCGCTTTCCCCAAGCCACGACGGCGGCGGAGGAGTCAACCGCCTGGCCGCAGGTATCGCGCCCGGTCGAATATGGCGGGCTCGGCTTTGGCTACAAATGGAATATGGGCTGGATGCACGACACGCTGAACTACATCAGCAAGGATCCAATCCACCGCAAGCATCATCACGGCGACATCCTGTTCGGGCTGCACTATGCGTTTTCGGAGAATTTCATCCTGCCGCTGTCGCATGATGAGGTTGTCCACGGCAAGCGCTCGATCCTGGGACGGATGCCAGGCGATGAGTGGCAGCGCTTTGCAAATTTGCGCGCCTATTACGCCTTCATGTTCGGCCATCCCGGCAAGAAATTGATGTTCATGGGATGCGAGTTCGGCCAGGAGCGCGAATGGCATCACGATCACTCGCTCGACTGGCATCTCCTGGACAACAGGAATCACGCCGGCATCCAGACCCTGATCCGCGACCTGAACAAGCTCTATCGCACGCTGCCGGCACTGCACGAGCTGGATTGCGATCATGCCGGCTTCGAGTGGGTTGTGACTGACGATGCCAACGGCAACGTGTTCGCCTGGATCCGCAAAGGCAGCGGCGCGCGGGCGCGCTGCCTGGTCATGGTGAATTTTTCGCCGAATGTTTATTACAACTATCGCATCGCTGTGCCGCTTGGGGGGACATGGCGCGAGGTTCTCAATTCGGACTCCGCCCATTACGGCGGCAGCAATGTCGGGAACGTCGGTGAAGTGCGGACGGTGGAGGGCTCAGCGCCCGAACTCAACCTCACCGTCCCGCCCTTGGCTGCCATCTTTCTCGTACCGGAAGGCTAAGCATGCGACTGTCGGCCGGATCGTCCTCACGCCTTGGTGCAAGCTGGGACGGCCGGGGCACCAATTTCGCGCTGTTTTCCGCCAATGCGCAAAAGGTCGAACTCTGCCTGTTCGACAGCCAGGGCCGCCGCGAACTCGAGCGCATCGAATTACCGGAGCGTACCGAGGATGTCTGGCACGGTTATCTGAACGACGTCTCGCCCGGGCAGTTCTATGGCTATCGCGTTCACGGACCCTATGAGCCCGAGCACGGCCACCGCTTCAACGCTAACAAGTTGTTGCTCGATCCCTATGCCAGACGACTTGCCGGACGGCTGGTATGGAGCGATGCCCATTTCGGCTATCGGACCGGGAGCGCGCGCGAGGACCTCTCGTTCGATCGGCGCGACAATGCGCGCGGCATGCCGAAAGCCGTGGTGGTCGATGAGACCTTCAACTGGGGACGCCGCGAGATGCGTCCCAACATCCCCTGGGAAGACACCATCATCTATGAGGCCCACGTCAAGGGCCTGACGCAGAAGCGCGAGGATGTGCCGCCGAACCTGCGCGGCACTTATGGCGGCCTCTCCTCGCCCACAATGATCGAGCATCTCAAGCGCCTTGGCGTCACCACCATCGAGCTGTTGCCGATCCACGGCCTCGTCGACGACCGGATGCTCGTGGAAAAGAAACTGTCGAACTACTGGGGTTACAATACGCTGTCGTTCTTTGCCCCGGAGCCGCGCTACTCGCAGGACAACCCGCTCGACGCCTTCCGCACCACAGTGGCGAGACTCCATGATGCCGGCATCGAGGTGATGCTCGATGTCGTCTATAATCACACCGCCGAGGGCAACCATATGGGCCCGACGCTGTCGTTCCGCGGCATCGACAACGCCTCCTATTACTGGCTCAAACCGGACAACCCGCGATACTACGACGATTTCACCGGCTGCGGCAGTTCGGTCAATCTTACCCATCCGCGCGTATTGCAGATGGTGATGGATTCGTTGCGCTACTGGGTCGAGGTCTGTCACGTCGACGGCTTCCGGTTCGATCTGGCGACGACGCTGTCGCGCGGGCCGAACGGTTTTAACCGCAACGCCCCGTTTCTGACGGCGGTCCGGCAGGACCCCGTACTCGCCTCGGTCAAGCTCGTCGCCGAGCCCTGGGATCTCGGTATGGGCGGTTATCAGGTCGGCGCCTTTCCGTCGCAATGGTCGGAATGGAACGACCGTTACCGCAGCGCCATGCGGCGCTACTGGAGCGGCGAAGGCAGTCTTATCGGCGAAGTTTCAAGCCGCATGACCGGCTCGTCCGACCTGTTCAACCATGACGGCCGCGGCCCCCGCGCCAGCGTCAATCACATCACCGTGCATGACGGCTTCACGCTTGCGGATTTGTTCAGCTACAACGCCAAGCACAACGAGGCCAACGGCGAAAATAACCGCGACGGCGCCAACGACAACCACAGCAACAATTGCGGCCACGAAGGCCCGACCGACGATCCGGCGATCAAAGCGCTTCGCGCCCAACTGCGAAAGAACCAGCTCGCCTGCCTGCTGCTCGCGCAAGGCGTGCCGCTGGTTCTGGCCGGCGATGAAGCCGGCAACTCCCAGAACGGCAACAACAACGCCTATTGCCAGGATAACGAAACCGGCTGGATCACTTGGGAAGGCCTCCATCGCGAGGGCGACGATCTCACCGATTTCGTCGGCCACATGACCGAAATCCGCCGGCGCTTTCCGCAAATCCGTATCCACCGCTGGCTCGATGGACGCCGCGCGGACGGATCCTTCGGCGTGTTATGGCTGACGCCTTCAGCCGAAGAGATGAAGGAGCAGGACTGGAAATTTCCGGAAGGTCGCTTTCTCGCCTATGTGCTGGGACCGGCGGAGCCTCGGCAGCTGCCGATTTTCATCGTCCTCAACGCCGCCCCCGAAGCGATCAAGTTCACCCTGCCGAAGATGCCGGAATACAAGAGCTGGCAGCAACTATTGAACACCGCCGACGTTAAACAAGCCGTCGCGAACTTCGCATCGGGAAGTGAGGCCGCCGCGCCTCCGCGTTCGGTGCTTGCCTTTTCGGGGTCGACATGAATGAGCGGCCATTCGGCGCAAGGCTCACAGCGGACGGTGCATCATTTCGGTTATGGGCGCCGGCGGCAAAGCGCGTCGATCTGTTGCTGGAGGGGCCCTACGCGCTCAAGCGCGGCGAGGACGGCTGGTTTGCCGCCGACATCTCCGGCACAAGGGCCGGCGCGCGTTACAAATTTCGGATCGACGACGAGATCGATGTGCCCGACCCCGCTTCGGCCTTCCAGCCTGAGGACGTCTTTGGCCCGAGCGAGGTAATCGATCATTCGAGCTACCGCTGGCGCGCCTTAGAGTGGCGCGGGCGGCCTTGGCACGAAACCGTCCTGTTGGAAGCCCATGTCGGCACCTTCACGCCACAAGGCACCTATCGCGCCATGATCGACAAGCTCGATCATCTCGCCGCAGCCGGCATTACCGCGCTGGAATTGCTGCCGCTGGCGGATTTCGCCGGTTCGCGCAATTGGGGATATGATGGAGTTTTGTGGTACGCGCCCGACAGCGCCTATGGCCGGCCCGATGATCTCAAAACCCTGATCGACGAAGCGCATCTGCGCGGGCTGATGGTATTTCTCGACGTCGTCTATAATCATTTCGGGCCTGAGGGAAATTACCTCGGCCGCTATGCGCCCAAATTCTTCACGCAGGCGCAGACCCCATGGGGCAGCGCGATCGATTACCGTGTACCCCAGGTTCGTGCCTTCGCCATCGAGAATGCGCTGTACTGGCTTTGCGAGTACCGCTTCGACGGGCTGCGGCTCGATGCCGTGCACAGCATCGTCGAGCTCGGCGAAATCTCCATGCTGGATGATCTCAGCGTCGCAGTGGGCCGGCTCGGAGCCGAGACCAAACGCCATATCCATCTGGTGCTTGAAAACGACGATAATCGCGTCAGCGTCCTCGACCCCGGGCAAGACCCCCCGCGTGGAAAGTATCGTGCACAGTGGAACGACGATTATCACCACGCCTGGCACGTATCGCTGACCGGCGAGGCCCAGGGCTATTACCGCGATTATCAGCGGTCACCGCTTGGCGACATCGCCCGCGCATTGGGCTCCGGCTTCGTCTATCAGGGTGAGGCCTCTGCGCATCGCGGCAGCCAATCGCGCGGCGAACCGAGCGGCAAGCTTTCGCCCACCGCTTTCGTCAATTTTCTGCAGAACCACGACCAGATCGGCAACCGCCCGCTCGGCGACCGGCTTGAGACCAACGTGCCGCCTGAGGCGATCGAGGCGGCGCTGGCGATCACTCTGCTCGCGCCCGCGATCCCAATGCTGTTCATGGGCGAAGAGTGGGGCTCGAAGGTGCCGTTTCCATTCTTCTGCGATTTCAAGGGCGATCTGGCGGAGGCCGTTCGCAAGGGCCGGCGCGGAGAATATGGCTGGGCCTATGCGAAATATGGCGACGAGGTTCCTGACCCTCTCGAGAAATCGACCTTTCAATCCGCGGTGCTGGATTGGGAATCGCGTCACGAACCGGCAGGACGCCAACGGCTGGCCCTGGTGCAGGAGCTTCTCGCCGTGCGCCGGCGCGAAATCGTTCCCCGGCTTTCGAAGGCCGCCTTTGGCGAGGCACAAGCGGCGGACAACGGATTGTTGACTGCGAGCTGGCGCCTCGGCGATGACACCAGGCTCAGGTTGAGGGCTAACCTATCTACTACGGAGATCGCCGGCAATCCACGCGAAACCGGCGGCATCCCGATCTGGGGCGGCGAGCCTGGCGAAGTCATGATGCCATGGTCGGTATTCTGGCGCCTGGAGCCACGCTGATGCGTGCCGCCCTTCCGATCGCCACCTACCGCCTGCAACTCACCGCGAGCTTCGATTTCGACGCAGCTGCTGCGATCGTCCCTTATCTGAAGGCGCTCGGCATCACGCATCTCTACGCCTCGCCCTTCATGAAGGCGAGGAAGGGTAGCACCCACGGCTACGACGTCGTCAATCATACTGTCATCAATCCGGAGCTCGGCGGCGATGCCGGCTTCGAGCGGCTGAGCGAGGCGCTCCGGCAGCACGACCTCGGCCTCATTCTTGATTTTGTTCCCAATCACGTCGGGGTGCATTTCGCGGATAACCCCTGGTGGCTCGACGTGCTCGAATGGGGCGAGGCCTCGCCGCATGCGGTGTCCTTTGACATCGACTGGGAGCTGTTGCCCTATCGGGCGCGCGGCGGCGTGCTTCTGCCGATCATCGGTTCGTCCTATGGCGAAGCGCTGGAGAAAGGCGAGATCGAACTGCGTTACGATCCGGGCGAAGGCAGCTTCTCGGCCTGGTATTTCGAGCATCGCCTGCCGATCGCGCCCGAACGTTACGGCGAAATTCTGAACACGATCGTCAAGGAGGCGGCAGCCGAGAATAGCGCGGCTGGAAAACGCATCCTCGACCTTGCCTCGCGTTACAAGGGATTGCGCCATCCCAATCGAAAGGAAGCGCCCGCCTTCAAGGCGGAATTGAAGGATATCGCGGGGGGTGAAGAGATCATCGTGCGCGGGATCGCCGCCTATCGCGCCGGAGCGGATCGGCCCGCGCAGACGCTGGCGCTGCATCATCTTCTCGAACGCCAGCATTACAAGCTCGGACACTGGCGGCTCGCCTCCAGCGATATCAATTATCGTCGCTTTTTCGACGTCAATTCGCTCGCTGGCCTGCGGGTAGAAGACGCCGCCACGTTCAACGCCGCTCACAGCCTGGTCAGGAGGCTGATCGCGGAAGGCAAGCTTCAGGGCCTGCGGCTCGACCACATCGACGGCTTACGCGATCCCGCCCAATATTTTCAACGCCTGCACCGACTGATCCGGGACGCCCAGGGAAAAGCCGGCAAGACTTTCTATGTCGTGGTCGAGAAGATTCTCGGTGAGCACGAAACCTTGCGTCCATTCACCGGCGTCCACGGCACCACCGGTTACGAGGCATTGAATACCATTACCCGGATCTTGATCGACGGCAGGGGTCTTGAGCCACTCGATGAGATCTGGCGGCAAATCAGCAATATGTCTCCGTCGCTGGCGCCGGTCCTGAAAGATGCCAAACGCCGGGTTCTCGAGACCTTGCTGACCAGCGAATTCACGGTTCTGGCGCGGCTGCTCGCACGTATCGCCGCGGGTCATTACTCGACGCGCGACTTCTCTGCCGACAGCCTGCGGCAGGCGCTTGAGCTTTATGTTTTGCATTTTCCGATCTATCGAACCTATCTGACGCAGGCCGGCGCCTCGGCGGATGACCGGGCCTTGATCTCGGACACGATCAAAAAGGCCCGCGCCGAGTGGTTCGCCGCCGATGAGGGAATCTTCGATTTCCTGCGCGATGCGCTGACGATGGACCTGATCAAACCTGGCCGCGCGCTGCACTCAACGCCGCGCGTGCGGCGCTTTGCATTGAAGGTGCAGCAGTTTACCGGTCCGCTGATGGCGAAATCGCTGGAAGACACGGCGTTCTACCGCACCCACCGCCTGCTTGCGCTCAACGAGGTCGGCGGTGAGCCGTTCGCACCGTCATTATCAATCGACACCTTCCATCAGGCCATGAAGATTCGCAGCCAGAATTGGCCGCACGGCATGACGGCAACCGCGACCCACGATACCAAGCGCGGCGAGGATGCGCGCGCCCGGATCATGGCGCTGGCCGAACTGCCGGGCGAATGGACCAGCGCGGTGGCCCGATGGAAGGTCCTCAACGCCCCCCACATCGTGGTCGGGGGCGCCATGCGCGCGCCCTCCGCAACGTTCGAATACATGCTGTATCAAACGCTGCTCGGGGTTTGGCCGCTGGACCAGCGCGATGATGCACTCCCGGAGCGGATGCAAGCCTATGCGGTGAAGGCCGCGCGCGAGGGCAAGCAGGAAACCAGCTGGCTCAATCCCAACGAGGCTTACGAAGAGGGGCTGCGAACCTTCATCGCACGGATACTGGATCGTTCGGCTTCCGTTGAATTCCTGAACTTGCTGGAAAATCTGGCACAGCGCGTTTCGCTGCTGGGCGCACTGAATTCGCTCAGCCAGATCACCCTGAAGGCCACGATGCCGGGTGTGCCCGACTTCTATCAGGGAACGGAATTCTGGGATCTGTCACTGGTCGATCCCGATAACCGGCGGCCGGCGGATTTTGCCGAACGCGCCGCCGTTCTGGAAAGGGTGGCGCGGCCCGATTGGGCCGACCTCGCCCAGCACTGGCCGGACGGGCATATCAAGCTGGCCTGGACCCGGCACCTGCTCCAGCTGCGGGCTGAGCTGGCCGACGTGTTTACGCAAGGCAGTTACGAGCCGCTGCAGGTCAGCGGGCCGCACCGCGATCTCGTCATCGCCTTTGCGCGCCGCCATGGGCGTCAGGCCGTGATCTCAGCCATCGCACGATCATTTGCTCCACTATCAGAAGGCGGCCGGGTCTGGCCCCGCGCGGAAGCCTTCGAGGGCACGCTTGATATCAGTGGCTATTCCGTGGATGGCGGCAGCCAGTCCGGCGCGGCCGTACTATCACTTTCCACGCTGTTTCAACATCTTCCGGCAGCGGTGCAGAAGGCGAGATATGTCGGCGCCGCCAAGCCCGCACGGAAACGCAAGCAGTTCGCTTGATCGAAGGTTCAGCGCTTGGTCAGCAGCAGTTTGCCGCGGTTCTGGATCGCGACCTGGGCGACTTCGGCAAATCGCTGCAACAGCCAAGGCAATGTCACTTCCACTCGGACATGATCGTCGGCCACATCGAGATGACCCGATGCCGCCTGCCCCAGCGCGCGGACGCGGAAAATCATGCGGTCTTGTTCCCATCGCTCCTCGTCGACCTTCAGCACTGGAATGCTGGAGGCGACACGGGTCAGCCCCGCCTTGAGGCGACGGGTGGCCTCTTCACGGCCCAGGCGGTGCGGAATCGAAACGATGAGAGGAGCGGTCATTCCTTGGGTCCCGTTTCTTTCAATACATGTAGTTCCGCCCTTTCAGGAAAAACCCCCTGAATGGTCACACCTGAACACAGGAACTTTCCGAGTTCCGGTGTGTTTCCCCGGCGAAGGCAGAGCAACTGACATCGGCTGGAGGAGAGGTATATGTCACTCGGAACAATCATCCTTATTATTCTTGTGATCGCATTGCTTGGCGGCTTTAGCGGCGTCGGCGGCGGGCCGTTTTACGGGACCGGATATTATGGCGGCGGCGGCCTCGGGCTTGTCATCGTTATTCTGCTGATCCTGCTATTGCTCGGCCGGCTTTAAGCATAGGCACTAAACTCAGCTGCCATTTCCCGAGAGGGATATCCCACTCGACAGGACCCGGAATCCATACTCACGAAGGCGATCATGGTTCCGGGTTTCGCTCGTTCTCTAGCGTCCCGGGACGACATGAGAGGCTGAACCCGATCAAATTTTTCCCGCCAATTTCCTGATCGCGCCCTTGATCGTCGATGCCGCGTCATCGTAGCCGTCCCACGCCTTGGTCTTGGCGAGCAGTGACGGCACCGTACGAACGGTATAGCGCTTCGGATCGAGGTCGCTCCGCACCTGCGCCCAGGTCAGCGGCATCGAGACGGTTGCGCCGTCACGTGCGCGCGGCGACAGCACCGCGACAGCGGTCGCCATGCGATCGTTGCGCAGATAATCGAGGAAAATCTTTCCCTTGCGCAGCTTCTTCGACATGTTGAGCAGATACTGCTCGGGTTTTTCGTTGGCCATCCACTGGCAGACCCCTTGGGCGAAGGCCTTGGCCTCTTTCCAGTTCACCTTGTCCTTTGCGCTGTGCGCCAGCGGCACCACGACATGAAGCCCCTTGCCGCCCGTGGTTTTGCAGAAGCTTTCAAGGCCAAGCTCGGTGAGGCGCTGGCGCATCTCCTTGGCGGCCTCCATGACATCGGCGAATTCGACCTCCGGCGCGGGGTCGAGATCGAACACCAGCCGCCCGGGTATGTCGGGCGCATCCGGTGCGCAATTCCACGGGTGCAGTTCGAGGCCGCCGCTCTGGGCTACGGCCGCCAGACCCTCGACGCGGTCGATCTGCAGATAGGGCTTGCGGTCGCCGGAGACTCTTACAAGCTCCAGCAGGTTGGAGGTGCTCGGCATGGCGTGGCGCTGAAAGAATTTTTCGCCGTGGATGCCATCCGGCGCACGAACGACGGAGCACGGCCGTCCCTTCAGATGCCCGATCATCCAGCCGCCGACCGCCTCGAAATAGCGGGCGAGATCGAGCTTGGTCACGCCCTTGCCGTCGCCTGAGTCCGGCCACAGCTCCTTGTCCGGCTTGGAAATGACGACGCCCATCACCTCGGCGGATTTGTTCGCCGCCGATGTGCCCAGCGCTTTTGCCGGTTTCGACTTGGCGGCTTTCGCCGCGGTATCTCTTGAAGGGGTGGATAATCTGGTCATGGCCGGTTTTTCCGCGATGATCTCGTCGGCTGGCTTGTCCTGTCGCAATCCCTTGAACGCAGCTTGGCGTATGTTTCCGCCGTCGGTAAAGCCCGCGAATTCGATTTCGGCGACGAGCTCCGGCTTCAGCCAGTGAACGTCGCTGGCTTTGCGCGGCGCATCCTTACCGCCAAACGGATTCTTGTCAGATGCTGCGGCCTTCAACGCCGGCATGATCCGCTTGACCGTGTCCTGTCCAAAGCCGGTACCGACCATCCCGACAAAGGCCAGATGGTCGCCGCGGTGGACACCGGCCATCAGCGAGCGGAATTTGCCATTGGTGGTCTTCCACCCGCCGAGCACGACCTCCTGTCCGGCGCGGCATTTGGCCTTGGTCCAGCTTTCGGAACGTCCGGAACGGTAAGCGGCGCTGAGCTTCTTGGAAACGATGCCTTCCAGTGACAGCTTGCGCGCCGATTGGAGGACGGCATCCCCGCTGCCTTCGAAATGCTCGACGTAGCGGATCGATTTGCTCTTTGCCTTGGCGCGTGCTTCCAGCAGCGCCTTCAGTCGCGCCTTGCGCTCGCCGAGCGGCAGGCGGCGAAGGTCTTGCCCATCGGCAAACAACAGATCGAATGCATAGAAGATCAGGTTGTCGGTCTTGCCATCGGAAATGGCGGCCTGCAGCGTGGAGAAATCCGGCGCACCCTGATGATCGAGCGCGACGATCTCGCCGTCGATCAGCACATCTGGCAGCGCGCCCCCCTCTTTCGCAATCGCCCCGAACTTGTCCGTCCAGTCCAGACCCTTGCGGGTTCGCAGGATGGCTTTGCCGTCCTCGGCGCGCAGCTGCACGCGATAACCGTCGAATTTGATCTCGTGGCACCATCCTTCCCCGTTCGGGGGCCGATCGACCGGCGTGCATAGTTCGGGGGCGACGAAATCCGGCATGTCAGCAACTTTCACGGCCCTGGCCGTCGTCGCCGGCGCGGCTCGCGCCGGCGCCTTCTTGCTAGTGTCCCGAGCCTCCGCGGTGTCGCCGCGATTCGAATGCCACACTGCGTCGGCCTTGCCGCGGCCGGAGCTCGCCGTCATGAATGGCTTTGGTGCCTTGCCCTTGCCTGCGGCGATCTGATCCATGGTGCGTCCCGAGGCGACCGATCGATCGTCACCAAGAATATTGTTGGCCTTGCCTTCCCTCGCATGTTCGTCGCGATGTTTGATCAGCAGCCAATTGGTGCGCTTTCCACCGTCGCGGTCGCTGCGCATGCGTACCAGCACCCAGCTGCCATGCAGCTTGTCGCCACGCAGCGTGAACTTCAGGTCGCCCTTCTTGAACCCCTTCTCAGGATCGTCGGATTCCCAATAGCCGCGGTCCCAGAGCTGTACGGTGCCGCCACCATACTGGCCCTTGGGAATGGTGCCTTCGAAATCGCCGTAATCAAGCGGATGGTCTTCGACTTCCACCGCCAGCCGCTTGTCGCGCGGATCGAGCGAGGGCCCCCTCGTGACCGCCCAAGATTTGAAGACGCCGCCGAACTCTAGCCTGAGATCGTAATGCAGGCGCGTCGCGTCATGCTTCTGGATCACGAAGCGCCGCTGCTTCGAAGGCTTCACGGGCGCGTCGCCGCTGGGCTCCGCGGTCTTTTCGAAATCCCGCTTTTTGCGGTAGGTGGAGAGGTCTCTCAAGGACACGATAAAACCCGTAAATACGAGAAGCGGCCGCCATACGACGACAGGCGCCCGGAACCGAAACCTGCGACAGCCGGTGAAGTTCCGTAAATTCCGCAAACGCAACCGGGCAAGGAGATTGTAATGGCCGTTCGTGCCTATTGGAAAGGGTCGTTGAAGCTTTCCCGCCCAAGGAACGGCCAGGGACGCGAGAATCTCGAAACCGTCATTGCGAGCGTAAGCGAAGCAATCCATGGCTCCGCAAAACAAGCATGGATTGCTTCGTCGCTTCACTCCTCGCAATGACGTCAAAGATATGCGTTCGCTATCTCGCGGCGGGATGCGCCCGAGTTGTGCATAATCTTTCGCCCAATAATCAGAGGGCGCAGGGAATGCCGGGCGCACGATGCGCCCGCAGCCTCGCATGCAAAATAAGATGAGCATACGAGTGTAGTCACCACGGTCACACCGGAACATCCGGCATTCCCCGCACAATGTTACGGCTTATATCGCGCTCTTGTGTCCGCAAGCGGGCGCGCGTTCGCGCGACCCGTTGGCATCGCCTTGAAACCGTGAGGCCCCTAATAGTGCCACTCATCCTTCGAGACGCCGCTTGCGCGGCTCCTCAGGATGAGTCGTGCCCCGGATGCAGCGCAGCGCGAAGCGGTGCGCTGCTGATCCGGGGCCCATTGTGCGCTCCGCATCACCTTAGGTCCCGGCTCGGCGGTGCACCGTGAAGAACGCTGCACCGCGTCCGGGACACGCAAGGCATTGCTTCACACTCTCTCAACATGAGGACCGGCGTTCTGGTGTCTTCGTCATTCGATGATGGACCGCTACCTCTTCGTCCGCCGCTTCTTGGCGGGCCGTCCTCGCTTCGCGGTGCTTCGCTTCTTCGGGACTTTCGCTCCCGCGGCCCTCGCTTCCGAAAGGCCGATCGCGATCGCCTGTTTGCGGCTCTTGACCGTCTTGCCGGACCGGCCGCTCTTTAACGTCCCGGTCTTGCGTTTTTTCATCGCGCGCTCGACCTTGGAAGATGCCTTCTTCGAATATTTTCGTGCCATGATTGTTCTCCCTTTGGCACGAAACTAATCGGCGCAAGCGCGGAAGGTTCCACCACGCTTCCCGGCGCGCTAATCCTGCGCCCGCAGCCGATAGCCTATTCCGGTTTCGGTCAGCACGAATTGCGGACGCTCCGGGTCGGTTTCGATCTTCTGCCTGAGTTGTCGCACATAGACCCGCAAATATTGCGCGTCGGTCAATTCGTCCCATAACTCCTTGAGGAGAAAGCGATGGGTCAGCACCTTGCCGGCGTGCTGTACCAGCACGCGCAGCAATTCGTATTCCTTTGGCGACAGCCTGACATCCCTGTCGCCGACTTTGACGATGCGGCGTACCAGATCGACGGAGAGATCGCCGGATCGAAACACCGGCCGCTCGCCATGGACCTGCAATTGGTGCCGCAGCGCCGCGCGCATGCGGGCAAGCAACTCGTCCATTCCGAACGGCTTTGTCAGATAATCGTCGGCACCGAGATCAAGCGCCTGGACCTTGCCCGCCTCGTCGCCGCGGCTCGACAGCACGACGATCGGAACGCTGTCGTTGCGGCCGCGGATCATACGCAGCAAATCGTGGCCCTGGATATCCGGCAGGCCAAGATCGAGAATGATCAGCGCCGGCCCCTCGGCCAGCAATTCGAGCCCGATCTTGCCGTTGGAGGCTTCGAGGATTTCGTAACCTTGCGTGCTAAGTCCCATCCGCAACAGCTTGCGGATCGGCGGCTCATCGTCGATGACAAGAACCTTGATCGGGGCAGCGGTCATGCGGCGGTGTCCAGTACGTTAGAAGCCACAGGGATCGGCAACCGGATGGTCAGCACCGCCCCGCTCCGATCGGTACGATTCGACGCATCAATCGTGCCCTGCATCGCCTCGACAAAGCCGCGGGAGATCGCGAGCCCAAGACCGGTGCCGGGGCGGACATGATCACCCTTTTGCGCGCGATAGAATTTATCGAATACACTCTCCTGCTCGCCTGCCGGAATGCCCTCGCCTTCGTCGATGATCTGCAAGACGACGAATTCTTTCTCCCGCGAACCCCTGATGGAGATCGTGGTATCCGCCGGCGCATATTTGGCCGCGTTGTCCAGGAGATTGAAAAGCGCCTGTTCGAACAGGACCGCGTCGAGCTCCAGCATCGGCAATTCGGCGGCGAGTTCGAGCGACACCTTGTGATGCGCGAGAATCTTGCTGGCGCGCCGCAGCGCGCTGCCGACGATCTCGCCGATGTCGTGTCGCGCGGTATTCGGTTTGATGGCGCCGGACTCCAGCTTGGTCATGTCGAGCAAGTTGGCGATGAAGCGGTTGAGCCGTTCGGATTCGTCGATCACCGTCGCGAGCAGATCGCGCTTTTCGGTATCGGTCAGACCGCTGGCGAGATCGCGCATCGTTGAAGCGGCGCCGAGCACCGAAGCCAAAGGGGTCTTGAGATCGTGCGAAATCGAGGTCAACAGCGCCGAGCGCAGCCGATCCGACTCGATGGTGCGCTTGACGCGATCCATGTCCTCCACCAGCAGCACCCGTTCGATCGCAAGCGCCCCCTGATCGACCAGGGCATCGAGCAGTCGGCGCTGGTCCGGCGTCAACAGCGGCCCGGTCCTGTCGTCATCGATACCGATCACGCCGATCAATCCGCGTCCGGTCCGCATCGGCAGGAACAGGCGCTTGGCACCCGGCAGCGTGTCGGAGCCGCGGCCGGCCGGGCGGTCGTTACCCCAGGCCCAGTTCGCAGCCGCGAGATCGGCCTTGTCGAGTTGATCCTCCGGCGGGTAACCCGCCTTGACGGCCAGAACGCCATCCTCCGGCAACAGCAGCACCACGCGCACCTTCAGCATCAATGCCGTCTGGTAGGCGGTCGCCCACAACACATCGTCGAGCGTCGCGGTGCCCGCGAGCTTGCGGCTGAAGGCGTAAAGCGATTCCGTGGTCCGCACCCTGCCGATCGCGGAGTCCGCCTGGGTGCGTACCCGCGCGGCGACGTTGGAAACCAGGATGGCGATCAGCATGAAGAAGAAGAACGCCGCAACATTGGTTGGGTCGGTGATGGTGAATGTATAGATCGGCGGCAGGAAGAAGAAGTTGTAGCACAGCGACGCTGCGACGCTCGCCAGCAACGACGGCCACAAGCCGTAGCGAACCGCAACTCCCACCACCGCCGTGAGGAATACGAGGTCGACATTCTCGATGCCGAACAGCGGTTGGATCACTGCGGCCCCGCCAAGGCCAATCGCCACAATCAAGAGCGCCATCATATATGGCCTGGGATCGAACGGCTCGGGCCGTTCCGCCGCGCGCACGGTCTTCCTCGGAACCGGATCGGCTGCGAGTTCCTCGCCGGCGATCACATTGACGCTGATATTGCCCGCGCGCCGGACCAGGTCATGCACCACCGAGCCGCGCGTGAGTTCGAACCACCAGGTGCGCTGCGACTTACCGATGATGATCTGGGTGACATTATTGGCTTGCGCGAAGCTGAGGACATCGTCGGCAATGCGGCGCCCGACGGCGGGAATGGTGAGCGCCTCGCCGCCCAGCGTCTCGGCCAGGCGCAACGTATCGGCAAGCCGGTCCCGCTGCTCGTCGGTCAATTGCAGGCTGCGCCGCGTCTCGATGCTGATGGCGGTCCAGGGGGCGTGCAGGCGGTCCGCGAGCCGCTTGGTGTAGCGCACGAGCCCCGCCGCGCGCGGATCCTCGCTGATGCAGACCAGGATACGTTCGCCGGCCGCCCAGGGACCGGCGATGGCGTTGGCCTGCATATGGGTGAGAAGCTGTTCGTCAACCCGCTCGGCGGTCCGCCGCAACGCCAGTTCGCGCAGCGCGGTCAGATTGCCCGGCGAGAAGTAATGCTCGAGCGCGCGCTCCGCCTGTTTTGGGACGTAGACCTTGCCTTCCTTCAGGCGCTGGATGAGATCGTCAGGGGTGAGATCGATCAGCTCGATGCCGTCGGCACGGTCGAACACCGAATCCGGAACGGTCTCGCGCACCCGGACATGCGTGATCTGCGCGACCACGTCGTTGAGGCTCTCGATATGCTGGATATTGACCGCGGTGTAGACATCGATGCCTTGAGAAAGCAGTTCCTCGACGTCGAGATAGCGCTTTGGATGGCGGCTGCCGGGTGCGTTGGTGTGGGCGAGTTCGTCGACCAGCGCCAATTGCGGACGGCGGGCAATCAGCGCGTCGAGGTCCATTTCCTCGATCGTCTGATCCCTGTACACAATGCGTTTGCGCGGGATGACCTCGAGCCCCTGCAGCAGCGCTTCGGTCTCCGCGCGTCCATGGGTCTCGACCGCGCCGATGACGACATCGACGCCGGCCTTCCGCCGGGCGTGCGCGCTTTGAAGCATTTCGTAAGTCTTGCCGACGCCGGGAGCGGCGCCGACGAAGATCTTGAGGCGGCCAGCCTGACTGTTCTCGCGCCGCGCCGCTTCCAGCAGGGCTTCCGGCAAGGGGCGTTGTTCGGAATCGCGGCGCTGCTGCTGGGCCATCCGGGCAATATAGTCCTGCGGCCGCGTCGGGCCTAGAGCGGGATGGCTTTTACATTGAATCGGTCCGTCAGCGGCTGCACTTACCTCTTCCCTTGTGGGAGAGGTCGGATCGCATTGCAGATGCGATCCGGGTGAGGGGTTACGCTCTATCGATGGACCTGAACCCCTCACCCCAACCCTCTCCCGCAAGGGGAGAGGGAGCGCAGCTCCGTTGCCGTTGCAGATCAATCCAATCTCATCTCGCCGATGTTATTTCGATGCAGCCGCGTCCAGCGCCAGATTGAGCGCCAATACGTTAACCCTGGGTTCGCCGAGCAGCCCGGCAAAGCGGCCTGTGGTGTTTTCGGCCACCAGCTGGCGCACCCGGTCCACCGGCATATTCCGCGCCTTGGCGACACGCGGCACCTGGAACAGCGCGCCCTCCGGCGAGATGTCCGGGTCGAGGCCACTGCCGGACGTGGTGACGAGATCAATCGGAACGGAGCCGGAGGAATTCTCCGCCTTCAACTTGTCGACATCTTCCTTGATCCGGTCATTGAGCGCCTTGCTGGTCGGACCAAGATTGGACGCGCCCGAATTGGCTGCGTTGTAGGGCGCGGGCACGGTCTTGGTGGAATCGGCCGGGTCCGGCGCCGTGGTCGCGGAGGGCCGACCATGGAAGTATTTCGCGTCTTTGAACTCCTGCCCGATCAGGGCGGAGCCGACGACCTCGCCGCCACGATCGACCAGACTGCCCTGCGCCTGCTTCGGAAAGATCGCGCTGGCGACCGCGGTCATGGCGAGCGGATAGGCAAGGCCAGTGATCAGCGTCAACAGGACGAGGATGATGATAGCGGGCCGAATTTCACGAAGCATGGTGAGTCTCCATTAGTTCCGTCATTGCGAGGAGCGCTTGCGACGAAGCAATCTTCTTGTTTGCGGTCCCATGGATTGCTTCGCTGCGCTCGCCACGACGGTTGGGGTCAGGCCAGATGCAAGGCGGTGACGACGAGGTCGATCGCCTTGATGCCGATAAAGGGAATGATGATGCCGCCAAGGCCGTAGATCATCAGGTTACGGCGCAACAGCGCGCCGGCTCCGATGGCGCGATAGGCCACGCCTTTCAGGGCGAGCGGAATGAGCGCAACGATGATCAGCGCATTGAAGATGATCGCCGACAGGATCGCGCTTTGCGGACTGGCCAGATGCATGACGTTGAGGACTGCGAGTTGCGGATAGAAGGCCAGGAACATCGCAGGGATAATGGCGAAGTATTTGGCGACGTCGTTGGCGATCGAGAAGGTGGTCAGCGCGCCACGGGTCATCAGGAGTTGTTTGCCGATCTCGACCACCTCGATCAGCTTGGTCGGGTTGGAGTCCAGGTCGACCATGTTGCCCGCCTCCCGCGCGGCTTGCGTGCCCGTGTTCATGGCGACGCCGACGTCGGCTTGCGCGAGCGCCGGCGCGTCGTTGGTGCCGTCGCCGCACATCGCGACCAGTTTGCCCTTGGCCTGTTCGTCACGAATGAGCTTCAGTTTGTCCTCGGGCGTCGCCTGCGCGAGAAAATCGTCGACGCCGGCTTCTGCGGCGATCGCGGCGGCCGTCATCGGGTTATCGCCGGTGATCATCACAGTGCGGATGCCCATGCGGCGCAATTCGGCGAAGCGTTCGCGGATACCGCCCTTGACGATGTCCTTGAGATGGACAACGCCGAGCAAGCGGCCGTCCCTGGCGACCGCAAGGGGCGTGCCGCCGGCCTTGGAGATTTCGTCCGCGATCGCCTGAATTTCGCGAGCGGCCTCCGACATGGTGGCCTGCAGAACGCGTGCGGTATTTCCCGACGCAACGATCCGCGACGGTCCGCCGTCGACATAATTGAGGATCGCATCGACCGCACCCTTGCGCACCGACGATGTGCCGGCATCGACGCCGCTCATGCGGGTTTGCGCGGTAAACGGGATGAAGGTCGCGGCCAGTTCCACCATGTCGCGGCCACGAATGCCGTATTTTTCCTTGGCCAGTACGACGATCGAACGTCCCTCGGGGGTCTCATCGGCCAACGAAGCGAGCTGCGCTGCGTCCGCCAGGTCCAGTTCGGTCACGCCGCGGATCGGACGAAATGCCGTTGCCTGCCGGTTGCCGAGCGTGATGGTGCCGGTCTTGTCGAGCAGCAGGGTATCGACGTCGCCGGCGGCCTCGACCGCGCGGCCCGACATCGCCAGCACGTTGAAGCGCACCAGCCGGTCCATGCCGGCGATGCCGATCGCCGACAACAGCGCGCCGATGGTGGTTGGGATCAGCGTGACGAACAGCGCCACGAGTATAACGACCGATATCTGGCCGCCGGCATAGGCGGCGTAGCTCGGAATGGTCACGGTAGCGAATACGAAGATAATCGTGAGCCCTGCGAGCAGGATATTCAACGCGATTTCGTTCGGCGTCTTCTGCCGCTCGGCGCCCTCGACGAGCTTGATCATGCGATCGATGAAGGTCGAGCCCTGCGCCGCGGTGATGCGAACGCGGATCCAGTCCGACAGCACCTGGGTGCCGCCGGTCACCGCCGAACGGTCGCCGCCGGATTCCCGGATCACCGGCGCGGATTCGCCCGTGATCGCGGCCTCGTTAACGGAGGCCACCCCCTCGATCACCTCGCCATCGCTGGGAATGTTGTCGCCGGCTTCCACCAGCACGATGTCGCCGACTTTCAGGCTGGTGCCGGGCACCAGCCGATGGATCTTGTCCGAACCGGTCGCCAGCTTGGCCTGGCTTTCGGTGCGGGTTTTCCGCAACGATTCGGCCTGCGCCTTGCCGCGGCCTTCGGCGACGGCCTCGGCGAAGTTCGCAAACAGCACCGTGAACCACAGCCACAGGATGATCTGAAAGGTGAAGCCGACGCTCTCGCCGTCGCCCATCACCAGATTGCGCAGGAAAATAACCGTCGTGAGCGCGGCGACGACTTCCACCACGAACATCACGGGGTTCTTGACCATCAGCCGCGGGTCAAGCTTGGCGAAGGCCGAGCCGATCGCTGGAAAAACGATCTTCGGATCGAGCATCGCCGAGACCGGCACCCGCTTCTGCAGTTTCATGACTTCCATGGACGTAACTCCGAATGATCGATCAGAACAGGGTGCCGGCGGTCATCGCCAGATGCTCGACGATCGGGCCGAGCGCGAGCGCCGGGAAGAAGGTGAGACCGCCGATGATCAGGATCACGCCAACGACCAAACCGACAAACAGGCCGCCCGTGGTCGGCAGCGTGCCGGCCGACGGCGGAATCGACTTCTTGCCCGCGAGCGAACCCGCCATCGCCATCGCCGGGATGATCATGAAGAATCGGCCGACAAACATCGAACTCGCCAGCGTGAGATTGTAGAAGAAGGTGTTGCCGCTTAGGCCCGCGAACGCCGAACCGTTGTTGCCGGTCGCCGAGGTGTAGGCATACAGCACCTCCGTAAAGCCGTGCGGTCCCGCATTGGCCATCGAAGCCACCGCCGGCGGAAAGACGACGGCCACAGCGGTCCAGCCGAGATACATCAGCGGCAATACGAGGATCGCGAGCATCGCCATTTTGACCTCGCGCGCCTCGATTTTCTTGCCGACATATTCCGGGGTGCGACCGACCATCAGGCCGGCCACAAAGATCGAGAGGACGACGAAGATCAGCATGCCGTAGAGGCCGGCGCCGACGCCGCCGACGATGATCTCGCCGAGCTGAATATTGATCAGCGGAATCATGCCGCCAAGCGCAGTGAAACTGTCATGCATGGCGTTGACCGCGCCGCAGGATGCCGCCGTGGTGATGACCGCGAACAGGCTGGAGGCCACGATGCCGAAGCGGACTTCCTTGCCTTCCATATTGCCGCCGGAGAGGCCAAGCGCATCGAGCGTGGCCGTGCCGTTGGCTTCGGCCCAGTAGGTGACGGTGACGCCGGAGATGAACAACACACCCATGATGGCGAGGATCGCCCAGCCCTGGCGCTGGTTGCCGACCATGCGGCCGAACACGTTGGTCAGTGCGGCGCCGAGCGCGAAGATCGAGATCATCTGGACAAAATTCGATAGCGCCGTCGGGTTCTCGAACGGATGGGCAGCATTGGCATTGAAGAAGCCGCCGCCATTGGTGCCGAGCATTTTGATGGCGACCTGGGAGGCCACTGGGCCGACCGCAATGGTTTGTTTCGCACCTTCCAGCGTCGTGGCCTCGACATAGGCGCCGAGCGTCTGCGGCATGCCCTGCCAGACCAGGAACAGCGTGTAGACCACGCAGATCGGCAACAGCACATAGAGCGTGCAGCGCGTCACATCGACCCAGAAATTACCGATGGTGCGCATCGAGGAACGGGAGAAACCGCGGATCAGCGCCACGGCAAGCGCGATGCCGGTTGCGGCCGAGAGGAAATTCTGATGCGTCAGGCCCAGCATCTGCACGAGATAAGACATCGTGCTTTCACCACCGTAGTTCTGCCAGTTGGTGTTGGTGATGAAGCTGATCGCGGTGTTGAAAGAAAGGTCCTCCGCGACGGCGGATTGCTCCGCCGGGTTGAACGGGAGCGCGGTCTGTAGCCGCATCACCGCATAAAGAATGAGGAAGCCGCCGACATGGAAGAACAGCATGGCGACCGTGTAAGTCAGCCAATGCTGCTCGCGTCTGTCGTCGACGCCGCCGATCCAGTAGAGCCCACTCTCGACCGGCCGCAGGATCGGAGAGAGGAACGTGCGCTCGCCATTGAAGACGCGCGTCATGTACCAGCCAAGCGGCTTGGCCAGTGCGACGATGATCGCACAGAAAAGAAGAGTTTGAATCCAACCGATGGCAGTCATGGTGGTATGCCCTAAGTTTGCACGAGATGGGAACCGGATGCCGGGACCGCGGCCCAACCGGGGCGCGGGCCTTTGGCGGCAGTCAGAACCGCTCCGGCCGCAGCAGTGCGTAGGTCAGGTAAAACAGCAATCCCGCGGAGACGAGGCCGGCGAGGGAATAGTCGAAGATCATGACCGTGTTCCTTCAATGCGTATTCGAGCGGTCCACGCGAGGAAACGCGCGAAGAACTAAAGTCGCTCGCAGGCATAGGTGTAGCCGACAGCGAGCGCGAAGAAGCCCAGCCCAAGGACCAGCATGACAATGTCCAACATGGAATTCTCCTAGCCGCGCTTGCTTGCGTAACCATCAGCGTTGCCGAGGCGGATTACGGTCAGTCAATACGGAACGTCGCCTACGGACCCGGCCTTGGCCGCATCAGTACCGCCTGAGGTGCCACTCGACGCATATGTTTTCGAGGCGATCGCCGCAGCGACGTTATAGGAATCTCATAAAGACGAAGCGCGCGCCCAGGCGCGGCATTGTCTGTTCGCGCTCTCGCATTTGGAAACGCGCAAGATTTCTGTGCGGACGAGATGCTTCCTACAGCGTCCCTATAACAAGACGCTCTGCTCCGTCCGGAGATTCTATCTCGTCGTCGCTATATTCGCTGCCGGCGTGAGGCCTGCACCGGACAGAAGGCGTGCCGGCAGGGTTTCGCGATCGACGGACGGTATGAATATCTTTGACCA
Organism: Bradyrhizobium sp.; assembly: GCA_035644295.1. Lineage (GTDB taxonomy): Bacteria > Pseudomonadota > Alphaproteobacteria > Rhizobiales > Xanthobacteraceae > Bradyrhizobium. Next base: position 35,145 of record DASQOU010000258.1, read on the forward strand.
CGCATCTTCAGCTCAGACCGGCATGACGTCGATCTCCGCTTAGACGGGGTCGACGAAGCGGCCGCATCCCCGGCGGCGAATCAGTTCTGATTCGGTTTGCTCGTTGTTTTTGCCGTCTCGGGGGGTCGCACCTGACCCCAGGGATCGTATCCCTGTTTCGGTGTTGGAATTCGCTCCAGCGCGTCCTTGTAGGCCTTTTCGTCGACTCTTGGACGGCTTTCGGCAGCAGGCGCGCCCACTCCGCCCTTCTTGAAGCTCTGCGCGTAGGCGGGAAGGGTCAACAACGACATGATCGCCGCGATGACGATTGGAAATCCGATTGCTTTCGATCTGCCGGTCATGTGCCCCCTCGTCCCTAATGCTTCCATTGAACCCCAGAGTTTGCGGACGCGAAATCCCTTTCTTCGACCGCCAACGGGACCTTGAACGAAGGGAACTCCGCTCAAGCTCCCAACGACGGGTCAGAAAATGTAAGTATTACTGTCTCTTAACCCCATGTTATAAATAAAATGGCATCTTGCTGCTGCATCGCGACGAGGGATACCTATATGTAGAGTCAGAACGATGCAGGAATGCGCCATGCGCGCCAACATGAATCTGCAGGAAAATCAGACAGGTAGCGCAGGAAAATCCGATCCCAAACCGCCCCTATATATCTGGATCGGAGGCGTCGCTGTTCGCTCGCTCTTCCTGATCGTGCTGACGGTGTTGACCGCACGCGTGGCGAGCCCCCAGATTGAACGTCTCACATCGCTTTACGAAACGCCGGGCGATCTCATTCGTGTGCTGATGGGGCTCGGCGTTTGCGCGTGGTTTATCGTCAATCTTTTCATCCTGCCAAGGGACGCCGGCGCGTACCGAACCTGGATGTATCTCGGTGTAGCGGTTCTGCCGCTATCGGTGCTCTGCGCTGTCGTCGTCTGGTAAGCGCCCTCGTCACTTCGGTTTCCAACGACTTGAGCGCAGCATATTGCGGCCGCGCAACTATTGGCTCGACCACATCGGAGATTTCGGGCCGCCGTAGTACCGCAACTGACCGCCACCATCAGACTTCTGCGATGTTGCAGCTCCCATATCGGAGGCGCAGCCGGCGACCGCGACACAAAGCGACGCTGCTGCAATCACTATCCGGATTCGTAGCGCTAACGCGGATTCAAACATGGTCCCTCTCCTAACGGGTCGCGCTAATCAAGTCCGATAAGACCTCAATATTTCGCGACGACGGGCCCATCCCAGTGGAATTTGTAGTTGACACCGACCAGGGCTGTTTGCGCGGTCTGCTTGACGTTCAGGACCTCGCCAGGCGCGAGCAAGCCCGGAGCCGCCGTGAAATGCTGTCCGGACATGTCCTCAATCCACATATAGTTGTACTCGACGAACACCGACCAGTTTGGCGTAAACATCCATTCGGCGCCAACGCCGGCGGTCATTCCAGGTAGCGTGAAGCTGGAGGACTCAGAGAGAGCGCCGCCCGGCCGCAATACTTGATTTTTATCTTGCATCCACGACATGCCGACCTTCACATAGCCGAGAAATGCCGGCGTCCAGAGGTAGCCGATCCTGCCCGTCGCCGTGTAGATGGCCTTGAGATTGTTCGTCTCGGAGAAAGTCGGGAAGTCCGTGAGTGCGTGCCGGCCTTTGATGTTGCCAAAATCAAACGTACCCTGCACGCCAAACACCACATTGGTGCCCTGGAAGTCGCAACCGGCCTGACCGCCGCCAATAAAACCGCTGTCATCTTCACGGCCGAAGTTCGCGGGAGCGGGGACCGCCGGGTCTTGCGTTACCCGGGACGTATCCATTCGGGACCAGCCGCCGCCGGCATTGGCGCCAAGATAGCAGCCAGTCCAATTGTACAGAGGCGCGGCCACTGGGCGCGCCTTAACCGCCATATCTACGGCTGAGGCGACCCCTGTCGCACCCAGACCGATCAAAATACCCGCAGTCAAAGCCAATTTCATCTGTCGGTACATAAAGTCCCCCTGCAACGGTCGATCCGATTCTTTGCCTCAACGCGGAAGCATTCATTGCTCCCTATCTCTCACGACGGGACCTGTTCCACGTAACGCGGAGCAGATTCCGGAAGGCCCGCTAATCAACCCAAGCGAACCCTTAGTATTTCGCGACGACGGGTCCCCCAAACTTGAAGTCGATGCCGAGCGTCACAACCGAGTAGGTGTTGTCCACGGTGTAAGGCAGTTGGCCGTTCGGTGTGAGCGGATTGCCCGAACGGTTGTACCTGCCAAAATCGTAGTAGCGATATTCGATCTTGCCGATCACGTTGTTGGTGAGCGCGTAGGCAATGCCACCGCCGGCAGTCAGGCCGCTTTGATGATTCGTGAACTGGTCGATAGGGAAGCCAGCGGCGGTGCTGGTATGAAGGATGTCGCCAAATGCCCAGCCACCGGTGAAGAACAACAGCAAGCGGTCGACAGCGATACCGCCACGCGCACGAAGCGTGCCGCCCCAACGAAGGTTGCTCTGGTCGGTCACGCCGAGCTGCTGGCTTGCGTCATTACCCTTGATGCCGGACCAGAAGGCGTCGGCTTCAACACCGACCAGATAGTTGCCGCTCTGCGCGTTGTAACCCACCTCGCCGCCACCGATGGCTCCCGTCGAGTCATAGTTGACCGTGAAATTTGCAAAGCCAGCAGGGCCGTTGGCGTTGTTGTAATTGTGGTTGCCCAAGCCGCCTCCGCCGAACACGCCGGCATAGTAGCCGCTCCAGTCATAAACAGGCGTGGCAACCACAGGTGCCTTCGCGTAAGGCAGATCGGCGCCGAGTGCTGGTGACAGCAGGCCCAGCACACCGAGCGAGACGGCGGTGAGAAGAGTTCGTTTCATCGTTATCCCCTATCGAATTGTTCTGGCGGAACATCTGGCGGCCAGGGCCGCCACGACCTTCCGCCACTTCAGAAGTGAATGATGACGTCCGCGGCACCGACAATGGCGGTGCTCTTGTTAGGCGTAATGCCCAGGTTCGCGTTGCCGTTGAACGCGTTGGCATCCAGCGACTTATAGAAGGTCACTTCCGGACGGATCTCGACCTGCGGCGAGAACCAGTGCTGCCAGCCGATCCCGGTCTCGACATAACGCGTCTTGGTGCCGGTACGCTGTCCCTGCTTGTCGTCATAGAATTCGAGGCGATAGGAAATATTGTCGAGCGGCGTCGCCTTATAATTCAGGTAGGCCAGATAAGTCTGAACAGATGCCGTGCAGGAGAGCTCGGTAGTACTGGCGCACTGTGCCAAGAACGGCGAGTTGAATGGCAAATACTGAGGCGAGAACGGCGTGCCTCCGAGATTAAAGAAGCCGGTACCCGCTGCGTTGTTGACCAGGGGATTGTTCTGGTTGGGCACGTTGCGCTGGTGCAGGTTGTACGTCTCGAACGAAATGTGCCACTGCTCGTTGAACTTGTGGTACGCCGTTAGCCCGATCCATTGCAGGTTGTTGTAACCCCACGTTCCGCTGTTGATCGCGTCCGCCACGGCATAAATGCCGTCGTTGCCGCTATCGCTGGTCCAACGGACGCCGGCCGTGACGCTTGGAATCGCGCCCGGATCCTTCAAGAAGGTGCTGTTGGGGAAGAGCGGGTTCGGGGATAGATTCGGAAGTCTGGCTCCCGCGTTCCACGGCATTGTGTCGCTGCCGACCGACAGACCAAGCTGCACCATCCAGTTCTTGTTCACCGCCAAGGTGGTCTGAATTCCGGTGTTGGTGTAGTTGTCGAAGGTGTAGGTCATTGAGTGCGTGTACATGTAGTTGTTCGGCGCAAGCTGAGCCTCGATGTCGGGAATTGAAATGAACCGTCCGAACCGGATCAAGAGACCTTCCGCAAGTTGCGGAATAAAGACTTCGCCGTAGGCCATCGGCAAGTCGTAGCCGTAGTTCTTGTTCTGCTTCAGAAGCTGGTAGCTCCAGAGTCCGTTAGCGGTTGTATAGCGGTAGTTCTCGCCGTAGATCGGAGCAAGGCGGAAACCCCAATCGATGTGATCCTTCTGAACGGTGTCCGGGAGCCGCTCGAAATAGACCACCGCCTGATCGAGCTGCACGGTGTTGGGATTGTAATCATAGGCGGCCGGCGCGTTACCGCCGCGCACCGTGTTGTTGGAGAGGTTGCCGCCGGCATTGATCCATCCATAAATCTGAATGTGGTTGTCGTTCAGCCACCGGCCAGCAGGCGTATTGCCCATCGCCACCATCAGCGGACTGTCGGTCGAACTCGGCCGTGTCACGCCAATATTGGTCGATCCACCATAAGGCCACTCCGCAAAAGGCATCGGTGGCGTGCTCTGTGGCGTCGCCGGCCAATAGGCGCGACGTCCCGGAGGCGCTTTGGGATCAGCAGGTGCCGCCTCATGCCCCCATTCGAGCCGGTAGTAGTTGAACAGGCGCTCCATGAAGGTGGTGCCGAGCCAGGCGTCGAGGCACGCATAATTCTTGTAGGGATCAACGACGGTCCTGCATCCGACCAACGCCTTGACCGGCACTGTCGCATCTGCCGCATCTGCACCGTTGAACAGGCCCATCGCTGCCAGCGCGACGCCCGCCAAAAGAACTCTTTTCATAGATATCGCCCCAAGCTGTTGATCGAAAGGCGCCCCAAGCGCTCTCGCGGCTTTAGTTAACGCCACGTATTTTTCACAGCGTCCGGCAAAGATCGATTGGAGGAACCGCGGCAATTAATTGGGATAAAATAGGGTAAGCGGCCGTTTGGAGCGCGAATGCACACAGTCCTGCCAGTTGCTTCACGCGCTGCTCAAATTCGCGGCGAAAAACGCGACGTCGGAGCCAATACTCACGATGCATCGCAATAGTTTTTTCAGCGATGTGTCTTTTTCGTCATAGTAGGATCAATTCAAGAGATGGCGTATCGCGCCAAAGGCAGTCATGCGCTGCTTCGATCTATTTTTTTACTATGAAAATGGCTGTGATTGTCCATCGAACATTTATGTCGGGACTCATTATGCTGCGTAGCATTGAGCGAAGCCTATTCGCGGGGTGCGGGGCAGAACAATGGATGTCGTGGCAGAGGGCGCGAACGACGCGAGCGATGCAGCTTGTGCCGACAAGATTGAGAGCCCGGACTTCAGCTTCCTGCCGAACAGCCTGACCGCGCAGTGCCGGAGCCTGATCGAGAGCTACCACGAACTACACGGCTATACCTGCCTGCCAGACATGTTGTGGAAAGCCCGGCTCGGACCTTTCATTGAAGCCCATCGGGAGCTTCGGCACCTCCTCAGGAAAGCCTCGACGACCCGAAGCGCGAAAAAATCCAACGAAGGCTTTGTGCGGATCACGACGTTCCTGATGTCGCTTGAGATCCTGGCTAGCAGCTTCGCCGGCTGGAGCGCGATCTATCCGGAGGCTGCATCGAGGGCTCACGCAATTCTCAAACGAAACGCACGCAGCCCGCATATGCCGTTGATGGAATTCTATCTATATCCGCCGAAATATCTGAGCAGCGCCGCGATAGCGACGCTTACACCGCCCGCGAATCGCCGGTCAGACCCAGCCGAGTTGTACCGCGCATCGAACCCGGAACTCGCCGGCGAGAAAACGGCCATCGGCTACGCCAACGCGGTCAAACACGCGCTGGACGGAAAGCCGGCCCTGGTCGCACCGGCATCGGCGACATGAAGCTGGGGTCTTGAAGTGCTCGCCTTGCCCGACGCTTTTAACCCGGCGGCCAAGCATCCCTCCGCACGTCTGGGAGACGATCGCATCATGATCCGCCCGCATAGTATGCTATCTATATTTGTTCTGCTTCAAAGCCATATTGATTTCCTATGCGGATATGAAGCACGTCCATATGCCTGCCGCACAATCGGCGGCGACAAGATACGAAAACGGAAGCCCGCTTTTTCATGGGGCGGCCCTTCGCGTGCTGTTCCCCTGAATTTGACTTTATGTGTTTTTTTCAAGCTGTCGGGTGCGCGGCTCTCCGGGATCGTTGCGTGGTGGTGACGGTTGTCTGATGCCTTTTGGCAACGAAAGAAAATCCGTGGAGCTCCAGATCCCAATTTTCCAATGGTTCGCAAAAGCGAGCACGGCTTTCACTGAAAACAAACCAGGCTACGCCGCGCTGACAGGCGAGGAATTTCCTTTGCATCGCTTTCTGTTGGCAAATGCCTTGCCGCTGACGAAGTCCATGCTGGGCGTCGGCTTGGCGACGGCTGGACTTCTCCTGATAGAGCGCTTCTCTCCAGCTAATCTCGTCCCAATCGTGTATCTGATACCGGTGATTGTCGCCGCGACGCGGTGGGGTACCTGGGCAGCCATCGCTGCGGCGATTACCTCTGCCGCGGCGGCGGATTTTTTCTTTTATCCACCATTTTACAGTTTCAGGCTCGACGATCCGCAGGCCATTGTCGACCTGTTGCTGTTTCTGGTGGTCGCGCTGGTCAGCGGTGAGCTTGCAGCGCGGTTGCGTTCCGAAACCGAAAGCCTACGACAGCGCGAACAGGAACTTCAATACCTCTACGAATTCTCGCGACGGCTCGCCGCCTGTTTTACCGTATCGGATTTGATCTCCGCCATTCAAAACTACCTCTCTGGAACGCTTGGGCGCCCCACCGCCTTTTTCTTCGCAACCTCGGACAAGAATTTCCAGCCTGAGCCCGCTGGCGCCGTTCCGCTGACGGTCCAGGAGCACGCCGCCTCGATGACGAGGAAGAATGGGCTTCGTGCCGACACCATCAGGGATGGAGCGACCAAAAGCGTCTGGTTGCTCCGCTCGGTTACTTCGGATGACACGACGCATGGGGTCATCGCCGTCAATATCGGCAGCGACTCGCGCGCCGTCATCGACGCCAGCACGCGCCGCGTCGAGGCCATTCTGGCCGAAGCGTCCCTGACTCTGCAGCGCCTCGATATCGGAGGAGCGATGGAGGAAGCAGCACTTCGCCTGAAGGATCAGCTTCTGCGCGATGCGTTCCATGGCAATCTGTCGCATGAGCTTCGCTCGCCCCTGGCAGCGATCCGCGGGTCGGCAAGCGTACTGGAGTCGATGCCTGCGATTCGCAACGAAGAACGGGCCTATTCGTTGGTCGAAGCTGTCACTGACGAAGTGGAGCGGCTCGACGGCTTCATCGGAAATCTCCTTAACGCAACGCGCGTAGGCGCAAGCGACGTTCGGCCGCATCTGGCGTGCGCCGATCCAAGGGACATCATGAACGCCGCCATCCGGCGGAAGTCGCGGCAATTGGCGGCTCACAACATCAGGATCGACTTCGATGACGACTTGCCGATGATCAATGTGGATTCCGCACTCGTTGAAGAGGCATGCGGGCAGCTTCTCGAGAATGCCGCCAAATATTCTCCCTCGGGTTCAACGATTTTGGTCAACACGCGGGCCGCGCAGGGGCGCCTCATTCTGTCGATCTCCGATCAGGGCGTCGGAATAACTCCGGACGAACAGCAGCATTTGGGCCGCAGGTCTTTCCGAAGCCTACGCCATCAGGCCAGCGTCCCCGGGTCCGGCCTCGGCTTCTGGATCGCATCCACCTTCATCAAAGCAAATGAAGGATCGATCGAGATCGTGAGCGGCAGCCAGGGACAGGGAACGACGGCCTCCATTATCCTGCCGGAGGCCCAGATCGAGGAAGATCAGTCGGCGGGTTCGGCCGATGAGTAAGTCGACCAACCTCGTGCTCCTGATCGACGACGAGCCCAAGATAAGACGTTTCATTCGAGCGGGTTTTGAGCTGCATGGCGGCTTTACCGTGCAAGAGGCCGAGGACGCTGCCGAAGGACTGCGAGCGGCAACGTTCAGCGCACCAGATCTCGTCATTCTGGATTTGGCCCTGCCCGACCGCCGTGGAACGGAAGTGCTCGAACTGATCCGTTCGTGGTCCAATGTCCCGATCATCGTTCTGTCGGTTGAAGCAAACGAGGAGGAAAAAGTACGGCTTTTCGAAGCTGGGGCGGACGACTACGTCGTGAAGCCGTTCGGTATCGCCGAATTGATCGCGCGTAGCCAGGCCGCGCTGCGGCGATATTTCAAGAGTCCCAACGAAAACCCTGTCGTGGTCGCCGGCCCGCTATCGATCGATCTCGTCAACCGAACCGTGTTGCTCAACAACAACCAGATCAAATTGACCCGCAAGCAGTACCGCCTTCTGCACGTCCTTGCGAGCCATGTTGGCCTCGTGGTCACCCACGACCACTTGCTCGAGGAAATATGGAGCGGCAGCGTGAGAAAGAACATTCAGTATCTGCGCATTCTCGTTCGTGACCTTCGGCAGATCATCGAGGCCGATCCAAATCACCCACGGCTTCTCATCACCGAGTCAGGCGTCGGCTATCGTCTCCAATCCCGGTTCGAGGAGGTTTCGGCGGGCTCGAGCGTGATGAGATTGGATTGAAGCGGACTGGGTCACTTCTCCCTCGCCCCGCTTGCGGGGAGAGGGTTGGGGACCGCGCTCTATTTTGCCTCTGCGGCAACGACCACCTCGGGCGGCTCGCCCGTGGCGCATTGGCGCCAGTCGGGCACGGTGCAGTTCGCTGGCCAGTTGCCACCGAGCGCCATGAACAAGGCCGCGGTATCGGCGAGGCGATTGGCCTCGGTTTGCACGCGGATCACGGCCGCCGTCAGGTAGGTCTGCTGCGCATTGAGGACGGCGAGCTGGTTGACCTGTCCCTCGTTCAACTGCTTCTGGACGATATCAAGGCTGGCCTTTGCGGTGTCTTCCGCGCGCCGGGCCGCCCTCATCGCCCGCGCATCGGCCTGCAGCGCCCGCAAGGCGTCGGCAACGTTCTGGAACGCGGTGAGGACGGTGGACCGATACTGCGCTTCGGCCTGTTCGAGCGCTGCCTCAGCCGCCTTCTGTTTGTGATAGAGCGTGAAGCCATCGAAGATGGACGCGGTCGCGCTCGCCGCGAGCGTATAAAAACCGGTCCCGGGCAAAAAGCTCTGGGCTAGGTTGAAGGCGGACGATCCGCCATTGGCCGAAAGCACGATATTTGGCAGACGCGCCGCGATCGAAACCCCCACCAGGGCGCTCGCCGCGTGCATGTTGGCCTCCGCCGCCCTGACGTCGGGCCGGTGATCGACGAGCTTGCTCGGCAGACTGATCGGCAGATTGGTCGGCAGCTTGAGATGCGCGAGATCGAACTTCTGCCTGATCTCATCCGCGGCATATTGCCCGGCGAGCGTGGTCAGCAGATCGCGTTGCTGCGCGAGTTGCTTTTCAAGGGGAGGAAGCAGTTCTTCAGCCTGTGCAAGCGCCGCGTCCTGGGCGAACACATCGGCCTGGGCCGCCTGGCCGAAGCTTTGCTGACGCTTGAGGATTGCAAGAAGGTTCTTCTCGATCGCGATGATACGCTCGGTCGCGGCGATCTGGCCGCGCAGCGAGGCTTCCTGGATCGCGGCGGTGACGACATTGCTGGTCAGCGTGAGAAAGGCGGCCTCGAGCTGGAACAATTGCTGCTCGGTTGCCGCATCCAGACTCTCGACGGCCCGGAAGTTGCCGCCCCAGATATCCGGCACGAAAGACACCGTCAGCTGATGGGTCACGAGCGAGAACTGCGACTGCGATCCCTCGGTCGGGATCGGCGGCACCTGGCCGGGGTTGGCGACCAGCAGCTGCGAGGAGGTTGAATTGCCCGTGACTTGCGGGAAGAACAATCCGCGCTGGGCCAGCGCGTTGTAGTGGGCAATCTTGATCGCAGCTTCGGCAGCCTGCAGAGTTGGATTGTGGTCGACCGATTGCTTCACAAGGTCGTTGAGCGGCTGCGACTTGAACGCCGCCCACCAGCGCGCCGAAACGTCCGCGCCGGTGAGAAACCGTTGCCCTGCGACATATGGCGGACCCTTTCCTGGATTTGGCGACTCAAGCTTCCCTTTGACATAGCCGCTGACGTCAGGGACAGCCGCGGGCTGAAAGTTCGGCCCGACCGCGCAGCCCGAAATTGCCGTTGTCAGGACGGTCAGGACGGTCGCGCCGGCGGTGATACGGCCGCTCGAGGCGAGCGGACGCTGACGCGGCGCAGCGACCGCCGGCCAAGGACCAATGCGCCCTGAACGCAACATATGCCCGAATCCGTTAGAACGTCCCACAACGCGACTTCCAGCTAACCATCCGGACTACCCTCGACGGCCACGACGGCTTCGCTGTCGTCCGCAACTTCCGCGCTGTCTCTCGAGAGAAATATCTTTCGAAGAGCCGGCGCCACAATGAGCAGCAACAACGGCCCGATGAACATGCCACCCACGACGACGGTTGCCAGGGGACGCTGCACCTGACTTCCAATGCCGTGAGAGATAGCGGCCGGAAACAGCCCGACACCCGCTGACAGCGCGGTCATCAACATCGGCCGCATCCGTTGTTCGGCACCATGGAACACGGCCTCGGCGATCTCCATGCCCTGAACCCTGAGTTCGCGGAAATAGGTGATATTGAGGATGCCATCCATCACGGCGACGCCGAACAGCGAGATGAATCCGATTGCTGCCGACACACTGAAATCCAGCCCGGTGAAATAGAGTGCGATCAGGCCGCCGCCGATCGCAAAGGGAATACCGGCAACGGACAGAAGGCTGTCGCGCAGCGAATTGAACAACCCATACAAGAGAACGAGGATCAAAAGCAGCGTGATCGGAACAACGATCAACAACCGCTGCTTGGCAGCCTGCAGACTGTCGAATTCGCCGGCCCAGATGATCCGATATCCGTTTGGAAGGTTGACCGCCTTTGCAATCCGCGCCTGGGCTTCGGCAACGGTGCTGCCGAGATCGCGGCCGCGCACGCTGAACTTGATCGGGATATAGCGCTGGCTGCGCTCGCGATAGATGAAGGAAGCTCCCGTATCGAGCGAGATGTCCGCAAGCTCGCTGAGGGGAACGTAGCCGTTGGTGCCTGACGGCGTCTGATAGGCGACCTTGACGGTGCGAATCGCGTCGATGCTGCTGCGATATTTGGGATCGAGCCTCACCGCCAGACTAAACTGCCTATCACCCTCCAGGATGGTCGTTGCGTTGGTGCCGCCGAGCGCGGCTTGAACGACAGTGTTGACGTCGCCGGTATTGAGGCCGTATCGGGCGGCCTTGTCGCGGTCGACCTTGATATTGAGATTCGGTTGCCCCAGCAGGTGGAATATTCCGAGATCGGCCACACCGTGGATCTTCGCCATCTCAGCCATCACCTGGGTTGCAAGCGTCTCCAGGGTCTGAAGGTTCTGCCCGATGACTTTCACCGAATTGGCGCCCTTCACACCCGACAGCGCCTCCTCGACATTGTCCTGGATATATTGAGAGAAGTTGAAGCCGATCCCCGGCAATTCGTCTGCGAACTCCTTCTGCAATTCTTCGGTGAGCTTTTCCTTTGTCAGATTCGGAGGCCAGTCGCCGAAGGGCTTGAGCGGAGCAAACAATTCGACGTTGGAGAATGGCGAGGCATCGCTGCCATTGTCCGGGCGTCCATGCTGCGACACGATCGTAAGAACCTCCGGGTGTCTCAACAGGATCTCGCGCATTTTCCCCGTGACGGCGGTTCCCGCATCGAGCGACATCGTCGACGGCATCGCCGCCCTGATCCAGAAGTTTCCCTCCTCCAGCGCCGGCAGGAATTCGCTGCCGAGCCGGGATGCCGCCAATGCGCTCAACCCGAGAAAGGCAATTCCAATCATCACGGCGACCTTGAGATTGCCGAGCGCCCAGCGAAGCACCGGCGTATAACCCTTGCGCAGGGCGCGCACGATGATGGTTTCGGTTTCCTCGATGTGCCTGGGAAGCAGAAGCGCCGCCAGGACCGGGGTGACCGTGAAGGTGGCGAGCAGCGCACCGGCCAGTGCGTAGCCATAGGTTCGCGCCATCGGACCGAAGATCTGGCCTTCGACGCCCTGCATCGTAAACAGCGGCACGAACGCCGTGACCGTGATCGCCGCTGTAAAGAACACCGCCTTGTCGACCTGCAGCGCACTGACGAAGATGATACGCAGCCGCTCGGTCCAACGCTGGCTCGAGGTGGTGTGGCCGTGCACCGATGTCGGATCGGTCCCCCAATACCCCTCGGAAAGATGCTGAAGCAGCGTTTGCCGATGCGCCGGCGTAGACTGAAAGTTCCGATAGATGTTCTCCATCATGATCACGGCGGAGTCGACGATAATGCCGAAGTCGACCGCGCCGAGCGACAGCAGATTTGCGTCCTCGCCCTGCAAGACCAGGATGATGATGGCGAAGAACAGGGCGAACGGGATGTTCGCGCTGACGATGATGGCGCTGCGCAGATCGCCCAGAAAAACCCATTGGATGAAGAAGACCAGCAGACAGCCGAAGATCAGGTTGTGCAGAACCGTGTGCGTGGTGACGCCCACCAGCGTGCTGCGGTCGTAGTAGGGAACGATCTTGACCCCGGCAGGCAGACTTCCATCGGAATTGAGCTTTTCGACCTCGGCCTGCACGCGCGGGACGATGTCGTTGGTGTGCTGGGTCCGCCCCATCACCACGATCGCAGTGGCAACGTCGTCGTCGTGATCCCTGCCCCCGATTCCCAGGCGCGGCACATAGCCGACGGACACATTGGCCACCTGCTTGACCTGGATCGGAAGACCGTTCGACTGGCTCAGGACGATGTTCTCGATGTCCTGAACCTTGTAACCCTTGGTGACGTCGTCGGCGCCACCGCTATCGACCAGTCCGACGCCGCGGATATTGACCGATTGCTGGCCGATCGTGATCTCGCGGCCGCCGACATTGATGTTGGCGTTGCCGAGCGCGGAGATCAGCTGCGGGATCGTGACATTATAGGCTTCGAGCTTTTGCAGGTCGGCGTCGACATTGAACTGCTTGGTGGTCCCGCCCCAGGCATTGATCTGCACCACTCCGGGAATCGTGAGGAAACGACGCGCGACCACGTAATCCTGCACCGTGCGCAGATTGGTCAATCCGAAATTCGGAGGCCCGGCGAGTTGGTAGCGATAGATTTCACCGACCAGGCTGGACTGTTGAATCTGGGGGACCTGATTGCCCGGCAAGTTGACGTTTTGCTGCAGGCTGACCGACGCTTGCGCGAGCGCGAAGTAAAAATCAACCCCGTATTTGAAGGTGACGCGGACGAACGACAATCCATAGAAGGAAGTCGAGCGAATATTGACGACGCCGGGGGTGGGATAAAGGCCGACCTCCATCGGGATCGTATAATATTTCTCCATCTCTTCGGCTGACAGACCCGCCGCCTGTGCGGTGATCTCAAGAATAACCGGAGCCGGGTTTGGGTAGGCTTCGATATTCAACTTCGAAAACGCAACGAGACCGGCCGCGCAGAATACTACGAGACCCAGGACGATGATCGCACTGCGCGTCAGACCGAACTCAAGCAAAGACTTAATCAAGTGAAGTGACCCCGACCTGTGTATCTGGATAAACGAGTCTTGACCCGTTCAGCCGGCTTCGCCCAACAAGAGCTTGTTGCTCAGGAATACCGCGCCGTCCGTGACGACGGTCTCTTCGGGCAGGAGCCCCTCCAGGATCTGGGACCAGCCATCCTGCTGCAGGCCAACCTTCACGGTCCGCTTTGTGAAGCGGCGATTGTCCCTGGTGACCCACACTGTCATCGTCCCGTCGCCTTCCCTGACCACGCCCGCGGCGGGCAGGGCGAGCGAGCGAACGGGGTCTCCGACGCGGATCACAAAGCTTGCGAACATTCCTGAGCGAAGCAGATGCCCGGGATCGTCGATCTCGGAGCGAACCAGCTGCCGGTGCGTGTTCGGATCAATCATGGCGCCGAGCGCCGTCACGTGCCCTTTGAAGACCTTGTCGGGATAGGCCGGTACCCTGACCTCGACTTGCTGACCGAGCTTGTAGGCCGGCGCATCGGTTTCGATGACGTTTGCCAGCATCCACATGGTCGACAAATCGGCGACCGTAAAGGGCGCCGGCGCAACGCCGGGCTGAGTCAAGAATCCCGGCGCCGCGTTGCGCGCAACGATCCGCCCGGAGATCGGGCTCGGAACGACCAGCGTCGAATCGACCTTGCGATCGACAAGGATCTGCTCGACCTCCGCGTCCGCCTTGCCGAAAATTCGCACCGCATCCTTGGCAGCCTTGAAGTTGCCCTCCGCGGTCTGCTGGTCCGAGGTCGACTGATCGACGTCCTTCTGCGCGCTGCCACCGGCCTTCAAGAGATTGAGGGCCCGCGCCAGCGTGCGCTTTTGCAGTTCAAGCACGCCGGCGGCTGCGAGAAGTGCTGATTCGGCTTGAAGCAGATCGGGGCTGTCGATCGTAAACAGCGGATGTCCGGCCTGGACCTCGTCACCGATGTTGTAGAATGCCTTGAGGATCTTGCCCTGATATTGCGAGAATACCTGGACGAGCAGGTTCTCGTTGAAGTCGATGGCGCCGACGGCCGTCTTCAGAAGCGCGAACTCACGCGATGCCACCGGACCGATCTTCAGCGAGGCCGCCTGCTTTTCCGATAATTCAACCGTCTGTTCGTCGGCCATCCTGGCCGGTCCGGACCGGTTTGATTCAACAGAGGCGGTCTGTTCCTTCCGGCCCGATTGACCTTCGGCAAGCCCGACGAAACCTCTCCCCCAGAACAACGCGGCTCCGCCGATCGCGATCAAGGCGAAGAACAACGCACGAGAGCGTGTCGACGGGCTTCCGAAAGCATTCACTCTAAAGTCCCCAACAGTAGCAGCTAACTAGGCCAACTTATGTTGCGTTACAGCATCGCGCTTACACTAACCTTACGTGCTTCTCTCCCGTAACAATTGTTTTGGGGCAGTCCCGTATAATAGCCGAAACGAGACATGATCCGCCTGTTGCTCAGACATTCTTCTGTTGCCCTCGACCGAGGCATGCAGAAGCAAAAGTTATAGACAAACAGCGGCTAAGAATTTTCCGTCAACTTCGAAGCGCGTGGCCCGCGAGGCCGAAGTTTTCACCGCAATATTTGCGGCGAAAGCAGCCGTGCGAACATCGCCACGCCTCAGAGATGAACTCCACGCCTCAGTGGATGATCATGTCCGCCGCGCCGATGGTGGCGTGGTTCTGTTCGGCGCGATGCCGAAAGGGCGCTATTTTCTCGTGCGCGAGTTCTGGCTTCGACAGGCAGTCCAGACCTGCTTCGCCGGGTGGATGGTTCGCGCCTGGCGTAAGCGTCGCGATCGCGGCGATGCTGAGATATTTCAGCGGACATAGATAGAACTCCATCAACGGCATATGCGGGCTGCGCGCGTTTCGCATGAGAATCGCGTGCGCCCTCGATGCAGCCTGCGGATAGATCGCGCTCCAGCCGCCGAAGCTTGAGGCCAGGATCTCAAGCGACATCAGGAGCGTTGCGATCCGTACAAAACCCTCGTTGGATTTCTTCGCGCTTCGGGTGGTCGAGGCTTCCCTGAGGAGGTGCCGAAGCTCCCGATGGGCTTCGATGAAAGGTCCGAGCCCGGCTTTCCACAATATGTCTGGCAAGCAGGTATAGCCGTGCAGCTCGTGGTAGCTCTCGATCAGGCTACGGCACTGCCCGGTCAGGCTGTTCGGCAAGAAGCTGAAGTCCGGGCTCTCAACCTTGTCGACACAAGCCACATGGCTTGTGTCGTTCGCACCCTCTGCCACGACATCCATCGTTCTGCCCTGCGCCCCTAGTACTGCCAATGGACGCGGGTCGCAAAAATGTTTATCGGCCCACGATCGCCATTAAAGGCGGGGTTTGCAAAGTACTGGTAATCGAAGGTGACACTTGTCGAGGGGTTCAGCGCCCAACTGTAATAGGCCTCCAAGACCTGCTCGGCCCTGGGGTTAGGCAATAGTCCGTCTCCGACAAATGAACCGAGGCCTCCGAGATTTAGATAGTTCTTCTCAGCGTTGGAAATCTGGTTGTATATATAACCGACCCCAATCGTATCGGCGGGCCTTCCCCACATTCTACCCGTCACGGAAACGCCGCCTGAGATGAACAAGTTACTGTCGGTAACCGCAAGATCCTCGATATAACCTGGCGCCCAGCCAATTCGAGAGAAGACCCCGATATCTGGTGTAATAGCCTGCTCGATATTGATGTGTGCGTCGACCTTTTGGGTGTACTTGCGCACACAGGCCAGCGCAGGAAAACCAGATGCGCCACCTGCCAACGCTATCGAGCACGGCGAATTAACCTGCGCATCGGCAATGGCATTCCCGTATGTGCCCAAGTTAGCGCTGATCAAATTGACGTTGAGCTTAAATTTACCTGGCTGTCCCCACAGCTCATGCCGCTCCTCAAATTCAGCTATGATATCAAATTGTTTGAACGTCGGATCAACACCAAAACTTGTAGACGTGGGGAGGTTGTTGGCGATTGCCGACTTTTCCGTGTCGAACCATCCCAAGCGGAACGTGTAGCGGCCTGTGTACCATTCGCCGACGGCACCCCAGCCGGATCCCCAGGCGTCCCCACCCCAATCGAATGGCAGAGCATAGAGGAACCCCCAGTTCAAAAATTGGGTTCTGGAGTTGCCGGCATATTTATTCGTGTCAAAAATATCGATCGGGGCCAGCCTGCCAAAGGTAAATACAAGGCGATCCGAGGTCTGGGTTCCGGCGAACTGATTGATATCGGCCGGCACATTCTCCTTTTCGCCTCCAAGATCAATCGTCTGCCGGACGAAAGCGCGCTGTATCTTGGCATACGGTGCGGCCGAGCCGATCTTAAAAGCCTCGCCGTTTACGTAGGCGCTAACACCTATACTGTTACCAAGCCCGAGGCCTTGATCAATCTCCGGATTAATCCAGAGTTCAGCGCCCTTCCATAGCCGCATGCCCGCATAAAGCGTAGCCTCGCCGATCCCGCGGGCTTGCCCGCCACCAGGGAAGCCCAAAAATGGCGGGGAGGCAATGACGAGAGATCCCGGAGGATTCCGGAACGCGGGATAGCCCTGCCATGTGTACGTGGCCTGGGCGTGAATGTTGAACCTATCCGGATCGGAAGCAAAACCGTTAGTGGGCGGCGGGTCCTTCTCGCCAAAATGATAATTCAGGCCTACGCGAACCTCCTGCTCGGACAGGTTGGAGGTGAACTGCTGGGCCGAGGTTAGGAAGTTTACGGGTCTATTATCGCCGTAGCTGGTGTACAAGTACTCGGCCTTTACAGTCCAATGGGGCAGCAGCGGTCCTTCAACACCGGCCCCCGCCGCCCAGCCCGTTCGTTGCTGGAAAGAGGAATCTGTGCTGGGCGCCAGCAAGTAATTCTCCGAAGTCCAGGCAAAGCCGCCGGTCGCATAAAAGAGCCAGTTCCCGGGCGCATAGCCGATGCGGCCCCGCACCGTGCCGGAAGCGAATATGTTGTCACTATAGCTCGCAGTGCCCCCCAACACGGGAACGGTGTTACCGATTCTGTTGCCGAAGTAATTTAGAAAGGATGAAACACTGACATCCGCCTCCACGCCAAGCACAACGCGGTTTGCGAGCATGCGGTTATAGCCGAATTGCACGCCGTTGAACCAGCTTCCCCCCTGGTTGTTCCCGTCATAGCCCTGCGCCAGGCTGACGAAGCCCCTGTCGGTGACGGCCCCGCCCGAACTGGCGGTCCAATTTGAATTCCCCCATGCATAACCTGTGTGACCGCCGAAGTAGAAACCTGTCCAGTCATATGCTGCGGACTGTAGCGTTGGCCGGGCTTTATATGCGAGATCCGCCGCCGCGGCGCCGCCCCCCGTGAGCAGAATCGCCACTGACGCTCCGCCAAATGCCTGACGCCATTCCGGCAGCCAGGAGATGGAACGAAGGATGATTGATTTAAGGCTGCTCATTGCAGATCCCTCTTGTAAAACTACAAAAAGGGACTGGCGACGGACCATCGCTTTGCCAATCCCTTGGCTCACGAGGTCTCCCGGGCTTTTATCCCGCCGTGCACTTACGGGAATTTCTCGCCCGCAAGCGTCTGCTCTCGGACCAGCACTTTGCACCGCAAAGCCGGAACCCTAGCATCCAAACTCGAAGTCAAATATGCAGGGAGCGTGCCACGTCGTTTTGCATTGATTTTTAAGGGATATTCCCGATCCTATCGCACGATAATGAACGCGGACTATGCGCTCGGCCGCCTGAATGCCTACAAAACGTGCAGATGCTTTGCCATGAATCTTCGCGTTTCTCGGTCCGCCCGCGCAACTGATCGGCGCGCCGGCGCCCCTAAAAATAGTCGAAACGAGACATGATCCGCCTGTTGCTCGTTTATGCTTCTGCTGCCCTCGACCTAGGCAAGCAAAAGCGAAGATAACAGTCAAACAGCTGCCGCGACCTTTTTCCTCTCAAGCGTGGCGGCGCTTGAACGTTTTCATCTTGAAAAATGAACACGAACGCAAACCGCGTGGCTGGGGAAGCCGACACTGCGTTTTCTTTTACAAAGAAATTCTGGGACGGATCGATTATTGTCCGGCCTTGGCGCGCTATAGGCTACTTTTTCTTTCGCAAAAAGAAATTCTGGAACGCGGCGATTGCTTCCGGTGACCGCATTCGCTCTCCGAAAAAATGATCCTCTTGATCCATTCTCCGGACGAGATCTTCGGTCGGAAGCTTCAATAGCCTGCGAGAGATAGCGACCGCATCCGCCGGCAGTGCGCAAATCTCACGCACCACCTTTCGAGCCTCGACGATGGCTTGGCCCGGCGGAACGACCGAATTAACGAATCCCGCCGCACGAGCGTCTTGAGCGCTCATGGGCCGGCCCATCACCAGCATGGAGAATGCGCGCTGGTGGCCCACCATTCGTGGCAGCAAAAGGCTGGAGGCGCCCTCTGGCACGAGGCCGTACTGAATAAAGGGAGATTGAAACGTCGTTGTCGTGCCAGCGATGACGTAATCGCAGTGAAACACCATAGTGGTGCCGATGCCGATGGCGATGCCGTCGACCGCGGCAACAATCGGCTTCTTGTTGTTCACGAGCGACTGCAGGAAGATAACGGCGTTTCTCGGCCGCGCAGCGTCGTCCTTGGCCGTCGCGGCTTGCTGAAAGTCCGAAATATCGTTGCCGGCCGTGAATACCCCCGAACTCCCAGTCAAGATCAAACAGCGGATTGTGGCATCTGATTGCGCTGTGTTGATCGCGTCGCTCATCGCAAGATACATTTCTTGCGTTAGCGTATTCTTCTTTTCCGGACGCCGCATGATAATCGTGCGCGCGGAACCTTCGTCAGTTACAATAATATGTTCGGACATGGTTTTCCCAGATCAGGCGAGGATAACGCTATCGGCGGCGGCCTTTCCAAACAGCTGACACTCAAATATGTCATACGACATTGATCAAGATCATTCCTAATTTGGCCCTTGTCCAGCCTTAGTCGGATCAGACGTGCAAATCGCCCATTACGGCCTACTGGCCAGATGGCGTGCGAACCCCGTGCCAGGCATCCCGCACCTGATGATAATGAACTTCCGGCAAATAGTCCGGTGTGTCCAGCTTTAGGACTTGAACGTCGAGACGCCCGACGGCGCTCAGCAACGTGTAGGACGCGATCACGCGGTCACGCTGGCTTGCAATCAACCGGGTGCGCGCATTCGTCAGATCTTGCTGGGCATTGAGAACATCGATCGTGGTGCGCTGTCCTCCCGCGGCCTCGCGCCGTACGCCTTGAAGCGCGATGCTGGCCGCACGCACCTCGGACTCTGCGGCCGTGAGCGATATCTTGGTTCCCTCGTTGCTCACCCACGCGCTAGCAACCGCCGTTCGCGTCTGGTTTCTGACCTGTTCGAGCACCAGGCGGCTCTGCGATGACAGCTCCTTCGCCTGGCGGGTTTGCGACGCCGCGGTGCCGCCGTCATAAATCGGTACGTTGAGCTGGCCCAGTACCGAGGCCTGATCGGTGTTGGTAGTGCTGAGCGTCTGATCCGTCTGAACGGCCCGGCTGGCGCTCGCCTGGACCGAAACGGTCGGCAGCAGGCTGCTTTCCGCGACCTTGATGGTGGTTTGAGCGACGTCAACGTCGAAAGCGGCCCCAAGAATTGCCGGGTGTTGGTGGGTGGCTGCTTCCGTCGCCGCGGCAAGCGCTTTCGGTGAAAAGCCATCGACGGTTGTTGCCGCGACCAATTGAGACGGAGGTTCGCCAATAACCTGCGCATAGGTCGCCTTGCTGATGGCCAACGCCACTTCCGCGGCGTTGAGATCGGCCAATCCGCGACTCACCCGCGACTCGGCCTGTGCCGTGTCGGTAGGTGTGACATCGCCGGCGTCCAGACGCCGCTTGGTGGTGGCCTGAATTTCACGCAACACCGCAACATTGGCGCGCTGCGCCTCCACCAGGGCCTGATTGGCGATGACATTCATATAGACGGTCACGGCATCCAGAAGGACACCCTGGCCGACATTGCGGAGAGCTTCCCGCCCGGACTTGACCTGAAACTCCGCGACACGAACGCTGTTTGCGGTCTTGTTGCCGTTGTACAGGATCTGGCTGACCGTCACGCCGATGGTCCAAGGGCGCAAGGTCGCACTTTGCACGGTATTGTCCGGCAACAGGTTGCGAACCGCCTGTAGCCCCGCGCTCAGACTCGCCACGATCTGCGGGCGATAGCCCGCGAGCGCCTGCGGTACATTTTCGTCCGTTCCGCGCTGACGGGCCCGCTCCGCATTGAGTTGCGGATTTGTCTGATACGCCTTCACGAGTGCTTCCGGCAAGGTCTCCGCCGTTGAAGAGCCGATCGCCGCCAGGTTGGCGATCGCAACGACACAGAGCATCGGCCAAGCGAAGTGAATTCCCCTTGTTCGGGAATTTGGAGCGCATCTGACAGCGACGTCACTCACAACTTACCTCGACCTTACGATGGCCCGTCATTCCGCAGGCGCCAGCTGGCCTTCCGCAGCCAGACCCGACCGGGTCCGCCGCGAGAACATCGAAATGAGCGCCGGCAACGTGATGAGGATGACAACAGGTGCAAGCATCATGCCTGCCACGACCACGATCGCCAGCGGCTTTTGCACCTGTGATCCGATGCCGGACGACAGCGCCGCCGGCAGCAATCCGACGCCGGCGACCACGCATGTCATCAATACCGGCCGCAGCTGAAGCTCTCCGGTGCGCAGGATCGCCCTGCCGCGCTCCATGCCTTCGTCGATGAGCTGGTTGTACTGCGAGAGGATGATGATTCCGTCCATCACCGATATGCCAAACAGGGCGATGAATCCGATCGCAGCGGAGACGCTGAACGGGATACCGGTCAGCAGCAGGCCGAGAATTCCGCCGAATACCGCCATCGGAATCACGCTCATGGTCAGAATCGTGTCGACGACGGATCCAAAATTGAACCAGATCAACATCGCAATCAGCGCCAGGCTGATCGGCACCACGATCGACAGCCGCTTGATGGCGTCCTGCAGATTGCCGAACTCTCCGACCCACTCGACGCGCGAGCCCGGAGGTAATTGCACCTGTGCGGCGATCTTTTGCTGCGCTTCCCGGATGGCGCCGCCCAGGTCGCGTTCGCGCACCGAGAATTTGATCGGCAGATAGCGCTCCTGCTGCTCGCGGTAGATGTAGGCAGCGCCCGATACCAGTTTTATCGTCGCCACCTCGCTGAGCGGAACTTGCGTGATACCGTTCGGCCCCTGCGCGCCGATCCGCAAATTCTGGATCGCTTCTGCGCTCCTGCGGTATTGCGGCGCCAGACGGACAATAATCGGGAAATGGCGGTCGCTGCCGGGCTCGTAGAGGTCACCGGCGCTGTCGCCTCCAATCGCGGTGCGGATGGTGGTGTTGATATCGCCGGGCGAAAGCCCGTAACGCGCGGCGCGTGCGCGGTCGATGTCGATCTGAATCGTAGGCTGGCCGAGCGAGGTGAAAACCGCAAGATCGGTAATTCCCTGCACCGTAGCCAAGACGGATTTAATCTTGTTGGCGGTGTCGGTAAGCGCCTGCAGGTCGTTGCCGTACAGCTTGATGGAGTTCTCTCCCTTCACGCCGGATACCGCTTCGGAGACATTGTCCTGCAGGTATTGCGAGAAGTTGAACTCGACGCCGGGAAACTTTTCCTGCAATTGCGCTAGCAGCTTGGCCGTCAGTTGATCCTTGTCTTCCCCGTCGGGCCAGTCCTCCGCAGGCTTGAGGGGTGCAAAAAACTCCGCGTTGAAGAAGCCTGCCGCGTCGGTACCATCGTCGGGCCGGCCGTGCTGGGAAACCACCGAAACAACTTCCGGCCGGGCGGCAATCACCTTGCGCATCGCGTTGACGTAGGAATTGCCTTCCTGAAGCGAGATCGTCGGCGGCAGCGTCGCCCGGATCCAGAGATTGCCTTCCTCAAGCTTTGGCAGAAATTCCAGACCGAGCAGACGCACGGCGACGACCGTCATGATGACTAGGGCCGCTCCTCCGAGGAGCACGATTCGACGGTGGGCGAGCGAACGCGCCAGTACCGGCATATAAAGGCGGTGCAGGAACCGCATGATGACCGTTTCGGCCTCCTCGACTTGGGCCGGCAGGATGATGGCGCTTAGCGCGGGCGTGACGGTAAAGGTAGCCAGCAAGCCCCCCGCCAACGCGTACGCGTAGGTACGCGCCATCGGACCAAAAATGTTTCCTTCGACGCCGCTCAGGGTGAACAGCGGCAGGAATGCAGCGATGATGATGGCGGCAGCGAAGAAGATCGACCGGGACACGTCGGCCGCCGCGGTGAGAATGGCGTGCTCCTTCATGGCCATGATGGTCCTGGCGGAGCTCGCGGCCTGCTCGCTCTCGGAGAGACGGTTGGTGTGCGCCAGCCGCCTGAAGATTGCTTCCACCATGATGACCGTGGCATCGACGATCAGACCGAAATCGATCGCACCGACGGATAGCAGATTGGCCGATTCTCCGCGCAGCACCAGGATGCCGACCGCGAAGAACAGCGCGAACGGAATCGTCGCGCCCACGATGATGGCGCTGCGCAGATCTCCCAGGAACAGCCACTGCAGGACGACGATCAGCACGATGCCGAGCACCATGTTTTCCAGCACGGTTTTCGTCGTCGTCTGGATCAGATCCTTACGATCGTAAATGCGTTCGATCTGCACTCCGGGCGGAAGAATGGTGGAGTTGTTGATGGTCGCAACGAGTTCCTCGACCCTGGTAATGGTCGGCGCGCTCTGCTCACCTCGGCGCATCAACACGATGCCCTGGACGATATCGTCGTCCTGGTCCTGGCCGGCGATTCCGAGTCGCGGTTGCTCACCGACGGCAACGTTCGCAACGTCCTTGACGAGCACCGCGGTTCCGGCGTTTGACGAAATCATGGTATTGGCGAGATTGTCGATAGAGCGGATCAGACCGACGCCACGCACGACCGCAGACTGCGAGCCGATATTGACGGTGATGCCGCCGACGTTGATGTTCGAATTGTTGACGGCCTGCAAGAGCTGCGGAAGGGTCAGACCATTCGCCACCAGCTTGTTGAAATCGACCTGAAGCTCATAGGTCTTGGTCCGGCCGCCCCAACTGGTGACGTCGATCACACCGGGCACGACCTTGAAACGGCGCTGCAGGACCCAGTCCTGCAATGTCTTGAGATCGAGCACCGAATAGTTGGGCGGACCGACCAGGCGATAACGATAGATTTCGCCGATCGGACTAAGCGGGGAAATCTGCGGCTGGGCATTGTTCAACAATGGCGCAAGCTGGGACAGCCGGTTCAACACCTGCTGCTGCGCCTGATCGTAGGTGTATTCGAACGAGAACTGCAGCTTGACGTCGGACAGCCCGTAGAGCGAGATCGTACGAATGACTTTGGAATTCTTGATGCCGGCGACCTGCGTTTCCAGCGGAATCGTGATGTAGCGCTCGATTTCTTCGGCCGACAGCCCGGGGCTCTGGGTGACGATATCGACCATCGGAGGCGTCGGATCGGGATAGGCCTCGATGTTCAAGTTCTGAAACGCGATCAGTCCACCGATGATAATTGCTGCGAACAGCGCTACCATCAAGAAACGTCGACTGACAGCAAATGCAACTAGACGGTCCATTCGGTCCGGACTTGGTTTGAGAGATACGTTGAGACGGATTTAGCTGCCGGAGGCCGCCCGATCGATGAAGAGACTGCCTCTGGTGACGATTTTTTCTCCAGCCTTCAGGTTGGTTCGGACCTCGACGAGATCGCCGTTCGTCAAGCCGGGTTGAATGTTGCGAAGCTCGATCGATTTATCGTCATGAGCAACCCACAGGCGCACACGCTCACCTTCATAGATCAGCGCCTGTTTGGGCACTCCGACCGAGGGGCGCTCTCCGCCGGAAAAGATCGTCACATTGGCGAACATCTCGGGTTTGAACAGACCGTCCTTGTTGTCGATGGTCGCACGGACCAAAAGCCGGCGGGTCGCCGGATCGATCGCGGCAGCGACGTAGTCGATGCGAGCCTTGAACTGGCTACCTGGCATTGCGAGCAGCGAGAAGGCGATTTCCTGCCCGACGGCGACGCCGGACGCCTCGGTCTCACGCACAAAGGCCGTCAGCCACACCGTCAAGAGATCGCCGATGACGAATACCGGATCGCTCGCGCCAGTGCTGATGTACTGACCCGGACCGACCTTGCGCTGGACCACCGTCCCTGCGATCGGGGAATTGATCGGGGTGTCGGCGCTGATTTGCCGGGTTTCCTGAAATGCCGAGATCTGTTCTTCCGAGCGGCCGAGGATTCGCAGCCGGTTGTGGACGGCTTCCAGCGCCGTCTCGGCCGAGCGCACGTCATTCTGCGCCGTCGTCAAATCGTTCTGGGACTGCTGCCAATCCTTGAGCGGCACGGCCTTGCCGGCGTAGAGGTCATTGGCCCGCTTCTCGACAATTTGCGCCAGATTAAGCTTGGAGCGTGCGCTGTTCAAAGCACCCAGGGCCGCGACAAAGTCGTTCAGTCCCTGCACCGTATCGGTGGCCTCGACGATGAACAGCGGCTGGCCCCGCTCAACCTTGTCGCTTGGCTTTACCAGAAGCTTGGTCACGCGGCCCGCGAAGGGCGAGAATATCGGCGTCGAACTATCTTCGTTGACCGCTATCTTGCCTTCGGTGGCGTGCTCGGCCCGAAACTGGTGCTCGGCAACCGGCTCAATGGTAAGACTGGCCCATTCCGCGGCGGTCGGCACGTAGCGCGGAAGCCCGGCTTTAGCGGGACCAGCGGTTTCGTAGGATTTCGCGTGCGGAATCAACATCCGCATGGCGCCAAGTACGCCCAAGCCAACCACTGCGACCACCGCGAGCGCGACAGCCAGCCGTCGCGATATCCGATTCGTCGCGGCTGTCATATTGAGTTTGCGCCCATAGACCTAAACAACCTCGTTTGCCTCGTTGAGACATGCCGGCCTCAATTCCCTTGATTCTCGACCGGCCCACAACAAATCGGCGATTTTAGCTCACCATAGTACCGTACCGGTCTAAGCAGTGTCGACCGCTGCGATGCGAACCGCACAGGGGTTTTTGTTGCGTTACAGCAACGCGCTTACACCAACCTTACGTGCTCTGCCTCATAGAATTTAAATAGTCGAATCTACGAAACCTGCAGATTTGCTCAGACATTCTTCTCTTGCCCTCGACCTAGGCAAGCAAAAGCGAAAGTTATAGACAAACGGTAGCCACGCCTTTTCCCCTTCAACTTCGAAGAGCGCCGGTCGCGGCTCGGTTTCATCGGTCAAGTGGCCGCTGAAATGAGCATCGCGCCGGCACGGCGGACCAACGCGTTGCGCCTCTGGGCTCTCCATCTCGCGACCTTTATGAAGTCTATATATCTCAGGCCTCCGCCCCGCCTCGTTTTCAAATGACGTTTTGATCACATTGGGGGACACGGTCGCAGCTGCGACCTTGCCCGATGTGAGCTACGCCATGCCGCTGCTTTCTGAACATCGCGATTCCCGCGAACTCGAAGACCGGCTCCGAGACGCGCCCGCCGTAACCGCGGAGCTGGTGTCGGAAGTCATCAGCGAGGCTTGCCGGCGTCTTCCGCCCATTCGGCGCACCGGGAAAGCGGCGCGGATCGAGCGCCTGATTCAATCGGGCGCCTGGACCGATGCCGCGCTTGCGCTGATCGAACTGGAGCTGCCGCAATGGCAGATTCGCCGTATCGTCTATGACGAGGGCGAATGGCATTGCGCGTTGTCGCGCCAGCGCGAGCTTCCCGAATGGATCGATCAGTCGATCGAAGCCCGCCACGCGGATCTGCCGCTTGCGATCCTGATGACGTTCGTCGATGCGCAGCGTGCCAGCACGCCGTCGATCAGGACAAGCGTGCCCGCGGCGCCTCGCGAGGCGAATCCGCTCTACGAGCCGGTCTGCTGCGACAATTTCACGTAAAGGGATTCCCAACTTGGCGCGGCTTCCGGACCTGACGCGAGAACTGAAATCGACCCAACTCAAAACGACCGAGGTAATCGCCCGCTTCTGTCTGCGAATAATCGTTCTCATGATTTTTGCGGCCTTTGGCAGCATCGGCTTTGGCCGAAGTCTTACGGCGCTGTTGTGGATGTCTACCATCCTGAGCGCGGTGCTCGCGACCTTTGAGCGCGAACAACCGCTCGATACGGTTCTCAACCACTGGGACGAAACCATGGCCTATGCGGCGCTATGCTGCCTGATCAGCGGCTTCAACCACCCTGTGCCGATTTGAGACTGCCTCGCGCGGTCTTATGCGGCTCCTATGAGATCGCCGTGTTGCCGCTCTCGAATTCATATCCGCTCCGGAAGATATTGGGAGCATGAGTTAAACCTCTTCCCGCCGACGGCACCCATCCGAAATTCGCACGACAACAGGCGACGGAAGGTCCGGCCTTTCGGGAGCAGGCATTGCTCATCATCAGAAGGAATACCAACGTGAAGCTCGTCGAACCTCCATCGTGCAGATCTGCATCGACTATCATCTTTATTGGCAGGAACAGCCGCGGCAACTGGGTCGCCCAGGAGCAGAGCGGCCGCTATGGCGGCCTGTTCGTCAACCGCGCGCAAGCTTTCAAATACGCGCTCTTTGAAAATGGCCGTCATCCCGAGACCATCGTCGAGCTGTCGCGCGAAATCGAGCTCGACATGGGCGGCAAGCTTGCCGCCGCCGAGCGCATCGCCGGCGCGCGGCGTGTCGCCTGACAGGCCGAACAGCGCTCGTCGAGGACAGCCGGGTCTCGCCCTCCGCACCTTTATATCCTCCTTATGAGACGCCGCTGCGGTCTCTCTCGCATTCCTACGCGTCATCGGCACATGATGGGCCGGGGATTTGCGAGTTGAGCGCTATGATCGCAATCACGTTCATGAACATGCCATCCGCTCTTCGCGGAATGCTCGACGCGTTTGTCAGCTCCTGGATGCGACACGCCGCGGCCCAGGCCGAGCAAGGCCCCTCTCCGCAATGCACGCCATCGACAGACACCTTCATCGCCATGCCGCTCGAATACCCAAATTTTTCGGAACCGCCGCCGTTTCAGCTGCCCGATCCCGGCGTGCTGAATGCGTCGATCCCGGCGTTCTTCATCGGCCGTGACAAGGACGGCTTTTGGCTGGCGCGCGACGCCAAGGGAAAGACCGGGGGGATTTTCCTGCTCGAAAGTTCGGCGCTGGCGTTTGCGAGACGGCATTGCGCGCCGTCGGGATGTGCGACGATCTTTCCGTCGGAGAGATTCGAACTCGACCTTGAAAATCAAGGCAATCCGCTGATCGTGTACCTGAGGCCGCTCAAGCGCCTTGCGACGCAGGCCTGGCTGCGAGCAGCCGACTTGGCCGGAAAGATCGCGGAAGCGGCCGAACGCCGCTTCAGGGATTTTCGCGCGCTATGAATTGACCGCGCCGCCGGACGAAAAACTTAGGCGGCCCCTGCGGTCGCCCAAGCTCATCTTCCACTCACTCCGCGGCAGTACGCATCTCGATGCGTTCCGCCTTGACCGCGCAGAACTTGAATTCGGGAATCTTCCCGAACGGATCGAGCGCCGGATTGGTCAACAGGTTTGCCGCCGCTTCCGCGTAGCAGAACGGCATGAACACCATGTTCTCAGGCACATCGCGATCGGATCGTACCTTGATTTCGACCGCGCCGCGCCGCGTCTCCAGGCGAACGAAATCGCCTGGCCAGACCTTCATCCGTCGCATGTCCTTTGGCGACATGAACGCGACCGCCTCCGGCTCGATCTGATCGAGCACGTTCGAGCGGCGCGTCATCGAGCCGGTGTGCCAATGTTCGAGCACGCGGCCGGTGGAGAGCACCATCGGATATTCGGCGTCGGGCAATTCGTCCGGCGGAATCACATGCGCCGGCACAATCTTGCCGCGGCCGCTCTGGGTCGGAAAACCCGTGGTGAAGATGATCTCGTTGCCCGGCTTGTGCGGATCGTCGACCGGATAGGTGACTGCACCTTCGCGCACCAGCCGTTCCCAGGTGATGTTCTTCAAAGACGGCATCACTTCCGTCATCTCGGTGAAAACGTCGGCCGGGCCACTGTAATTCCATGGCAAGCCCATGCGCTTTGCGATCTCCTGGATGATCCAGAGATCCTGCCGCGCATCGCCCGGCGGCCTGATGACCTCGCGCGCGAGCTGCACGCGGCGGTCGGTGTTGGTGAAGGTGCCGGACTTTTCGGCAAAGGCCGAGGCCGGCAGGATGACGTCGGCATGGAAGGCGGTCTCGGTGACGAACAGATCCTGCACCACCAGATGCTCAAGCTTGGCCAGCGCCTCGCGGGCATGCTGCAGGTCGGGGTCCGACATCGCCGGGTTCTCGCCCTCGATATACATGCCGGTGATCTCGCCGGCATGGATCGCGTTGATGATCTCGACCACGGTGAGACCGCGCACCGGATCGAGTTTCTGGTGCCAGAGATGCTCGAACGGCTCGCGCAGATCGGTGCGGCCGACGGGTTGATAATCCGGCAGGAACATCGGGATCAGGCCTGCGTCGGAGGCGCCCTGCACGTTGTTCTGGCCCCGCAGCGGATGCAGCCCGGTGCCGGGACGGCCGACCTGGCCGGTGATCAGCGCAAGCGCGATCAGGCAGCGCGCATTGTCGGTGCCGTGCACATGCTGGCTGATGCCCATGCCCCAGAAGATGATCGAGGCCTTGGCGCGCGCATACATCCGCGCCACTTCGCGAATCGTTTCCGCCGGAATGCCGCAGATCGGTTCCATCTTCTCCGGCGTAAACTCTTTGATCTTGGCCTTCAGATCGTCAAAACCCTCGGTGTAACCGGCGATATATTGCTCGTCGGTGAGGCCTTCGGTGATGATGGTGTGGATCATCGCATTCAGCAGGGCGACGTCGCTGCCCGGCTTGAACGCGAGGTGCTTGTAGGCATGGCGTGACAGCGCCTGCCTGCGCGGGTCGATCACGATCAGCTTGGCGCCGCGCTGCGTGGCGTTCTTGATGAAGGTCGCCGCCACGGGATGGTTCACGGTCGGATTGGCGCCGATCACGATGATGACTTCGGCGTCGAGCGCCGCCGAAAATGGCGCCGACACCGCGCCCGAGGCCAGGCCTTCGAACAAAGCCGCGACCGAGGAGGCATGGCACAGCCGCGTGCAGTGATCGACATTGTTGGAGCCGAAGCCGGTGCGCACCAGCTTCTGGAACAGATAGGCCTCTTCGTTGGATCCCTTGGCTGAGCCGAAGCCAGCAAGCGCCTTGACGCCCTTTGTGTCGCGGATTTTGACGAGGCCTTTGGCGGCGATGTCGAGCGCCTCCTCCCACGAAGCCTCGCGGAAATGCGTGAAAGGATTAGCCGGATCGACCTGATCGTTGGCGTCCTTCTTCGCGTTCGGCAACCGCACCAGCGGCTTTGTCAGGCGATGCGGGTGATGGATGTAATCGAAGCCAAAGCGGCCCTTGACGCAGAGCCGGTTGTGATTGGCCGGGCCGTCTCGGCCCTCGGCGTAGATCACCTTCTCGTCCTTGACCTGATAGGTGACCTGGCAGCCGACGCCGCAGAACGGGCACAGCGAATCCACCTTCCTGTCGGCGTAGGTGACGCGGGTCTGATTCTCGTCGAGCATCACGGCCGGCATCAGCGCGCCGGTCGGGCAGGCCTGTACACATTCGCCGCACGCGACGCAGGTCGATTCGCCCATCGGGTCGTCGAAATCGAACACGATCTTGGAATCGTGGTTACGATAGGCCATGCCGATGACGTCGTTGACCTGAACCTCGCGACAGGCCCGCACGCACAGGCCGCACTGGATGCAGGAATCGAGATTGACCCGCATCGCCGGATGGCTGGCGTCGCCATGCCAGCGCTCGGCAGCCGGAAAGCGGCTTTCGGTCACCTCGACCTTTTCCGCCCAGTGCCAGAATTTCGAATCGGGATCGTGCGAGGTCGCGCGCGCCGGCTGGTCGGCGACCAGAAGCTCCATCACCATTTTCTGCGCCGCGACCGCACGCGCGCTCGCCGATTTCACCTTCATGCCGACGCTTGGCGTGCGCTTGCAGGAGGCCGCCAGCACGCGCTCGCCCTCGACCTCGACCATGCAGGCGCGGCAATTGCCGTCGGGCCGGTAGTCGGGCTCGGGCGAATAACACAAATGCGGAATTTCGCGGCCCTGGCGCTTGGCGACCTGCCAGATGGTCTCGCCGTTGATGGCCTCGACCTGTTGGCCGTCGAGTTCGAATTGAATCTTGGTCATTCCGCAGCGTCCTTGAACTCGTCTGGGAAATACTTAATCACGGATGTGAGTGGATTCGAGGCCGCCTGGCCGAGACCGCAAATCGAGGCGTCGCGCATCGCCTGGCTCAATTCGTCGAGCAATTCGCGATTCCAGACCGGCTTTTCCATCAACAGCGCCGCCTTCTGGGTGCCGACGCGGCAAGGCGTGCATTGGCCGCAGCTTTCGTCCTCGAAGAAGCGCATCAGGTTCAGCGCCGCACCCTTCACGCTGTCCTGCTCCGAAAGGATGATGATCGCGGCAGAGCCGATGAAGCAGCCGTATTTTTCCAGCGTGCCGAAATCGAGCGGGATATTGTCCATCGACGCAGGCAGGATACCCCCTGACGCGCCACCCGGCAGGTAGGCGTGGAATTTATGGCCTTCCGCCATGCCGCCGCAGAACTCGTCGATCAGTTCGCGCACGGTGATGCCGGCCGGCGCGAGCTTCATGCCGGGGCTTTTGACCCGTCCCGAAACCGAATAGCTGCGCAAGCCAAAGCGCTCGTTGCGGCCATGGCTCTTCCACCAGTCCGCGCCCTTCTCCACGATGTCGCGCACCCACCACAGCGTCTCGATGTTGTTGATCAGCGTCGGCAGGCCGAACAGCCCGACCTGGAAGGGATACGGCGGCTTGTGCCGCGGCAATCCACGTTTGCCTTCGATGCTTTCCAGGAGCGAGGATTCTTCGCCACAGATATAGGCGCCGGCGCCGCGCCGCATGTGCAGCCGCGGGCCGCCCGGCGGCAGCTTGGCGATCTCGCGCTCCAGGATTTCGCGCGAGGCCGGATATTCGTCGCGGATGTAGATGTAGACGTCGGGCGCCTCGACGACATGGGCACCGATCAGCGTGCCCTCGAGGAACCGATGCGGATCGGTCTCAAGATAATAGCGATCCTTGAACGTTCCGGGCTCGCCCTCGTCGCCATTGATGGCCATCAGCCGAGGGCCGGGCTCGCCGAGCACCGCGCGCCACTTGCGGCCGGTCGGAAAACCGGCGCCGCCGAGGCCGCGCAAGGAGGCATCGTCGAGTGCCTTCAGCAGATCTTCCTTTTTCAATTTGCCCGAACGCAACCGCTCCAACAGCGCATAGCCGCCACCGGCGACATAGGCGTCGTATCCGACATAGTCAGGCAGATGCGCGTGGGTATCGCCGCCTTTTGCCGCCGCAAGCACGCTTGTTACGCTGGCGTGTTCGACAAAGTGATGACCGACCTCGGCGGCCGGCGCCGTGTCGCAGCGGCCGACGCAGGGCGCGCGCACCACGCGAATGCCGGGACCTGAAGTGTTCTGCAATTCATGCAGCAACTTCTCCGCGCCCAGCATCGCGCAGGTGAGCGAGTCGCAGACGCGAATGGTCAAGGGCGCGATATCCGGTTCGCCCTCCTTCACCACATCGAAATGGGCATAGAACGTCGCGGTCTCGAACACTTCCGCAAACGAAAGCTTCATCTCGTCGGCAAGAGCCGCGAGATGGGCGGCGGAAATCTGGTGATATTTGTCCTGGATGAGATGCAGATGCTCGATGAGAAGATCGCGCCGCCGCGGCCGGTTGCCGAGCAAAAGTTCGATCTCGTGCGCAGCCGTCGGGTCAACCTGGCGTCCCTTGGGCGTTGATTTGGCCCGCCGGCGTCCCTCGCCCGGATGTTCGAACGAGCGGACCTTTTGCGCATCATGACTCATCGAAACGTCTCGTCCCTGCCGAAGCTTTCAGTGGTTATCTCAAACAATCCTAATGCCTGGCATGCCAGATGCCAAGTGCGATTACGCAGGCATGATAAGGATTTAAGGGGCACGCAGCCCCCGCTGCCATGCCCCTTTTCGGTCGGTACTGGCCATCTATAGGCCTCAGCTCTTCTCCATGCACTCCCCGATATAGAACCAGCGGTCGTCGCCGGCCAGTCCCTTGGCCCTCACCTCTTTGCGGCAAGCCTTGAGCTTACCCTTGTTGGCACTCCACTTGGCCTTCATGTCCCGTAATTTTTCGGCCGTCAGCTTCATTCGCGAAGGCTTGGCGACAGCCGGAGCCAAACTGACGGCTGGCGCCGGGGTCGTCGTCTGGGCCGAGGCGGTATGGAGGCTGCCTACAACAAAAAGCGCGGCAAGGAGGCAGGCGGTGGCGCGCGGCATAGGAACCCCCTTGATAACAGCTGCTGCGGGACGCTGTTAGGCGTCCCGCAGCGAAGCAGAGCCCGGTCAGAATATTTTGGCGGCGCTTTCCAATGTCTTCCACACACCCCAGGCGAGCGGGATACCGACAAAGGCCCAGAACGCCGCAGCCCTGATGTCGAAACCGCCCCTGCCGATGCCAAACGATCCGGACTGCACCGAAGCCGCGCTCTTGGCGCTCGCGGCCTGCAGCCTCGCCACCTCGTCCGCGCTCATGTGCCATTTGTGGTCGACCGGCTTGATCAGGTAGTTGGAGATCAAACCCGCGATCAGCATCGCGCACAGGATATACATGGTGGTGTTGTAGAGCTGATCGCGTGGCACGCCGGCCGCGAGCTGGAATTCGCGGATATAGTTGACGACGACCGGACCGATGATGCCGGCCGTCGACCACGCCGTCAGCAGACGGCCGTGAATGGCGCCGACGAACTGGGTTCCGAACATGTCGGCGAGATAGGCCGGCACGGTGGCGAAGCCGCCGCCGTACATCGACAGGATGATGCCGAAGGCTGCAACGAACAGCAGCTTGGAGCCCATCGCTGCGAAGGTCGGCGCCAGCGCGTAAAGCACGATTCCGAGCAGGAAGAAGCAGAAATAAGTATTCTTGCGGCCGATGTAATCCGACAGCGACGCCCAGAACACCCGCCCGCCAATGTTGAACAGTGACAGCAGGCCGGCAAAACCCGCCGCGATCCCGGCGATAGCGACCTTCTGCTCGGCGCTCAGCGCATTAAAACCGACGTCCGGCAACCCGATGAGCTTGCCGGCAAAGATTTCCTGCAACATCGGCGAGGCCATACCGATCACGCCGATACCGGCCGACACGTTCAAACACAGCACCCACCAGATCAGCCAGAACTGCGGCGTCTTGTGCGCATTGTCGAGATGAACGTTGTTGGTCGAGATCATCGCATTGGCTTTCGCGGGCGGCGTCCAGCCTTCTGGCTGCCAGCCGGCCGGCGACACGCGATAGGCGAAGGCGCCGATCATCATGAACACGAAATAGATCATGCCCATAGTGGCGAAGGTCTCCCAGACACCAACCGAGGTCGGCGTCTTGAAGTAGTTGATCAGCAAATTCGCCAGCGGCGCGCCGATCATGGCGCCGCCGCCGAAACCGGCGATGGCAAATCCGGTCGCCATGCCGCGGTGGTCAGGGAACCATTTGATCAGCGTCGAAACCGGGGAAATATAACCGAGACCGAGACCAACACCGCCGATGATGCCGGCTCCCAGCCACATGATCCAGAGCTGATGCACGTAAACGCCGAAGGCGCCGATCATCAGCCCTCCGGACCAGCACAGCGCCGCGACAAAGCCGGCCTTGCGCGGACCGACACGCTCGAGCCAGCCGCCCCAGATCGCGGCCGAAACGCCGAGCAGCACGAAGAACAAAGTGTACATCCAGCCGAGGCTGGCGACCTTCCAGTCGCAGGTGGTGGTGAAGAGTTCCTGCCACAGCGACATGTCCGGGCAGGCCTTTGATGCTGTCACGCCGATCGCGCGCGACAGCGGCAGCCAGAACACGGAAAAGCCATAGGCCATGCCGATGCACAGATGAATGCAAAGCGCGGCGGGTGGCACCAGCCACCGATTGAAGCCGGCGGTCGCGATGGTCCGTTCGCGATCGAGAATTCCTATTCCGGCGACGGATATCGTCCCTGCGCTGCTAACTGTCGTCATTAATTCCTCCCCTGCAGCCGCCCATGCCGGGCATGTCTGCCGTCCACGATTCCTGTTGTCCTATAGCCCAACTTCTCGGAGGCGCGCCAACGCCCCGCATTGCTGCCCCGCACAATTCCCGGGTGAGCCCGGATCAAAAAAGCGCGCTCGCAAATGTCAACCCCGCTTGCGACGCGGTATGCCCGCGATGGGCACCGCCGTCGATATTGCAAAGTGCGCCGCCCGTCTCCGGTAGGCGCAACTCTGCCTCCGCAGCCCTGCGGAGAGGATGAATTGGGGCAGAAGGCCAAGCTGATGTCGATAGGCAAAAGGTAGCGGGTGCGGAACCGAAATCGTTAACGCGCGGCCGCCGAAAAGCCGGCGGTCTTTTCGATCAGGAACACGATCCGATGTTCCGCACGCTCTTTGATCTCGACCTTATCGCCGGTTTCCTGGATCAGGTTTGGGATATCGATCACCGCCAACGGATCGGTGCAATGAACCTCCAGAAGGTCGCCCGGCGACAGCGCCTTCAGCGCCTTGCGCGTCTTCAAGGCCGGCAACGGGCATTTCAGGCCGGTGAGATCCAGTTTCGTCGTGGTCATGTCCCAACCTTGGCGAAGCCGCCTCGCATCGTCAACGGATGTGGGAGACAGCGAGTTGGCCTCACATCAGGCTCGCATAACTGAGAAATCCCACCGTCTGGCCCGGGGCGACCTGCGTGATCTCCTCGCCAAGCTCGACTAGTCCGTCGGTGTCCACCAGCGACGACAACAGGCCCGCACCCTCGCGCGGGAATTTTGTCACCTCGAGGCCGCCGTCATCCGTCTTGCGCAGATTGACCCGCACATATTCACGGCGAGCGATCTTCTTCTTGTAGGTAAAGGCGGCGCGGACCGGCAGCGGAATCAAAGGTTCCGGCTTGGCGCCCGATAGCGCCAGTACCGTCGGGCGCACCACATGGACGAAGGTGACAAAACTCGCCACCGGATTTCCCGGCAGCCCTATAAGCGGCGTGCCGCCGATGACCCCCATGGCGACGGGACGGCCGGGTTTGATGGCCATCCGCCACAGCACGAGTTTGCCGGCATCTTCGACCGCGGCCTTGACGTGGTCTTCCTCGCCGGTCGAAACGCCGCCGCTGGTGAGAATCAAGTCATGGTGACCTGCGACCTTCTTCAGACCCTGCGCCAGTGCCGCGCGATCGTCGCGCAAAATACCGAGATCGCTGACCTCACAACTAAGCCGCGCCAGCATCGCCATCAGCATGAAGCGGTTGGAATCGAATAATTGTGCCGATTTGCGTACGCTTCCCGGCGACACCAGTTCGTTACCGGTCGAGAACACCGCGACCCTGATACGCCGGCGCACATCCACTCGCGTCAAGCCGAAGGCAGCCAGGAGCGCGACGTCTTGCGGCCGCAACCGCAGGCCTTTCGAAAGCGCGGCAGCACCTTGCGGAATGTCCTCGCCCGCGGGACGCACATTGGCACCGGGCTTCAAGCCTGCCGGCAGAACGACTTTGCCGGCGTCATCGACGCGGACATCCTCCTGCATGAACACGGTGCCGGCGCCTTCCGGCATCGGCGCACCGGTAAAGATTCGCACGGCATGGCCGGGCTTGACCGGTTCGTGGGCCGCGGCGCCTGCCTGAATGCGTCCCGACACGCGCAACGCCGCTTCCTTGCGAAGCGGAAGATCGTTGCTGCGAACCGCATAACCGTCGACGGCGGAATTGGTGAAGGGCGGCAGGGCCAGGGACGCGGAAATATCAGTGGCGAGAATGCGTCCATCGGCTTTCTCGAGCGGCACGGCCTCGATCTCATGCACCGCGCTTACGCGGGTGGCGATGATCGCAACTGCTTCGTCGACCGACATCATCGGTCCGCCGAAGGCAAAGCAATCGTCGGACAACTGCGCCATGGTGCCGCTTCTTTAGGCCTCGCTGACGCTTGCCGCCAGCACATCTTCCACGGAAATCGCGAGCCTCTGCATCATCGCGGCGACCGCCGGGATATCATCGAGATGGGCAACCGGAAGCGTGGTTTCAACGGTCGCATCAGTGGCAATGCCGGCAATCGCGGGATCGTCAGGGAACAGCGGGGCCTTGCCGTTGGCTTTCCGATACACCTCGATCTTGCGATGCGGCTCGGACTTGAAGCCTTCGACGACCACGAGGTCGACCCGCGACATCTTCCTCAGCAGTTCGGGTAGCCGCGGCTCGGCGGCGCCGCGCAGTTCGTGCATCAACGCCCATCGCTTGCCCGAGGACACCAGCACTTCCGCGGCCCCCGATTGCCGATGCACCCAGGAATCCTTGCCCGGCACGTCGACATCGAAGCTGTGGTGGGCATGCTTGATGACGGAGACACGAAGCCCCTCTTTCAGAAGATGCGGGATGACGCGCGCCAGCAGCGTGGTTTTGCCGGCACCGCTCCATCCTGCCAGGCCGATCACTCTCATCTATTTCTCCGAGCCGGCAAGGAACCGGGCTTTGTTTTGTCTAGGGGTGCTTTATATCGGGCTTAAGGAAATGTCATGCTAACCTCGCGCATATGACTAAGATCGACAAAGCCCCCGTCCCTCTGATCCTGCCAAATCCGCAGGATCCGCGGCTGACCGAACGTGTCGCCGGGACCGATCAGGCCGGGGCAGCCGTCGAGATCAACGTGCCGGTGGAGCGGCCGCTGACGCTTTACCTGAACGCGCAGGAGATCGTCACCATGATGACGATCGGCGATTACCCGGAATATCTCGCGCTCGGCTACCTGCTCAACCAGAACATGCTGAAATACGACGACGTCGTCACCGAGGTCGGATATGACGACGATCTGCAGGTGGTGGTGGTGCGCACCGAGCATCACACCAATTTCGAACAGAAATTGAAGAAGCGCACGCAGACCTCGGGCTGCGCGCAGGGCACTGCGTTCGGCGATCTGCTGGAAGCCGTGGAAAGTGCCGCGCTGCCCAAGGCCGAACTGCGCACCTCCTGGCTCTACCAGATGACGCACGCGATCAACACCATGCCATCGCTCTATCTCGAAGCCGGCGCCATCCATGGCTGCGTGCTGTGCAAGGAAGGCGAGCCGGTCTGCTATACCGAAGATGTCGGCCGCCACAACGCGGTCGACAAGATCGCAGGCTGGATCTATCGCCACGGCGTCGATCCCGCCGACAAGATCCTCTACACCACGGGACGCCTGACGTCCGAAATGGTCATCAAGACGGTGCGGATGGGAATTCCGATCCTGGTGTCGCGCTCAGGCTTCACCGCCTGGGGCGTCGATCTGGCGCGGCAGGTCGGATTGACCTTGATCGGCCGCGCCCGCGGCAAGCGCTTTATCGCGCTGTCGGGCCAAGAGCGCATCGTCTACGACCAGAATCTCGCGTTCGTCGAAGAGGAATCGGCGCGGCACAAGCGCAAGGGCACTGAGCGTGACGAATGAAATTCCGGCGACGTCAAGCGACGCGCGGGCGACGTCAAGCGACGCGCCGGCGACCCCTGGCGTGTTGTTGGCCGGAGGTTTGGCGCGACGGATGGGCGGCGGCGACAAGCCGATGCGCCAGATCGGCGGACGCACGATCCTCGAGCGCGTAATCGCGCGGCTCAAGCCGCAATGCGACGGGCTTATCCTCAACGCCAACGGCGATCCAACGCGGTTTGCCAATTTCGGCTTGCCCGTCATTCCCGATTCCGTGGCGGATTTTCCGGGTCCGCTTGCGGGCATTCTCGCCAGCCTCGATTGGGCCGCGGCCAACCGGCCAGAGGTATCCTTCGTGCTGAGTGCTGCGGCGGATTGCCCGTTTCTGCCGCGCGATCTGGTTGTGCGCCTGCACCGCGCCCGCGCGGAGCAGAACGCGCAACTCGCGGTCGCAGCCTCCGGCGGACAGTCGCATCCGGTGATCGGACTATGGAGCGTTGCGTTACGCGAGGAGCTTCGCCACGCGCTGGTCGTGGAAGACATCCGCAAGATCGACCGATGGACTGCGCGTTATCCTCTCGCGACCGTGACATGGCCGGTCGAACCGCTCGATCCGTTCTTCAACGCGAACACGATGGATGATATCGCGCAAGCCGAGCGGCTGGCGGCGCTGGACGGGGGGTAAACCCCTCCGCCGTCATTCCGGGATGCGCCGCTTGGCGCAGGCCCGGAATCCATACTCACGATCGTGGTTATGGATTCCGGGCTCGCTCGTTTTACTCGCGTCCCGGAATGACGATTGCGCGCCCTTACGCCGCCAACGGAACGGTCCAGGCGTCGTAGGCATAAACCCAATCGGTGTCGGTTCTTTCCTTCAGCCACGTATTCGCGCGCGACGTCTGCTGAACGCGCACCGTCCGGTCCTTTCGGCTCGCCTCAAACCGGCGAAACGCATTCGCGACCTCGTCCCGCCCGACGCCTTCCAGACAACGCGAAAGCACGGCGGCGTCCTCGATCGCCATCGCGGCCCCTTGCGCCATGTAAGGCGTCATCGGATGGCAGGCATCGCCGAGCAGCGTCACGTTCCGGTTCGCCCAATGCTCAAGCGCATCGCGATCGACGATCGCCCATTTGTGGACGTCCGGGCACGCCGCAAGGACCGTTTCGACCTGGCGATCGAAGCCGGCGAACGCGATGCGCAATTCCCTGACGTCACCCTTTGCCGACCAGGATTCGATCCGGAAATCCGGCTCCGGCTGGCTGGTCACCAAATAGATCTCGCTGCGGTCCGGCTTGACGTAATAGATCACGATGTGGCGGTCCTCTCCCCACCATTTAGTACAATCATCGATCCTCTCGCCGCGAAGAAGCGTCGCGGGATAGGTCGTTCGGTACGCGATCCGCCCGGTAAAATTAACCGGCGAGACGCCAAACAACAGATCTCTCACGAGGGAATGGACACCGTCCGCTCCAACGACCGCGTCTGCAACCGCGACGGCACCATTGGCGAAACTCAATCGGACGCCACAGCCAGTCTCGTCCAGCCCAACCAGTTTGTGACCGAGCTTGATGCTTTCGTTGGGGACCGCGCTTGCCAAAGCCGCATGGAGGTCGCCACGATGCGCCAGCAAATAAGGCGCGCCGAACTTCTGCTCGGCGGTCTCGCCGAAAATCATGTCGAACTTGACTTCGCCCGTTTGCCAATCCCGGTTGTTCCATGAGCGCGGATAGAAGGATTGCCCGCGCAGCCGGGATTCCAGCCCGAGCCCGCGCAATACTTTCATGGCGTTGCAGCCGATCTGAATTCCAGCCCCGAGCCTGGCAAACTGCACGGCCTGCTCGTACACCGTGACATCGATACCGACGCGCCGCAGCGCCGCCGCGGTGGCGAGACCGCCCATGCCGGCACCAACGATCGCAACTGTGAGCGGCCTTGCCATCGTTCCCCGTCCCCAGTCATGTTGTGGCGCGCAGCCGAATCCGGTGCCGGCTAAGCCGGCCGAAACCCTGCCCGCTCAAGCGCCGCGCGGCCCTCGCCCGACGCTAGCGCCTCCAAAAACGCCTGCACCGCCGGGCGCCGCTTTCGGGTGGTCACCAGTGCAAAATCATAATGCTCTTCGGCGAGCGGAATGAAGCCGAGGCCGGAGGCCTGCGCGACCGGCGCAATCGTCACGCCCCAATCGGCGCGAGCTTGCGCGATCGCGGCTGCGACCGCGTTATGGGAGCGCGGTTGATTCCAGTAGCCGTCCGGACGCGCTTCGCCGAGCAGCCGGTCGATCAGGATACGGGTGCCCGCACCCTGATTGCGGTTGACCATGATACAGGCGGGATCGGCAAGTGCGGCACGCACGGCTGCTTCCGCACTCAATCCCTCGAACCGCGCATCGCCCAACCGAAACACGATGCCCTGCATCCGCCGCCAGCCGGGCACCAGTTCAAGGCCGTCGCTGAGGAACGGCGTGTTGTAAGTCTCGGACTTCTCGTCAAACAGATGGATCGGCGCGAGGTCGCATTCGGCGCGCTTGGCGGCCGAAAGGCCACCGAGGCTGCCGACCGCGATCGAGCGCACGACTAGCCCCGCACGCGCCAGCGGCGCGGTGACCACATCAAGCCCGGTGCAATGGCTGCCGACGATCACCAGATCGGGCACCCGCACATGCGGCGTGAACAACGTGACCTCGGCTTCGGAGCCTGCTGGCATCTGGTCGGCGAGCGCGTCGATCTTCAGAAAGCCGTCGGCCTGCGCGAACGAGGTGATGGCGCCACTTCCCTTGCCGGAAGGATAGGCGATCAATCCGTCAGTGCCTTCGACCAGCGACACCATGACGAATTCGGTGCGGCCGAGTTCGGAGGCAATTCGCACCGGGACTTTGGCCATAACCTTCGCGTCGGAGCGCGGCGGCAGGCCCGCCATCCGCCGCAGCACCGGCACGATCATGTCGTGGAAGGTGAACATGGCCGAGGTCGGAAACCCCGGCAGGATCACCACCGGCTTGCCGTCGCAGACCGCAAGGCAGAGCGGCTTGCCCGGCTTGAGCGCAACGCCATGGGCGATGATGCCGGGTTTGCCGAGCCGCGCGATGATCCGATGGGATACATCGCCGGCTCCCTTGGAGGTGCCGCCGGAAAGCACCAGCATGTCGGACGTCTCAAGCGCCCCGCGCATCGCGGCTTCAAGCTGTTTCTCATCGTCGGCGATGGCGCCGAGGAATACCGCTTCGCCACCGTTCTCGTTGATCGCCGCGGTGACGATCGGCCCATTGGTGTCGTAGATCGCCGCCGGGCGGAGTGGTCGACCCGGCTGCACCAACTCGTCGCCTGTGGAGATCACCGCGACGCGCGGCCGGCGCACCACGGACAGTTTCGCGATGCCGCAGGCCGCGCACATACCTATATCGCGCGAGCCGATCACGGTGCCGGCACGCAGCACCGCCTCGCCGCGCGCGATGTCGGAACCGGAATAGGACACGAATTGACCGGGCGAGGCAGCGCGGCGAATCTCGATCGCGCGGTGACCTGCGGGCTGGGTATGTTCGACCATGACGATGGCGTCGGCGCCACGCGGCAACGGACCGCCGGTCGCAATCGACGTGGCGGTGCCCGACAACACCGGCCGGGCCGGCGCGGTGCCGCAGGCGATGCTCTCGTCGTTCAGCACCAGGCGAATTGGGGTCGCTTCGGAAGCCGAGGCGAGATCGGCCGAACGCACCGCAACGCCGTCGACATTGGAGCGATCGAACGGCGGCACGTCGATGTCAGCCACGATATCGTGGGCCAACGCGCAGCCGAGCGCATCCGTCAATGGCCGCTCTTCCGCCGGCAAAGCGCGCGGAAACAAAGCGGCCTCGAAACGCGCCAACGCATCCTCGCGCGACAGGATGGTCAGGAATTGATCCTGATCCACGCTGTCACGGCTTTTCGAAAATCGCACCTTGGTCATGTCGGAACCCATATCAGTCCCGTAACATATAGGCATCAACCGGCGTGCCCGCCGCAAAACCCTCCATCCCGCCCGGCACCGCGAGCCACGCGTCGGCCCGGGCGATGGTCTCGAGCGACAGTTCGCCGACGGCCAGCGGCATCCAGGCATCTTCAATTTGTTGGAGGAGGACGATTTCACCGATGCCGACGCTTGAGGCAATCTTGCGTTGAAGCGGCAGGGTAAGCCTCGCTCGCGGCCAAAGGCCGGACAACCGATCCAGCACCGGAAGCACCAGCGTCCACCACGCCGCGAGTGCCTGATCCGGCGCGCCGGGCAGAGCTATGACGGGGACTTTTTCGATCCTGCCGACCGCAGTGGTGCGGCCGGGCTGCAGCGCGATGCCATGCGCGACGACCTCACCGCGCTGCGCCAGGGCGGCGATCGTTGCATCGGTGCGGCCGACGCCGCTACCACCGATGGTCACCAGCACATCGCACCCGCTGGCATCGAGTGCGGCGGCGATGGATGCGGCGGCCCGCCCCGTGGCTTGGATACCGCCGACTTCGGCGCCGGTCGCGCGCGCGTGTTCCGAAATCAGTTCCGCCGTCACCGCCTCGCCCGAAATGGGGGGAATATTGACGATGCGCAGCCGCGGGCGGCGCACGGATAGTCGTTGCAAACCCGCGCTGCGCGCGATCAAGAGATCGAACGGGCGAATGCGCCGACCGGCGGCGACGGCCGGAAATCCTCCGGCGATATCCCCACCGGCGCGGCGGGCCCCCTGCCCCGGTATCGCTTCTGCAAGCACTTGAGCCCTCGGTCCCGCCCAATCGAGGGAATCCGAATCCACGACGCAGTCGCAATGGTCCGGCATCGGGTCGCCGGCTTCGACCCAGACCGGGGGGGCGGAAAGCAGCAGTGGCGAATAGGACGACGCGCCGACGAGATCGCGGGCGCACAAGGCCCAGCCGTCGCTGGCTGCAACGTCGCGCCCCGGAAGCGGCCTCAGCGGCGGCATGTCCGCTGCCGTGCAGCCGGCGGCTTCAGTGAGCGGAAGCTCGATGGGCGCTAGCGGGGCGAGGCCATGCAACAATGCCGCCAGCGCCGCATCAAGCGGAGTGAGCGAGACCGGCAAACGCTG
Organism: Bradyrhizobium sp.; assembly: GCA_035644295.1. Classification (GTDB taxonomy): domain Bacteria; phylum Pseudomonadota; class Alphaproteobacteria; order Rhizobiales; family Xanthobacteraceae; genus Bradyrhizobium. Next base: position 77,985 of record DASQOU010000258.1, read on the forward strand.
GGTTGGAGCCATGGCCGCCTGTGTACTGAATCAGGCCCGAAATATACAGCCAAATGCTGCGATGCTAGGCTTGCGCCAATGGCAATGGGAGGAATGAGATGTTCGCCAAAAACATGACCGTGGCCGGTGCGCTTGCCGCCGCACTGTTGTCGTCATCATCGGCTTCGGCCCAGATATCGGACGACGTGGTCAAGATCGGCGTTCTCACCGACATGAACGGCCCGGCCTCCACCCCCACCGGCCAGGGATCGGTGACAGCAGCGCAAATGGCGGTGGACGATTTCGGCGGCAAGGTGCTGGGCAAGCCGATCAGCGTCATCGTCGGCGACCATCAACTCAAACCGGACATCGGCGCCAGCATGGCGCGGCGCTGGTACGACGTCGAACAGGTCGACCTGGTCGTGGACGTGCCAGTGTCGGCGGTGGGTCTCGCCGTGCAGAACGCCGCCACCGAGAAGAAGAAGCTTTTCATTGCCCACTCGACGGGCACGGCCGATTTCCACGGCAAGTTCTGTTCGCCCTATGCCATTCAATGGGTGTTCGACACGCGCGCGCTCGCGGTCGGCACGGCGCAGGAAGTGGTCAAGCGCGGCGGCGACACCTGGTTCTTCATCACCGACGATTATGCGTTCGGTCACTCGCTCGAAAAAGACGCTTCCGCCGTCATCCTCAAGAACGGCGGCAAGGTACTCGGCTCGGTTCGCCCCCCGTTTGCCACGCCTGATCTGTCATCGTTCATCCTGCAGGCCCAGGCATCGAAGGCCAAGATCATCGGTATCGCCGGCGGGCCGCCCAACAACATGAACGAAATCAAGACCGCCGGTGAGTTCGGACTCCTGAAGGGCGGCCAGCAAATGGCCGGCCTGCTCGCGCTGATCACCGACGTTCATGCGCTCGGCCTTCCAGCCGCCCAGGGCCTGCTGCTGACGACGTCGTTCTACTGGGACATGGACGACAAGACGCGCGAATGGTCGAAGCGCTTTTTCGCCAAGATGAACCGGATGCCGACGATGTGGCAGGCCGGGGTTTATTCCTCCGTCATGCACTATCTGAACGCCATCAAGGACACCGGCACCGACGAGCCGCTCAAGGTGGCAGCGAAGATGCGCGAGAAGCCAATCGAGGATTTCTTCGCCCGCAACGGCCGGCTGCGCGAGGACAATCTGATGGTGCACGACCTCATGCTGGTGCAGGTCAAGAAACCGGAAGAGTCCAAATATCCGTGGGATTATTACACGATCCTGGCGAAGATCTCCGGCGAGGACGCGTTCGGCCCGCCGGATCCGGCGTGTCCGATGGTGAAGAAGTGACTGCGTAGCAGTCATTCCGGGATGGTCCGAAGGACCAGACCTCAGATGTGCAATTGCACATCGTAGTTCGATGCTTCGCATCGCCCCGGAATGACCGTCACCCCTTCAGGGTGCCGGTCACTTCCCCACGCCGATCTCGCGGAAATATTTCATCACGCCCGGATGAATCAGCGCCGCATCCGGCGCCGCCGCTACCGTATTGGCGGCGGTGGTTTCGCAGGCCTGCGCCAGCTTCTTGCAGAGCGCGCCTTCGGCGCCGTGCAGCGTGCGCGCCAGCCGATAAGCGACGCCGTCGTCGAGATCGGCGCGTGCGAGAACAAAACTCCATGATCCCAGCGAATCGATCGGCGCGTTCTGGTTCGGATAGCTGCCCGCCGGAATCGTCATCGGTTTCAGGAATGCGTGCTTGGCTTTGACGCGCGCGATCTCGTCGGCGTCGGGGGCGATGAATCGCGCGCCACCGGGGCTTGCCGCCAGCGTCGTGAATCCGGGCCAGCCGATGCCGGCGCCCCAAAGTGCGGCGACCCGTCCGTCAAGCACCATCGCCGGTCCGTCGCCAGCGTGGTCGAGATAGACGGACTGGAAATCCTCGTCCTGCTTCAAGCCGAGCCCGTCGAGCATGAAGCGGGACATCACGGGAAGACCGGAGCCCCTGGCACCAAATGCGACCGGCTTGCCGACAAGGTCGCGAATGGTTTTGTAGGAACTGTCCGCGCGCACCACGAACATTCCGGGGCTCGAATACATCGCGCTCAGGATCTTCAGGCCGGTTGCCGGCCGCCCGATGCCTTTGAAGGCCTCATAGGAAGGCTCCCCCGCCACCAGCGCGATATCGAGCTGTCCGGCCTCGAGCAGCGGAATATTCTCGTAGCTGCCCTTGGTGTTGCGTGGCTCGATCGCAAAGGTCGGGTCGGCATCGTTCATGACCTGCGCGAAGGCGTTACCGTACAGCGGAAAGCCGCCGCCCGGTGTCGCCGTACCGAGACTTATCGTTGTTTTTTGGATGGGCTTGCCTCCCTCTTGCGCCGCGCCGCTGCCCGCGAGCAGCAGCACGCCGGCGCAAATCACACGCGTGATGTTCATTTACGATCCTCTCGCATCTGACGAAACACAAGCGCAAACCCATGCAAGAACATGAGACAAAAGGCAATGTAGGCAAACCTTACTTTGTATGAAAGCATGCGGGATATTTGTTCCAGCGGAGTGTCCTTTCATGAGTATCTTGCGTGCGGCGGCCGTCGGCATGATTTGCCTTTTGAACCTTGCGGCCGGTGTCACGCCGGCTTCCGCCGCCGACTACCCGAACCGTCCGGTGCGCTGGCTGATCGGCTTTTCGGCCGGCGGCCCGGTCGATGTCGTGGCGCGCATCATGAGCCAGTATTTGTCGGAGCGTCTCGGCCAGCAATTCGTGGTGGAGAATCGCGCCGGTTCCGGCGGTAATATCGCGGCGGCCACCGCGATCAACTCGACACCGGACGGCTATACGCTGTTGTTCGTCGCGCCCAACAACGCGATCTCGGCCTCGCTCTACAAGAATTTGTCCTACGATTTCATCCGCGACACCGTGCCGGTCGCGAGCATCATCCAGCTGACCAACATGCTGGTCGTCTCCAACGCCATGCCGGTCAAGACCGTTCAAGAGTTCATTGACTACTGCAAGGCCAATCCCGGCAAGGTCTCCTATGCGTCGTCGGGCAACGGCACCTCGGTTCACATGTCGGCGGAATTGTTCAAGGCGATGACCGGGGTAGAGATGGTCCACGTCCCCTATCGCGGCTCCGTGATCGCATTTCCCGATATCATTTCCAACAAGGTGCAGCTGATCTTCGACAATCTGCCGTCCGCGCTCGAACAGTCGCGTTCCGGCACCGTGCGCGCGCTCGGCGTCACCTCGCCGCAGCGCTGGCCGGGCGTACCCGATGTTCCCGCCATTGCTGAGACCGTGCCGGGATTCGAGTCGGTCGGTTTCTACGGCATCTCCGCGCCGAAGGGAACGCCGCCGGAGATCGTCGAAATTCTCAACAAGGCGGTCGGCGAAGCGCTGAAAGACCCCAAGGTGGTCGAGCGGCTCACCACCATTGGCGGAATCCCCAAGCCAATGACGCCAGCCGAGTTCGGCAAGCTCATCGCGGTCGAGACCGAAAAATGGCGCAAGGTGGTCGAATTCGCGGGCGTGTCGGTGGAATAGAGATTTGCGCACGCTGGCGCCACGTCTGTGTCTGTCATCGCCCGCTTTCGCTAAAGCGGTCGACGCTGGCGCCGGTGATTGATCTGAGGGGTCGCGGCGTACTGGATGCCCCGCTTTCGCGGGGCATGACGACCGTAGATTCGCGCCATTGCCGGAACGCGGGCCACATTGTAAGGGGTGCTAGCACCGTTGCTGCCCCAAATCGGCACCGGCGGGGCCTGTAGCTCAATGGTTAGAGCCGGCCGCTCATAACGGTCTGGTTGCAGGTTCGAGTCCTGCCGGGCCCACCAGCGATTTCATGCACTCTCCCTCGCCTCGCCTTTTCCTCAACCAATGAAACAACCAACACTACCTTTTTCGGGGCTGGCCGCGACCGGATGGCATCGGCTAAGGCGAGGACGGTCTCTTGTCCTTTTGCAAAGTCTAGTAGCCACCGCATGCGCGTGATGACCCGTTGAGCTATAATGCAGCGCCAAGTGATCGGTCGCTGGCAATTGGAAAAACTAAAGATGCCTTCCCTTGACACCGCCGCGATTTTTCTTGCCGGGATCGCCCTGTTTGCTGCCTTTGTAAATGGTGCCATCGGCTATGGGTTTTCGTCGCTCACCGTGCCGCTTGGGCTCGTTTTTTATACCAATCGCATCCTCAATCCCGCCGTCGTTGTGGTCGAAGTCTTCCTTAACTTATACGTCCTGTTCATTAATCTGAACGGCGTTCCGACTGTATGGAAAAGGGTGTTTCCCATTCTCGTTGGGATGTTGCCCGGTATCGCCGTCGGAGCCTTTGTTCTTGCTTCGCTTCAACCCGGCTGGGTCAAATTCTGGACCTATACGATCATTCTGCCCCTCATCCTGGCTCAGGCAGCCGGTTGGCGGAGGCCGGTCCGGTTCAGCTGGTTGATCGGTCTCCCATTTGGCACGGCGCTGGGCATCCTGTATTCGGTAACAACGATCTCAGGACCTCCGTTGGCGATTTTGTTCAACAATCAAGGCCTGGTCAAAAATGAGTTTCGGGCCGGTCTCGCATTGGTTCGCGTGGTTGAGTCGAGCGTGACCGCCGTCGTGTACTTTCAGCTTGGCCTGTTTATAGCCGAAAGCGAGAACATCTTACGGGTGTTCATTCCCTGCGTTGCGGTTGGGATACCGCTTGGCGCCTATTTCATCCGACGGATGGATGCCGAGACGTTTCGTCGGATATGCATGAGCTTTGATGCATGGGTCGTCGGATTCGGCCTCTCCCGGGTGTTGATCGAGCTGGACTTGATGGAAAGCCCGTGGGCCTACAGCGTCATGGCGATCACCATTTTGATAGACGCCTATTTGCTGTACATCTTTTTTCATAGTGCAAAATCGCCGATCGCACCAACCCATGAAACCACTTCAGCGCGGGTTCCGTAGACGAGCGCTGATGCCACGCCAGATGAACCAGGAATGACCTGATCTCGATGGGCGGGGGCACGATCGCCAGTCCGGCTGCTTTTCCATAGCTTTGCGCAAGTCGAGCCGGGACCGTCGAAATCAAATCGGCCTTGGCGACTGCCGCAAGCGCCAGCAGGAATAACGGGACCGAGCCGACAACATTTCGTTCAAGATGATGCCGCGCCAGCCCGCGTCGACGATGCCAAATCCCTAAAGTCGAAATAATCCGTGGTTCGCTTGCTCTTGCCGCCCCGGTTTCGAACCGGAAACGATTGCGGCATCATTCCGGTACGCCTGCCTTCCGCCAAGCATGTCATGCCCTGGCGGGTCGAAGACGAGTTGAAGTCGATCGGGGCCAATTATGTTCAGGCCGGTCTTTGGCGCGGCTTTGCCGTCAGGGATGGCAACCTGATCACCGGACAGCAGAATTTTTCCGGCGCCGAGACCGCTGACGCCGTCATTCGCGCCCTTGGGGAATAGGCGGTTGAAATAATTCAGGCGGAGGAACGGCCTCGAGTGGTCGAGGGGCAACGCACAGTTCGGTGAATGCCCCATCCTCCTTGTTTGCAGTGTATCCCGCCCGAGCTAGGCTTCGAGGGATCGCGAGCCGCCATCGCCTGTGGAGTCCTTCTCATGCGCACCTTCGCCCTGCTCGCCGCATTCCTGCTCGGCCTCGCCTCAGCCGCCTTTGCCGCGGACGAAGTCGCCACCGCGCAATCCGTCATCCGTTCCCAAGCCGAAGCGTTCGGCCGCGACGATGCCGCGACAGCCTATTCCTACGCTGCGCCAGGGATCCACGAGATGTTTCCGCAAGCCGATATCTTCATTGACATGGTCCGGCGCAGCTACGCCCCGGTCTATCGTCACAAGAGTTTCGAATTCGGCGAAGCACGCGCTTCCGAGGGCAAGATCGCCCAGCAGGTTCACATCATCGATGCCGATGGCGTGCCATGGGAGGCGCTGTATGTGCTTGAGCAAGCGCCCGACGGCAGCCTCAAGATCAGCGGCTGCATGCTGATCAAGGCGGGCCAGGGCGTGTGAAGGCCGGCAGAGGCCGGCTTCAGGCCAGCGCCAATCGCTGCCGCGCGCGGATCAACAGCGCCACCATGATGGTGATGTTGAGCGCGTTCCAGGCAAGCCCGTTCAGGAACGCCGCGGCATAAGATCCGGACGCATCGAAGATCACGCCGGACACCCAGCCGCCGAACGACATGCCCAAGATGGAAGCGAAGATCACAATGCCGATCCGCGTCGCCGCTTCGCTCGCCGGCATCGATTCACGGACGATGATGGCATAGCTTGGCACGATGCCGCCCTGAAACAGGCCGAACATCGCCGAGATGATGTAGAGCGAGGCAAGGCCATCGAAAAACAGGTAGAACAACAGCGCAATTCCCTGCGCCACCGAGCCGATCAGAAGCGTGCGGATGCCGCCGATCCGGTCGGCGAGAAATCCCGAGCCGATGCGGCTGATGACGCCGCAAGCCATCATCAACGACAGCATTTCGGCGCCGCGCGCCACGCCGTAGCC
>DASQOU010000259.1:0-49988 GCA_035644295.1 Bradyrhizobium sp.
CCGTGCTTTCGCTTGCCACCACGCTCAAAATCCGTATAAACCGCGCCATCCGTGGATCCCGGCCGGGAGCTGAACGGACGGTCTCAGCAATTTCACCGTATCGGCGATGTTGATGTGGCAGGGCCAGTCGGCCCGTCGTCCCGTGCTTCCGCCTTCTGAGCATATCGAGTCCTTTCCGAAGGGTTCGAAGGGCTTGCCGCCGGGGGATCGCGACAACACTGGAAAGGACACCCATGCCTCTCTATGAGCATGTTTTTCTCGCGCGTCAGGATGCGAGCACCCAGCAGGTCGAAGAACTGACCACCCAGATGACCGGTATCGTCGAGCAGGCGGGCGGCAAGGTCACCAAGACCGAGAACTGGGGCGTGCGTTCGCTGACCTACCGCATGAACAAGAATCGCAAGGCACATTTTGTGCTGCTGAACATCGACGCGCCTTCGGCCGCTGTCGCCGAGATCGAGCGTCAGGAGCGGATCAGCGAAGACGTGATTCGCTATCTGACCGTTCGCGTCGAAGAACACGAAGAAGGTCCTTCGGCCATGATGCGCAAGGCTGATCGCGATCGTGATCGCGACGACCGTGGCGGCGGCTTCCGTGGCGATCGTGACGGTGGCTTCCGTGGCGATCGTGACGGTGGCGGTTATCGTGGCGACCGTCCACGGCGCGGGCGTGACGATGCCGATGCAGTGATCGAGGAGTAGGACATGGCTGAAGCTGGTGCACGCCGTCCGTTTTTCCGCCGTCGCAAGACCTGCCCGTTTACGGGTCCGAACGCGCCGAAGATCGACTTCAAGGATTCCAAGCTCTTGATGCGTTACGTATCCGAGCGCGGCAAGATTGTGCCGAGCCGCATCACCGCCGTCTCCGCCAAGAAGCAGCGCGAACTCGCGCGCGCCATCAAGCGCTCGCGTTTTCTCGGTCTGCTGCCTTACGTCATTCGTTAAGACCAATCCTCAATCCGCGGCCTTGAGCGCCGCGGGTTGCAATCTTCATAAGGCTTCCGGGTCGTCCGGTTGCCGATGGTTGGGGTCGCTTAAGACCTCTAACCGCTCGAAAGGAGCGGGACAGCTGATGATCGCGACCGTTCTCATAGCCTTGGCCGCCGGCTGCGCGTCGGCGTTGATGTTCGCCTCGATCGTTTCGGGCGCACTGATCTCCCTTTTGCTGTTCTACCTGGCGCCGTTGCCGCTGATGGTTGCGGCGCTTGGATGGGGACCGCTTTGCGCCACGATCGGAGGCATTACGGCGGCTACCGTTCTTGGCTTGACCTTCGGCCTCGCCTTCTGCGTTGCCTTCGCTGTCGCCATCGCGCTGCCGGCCTGGTGGCTCGGACATCTTGCACTCCTTGGGCGGCCACTCGCCGCGGGCACCGTGCCCTCGAACGACGAGGTGGTGCTGGAATGGTATCCGATCGGTCGAATCCTGCTCTGGATTGTGATTTTTGCGGCGATAATGATGACTGTCGCACTGACCGCGATGAGTTCTGACGGTCCGTCCATCACCCAAACGATGCGCTCTGCGTGGGCTCATGTTCTGGAGTCGACGGGCATCAGACCCACTGATCGCTTGCTCGACGCGCTGGTGACGATCGCACCGGCCGCGGCCACCATTGTCATCACGATGATGCTGACGCTCAACCTCTGGCTTGCGGCAAAAATCACCGCGACGTCGGGCCGATTGCACCGCCCCTGGCCCGACCTGAAAAGCACGGCACTCCCGCCGCTGACGCTTGCGGCATTGTGTGCCGCGATCGCTTTTTGTTTTTCCGGCGGTTTGCTTGCGATCGTGGCGCAGATCATCACCGTAGCCCTCATGATGATCTATGCGTTGACCGGTTTCGCAGTGTTGCACACGCTAACGCTCGCGCTGAAGAGTCGCGCGCTTTGGCTCAGCTGCATCTACGTGATCGTGGTGGTGTTCAGCTGGCCGATTTTGGCAATGGTGGCACTCGGCATCGCCGACGCCATTTTCGGATTGCGCCTGCGCTATCTCCGCGGGAGACCGCCGCCGCTGCCCGCGTCCTGAGCCGTCAACTCAACCTCTTGAATTCTGATCACCGCAAAGGAGAACGAATATGGAAGTCATCTTGCTGGAGCGCGTCGCCAAGCTCGGCCATATGGGCGAAGTCGTCCGTGTCAGGGACGGGTTTGCCCGCAATTTTCTGCTCAAGCGCGGCAAAGCGCTGCGCGCCACCGCCGACAATCGCGCCAGATTCGAAGGCATGAAGGCTGATCTTGAAGCCCGCAACCTGCAGGCCAAGGGTGAGGCAAGCAAGGTCGCAGAGAAGATCGACGGCCGCAACGTCGTCGTACTGCGTCAAGCCTCTGAGACGGGTCAGCTGTTCGGATCGGTGAGCATTCGCGACATCATCGCATCGTTCCAGGGCGATGGCGTCACCATCGGCCGCAGCCAGGTCATGCTGGACGCACCGATCAAGACCATCGGCAAGCACGCAATTGCGATTGCTGTGCACCCGGAAGTCGAAGTCGGCGTCACCGTCACCGTCGCGCGAAGTGCGGACGAGGCCGAACGCATCAACCGCGGCGAGGACATCTCGACGCGTCAGGAAGATCAAGATGCGGCCGCCGAAGCGATCGCGGCCGCCGGCGAATTCTTCGATCCGGAGGCTCGCCGTGATGACGTGGCGCCGCAGGAAGACGCCACTTCCGAGAAGTGACCTCGCCGCTTAGAAGCCCGGACTGATCAGGCCGGGCCTCTGGTAGCGGGTATTTCAACGACCACTACTGCGAGATTGGCGGTGCGGGCGGCCCTGCGGCGGCAACCGGTGGTGCCGGCGGCGGGGAAGCCGGCGGTGCCGGCGGGGAAGCCGTCACGGCGGCGGAGGTTTCTGACGGCGTCGAAGGCCGTATGGCGGGCGGCTCAGACGCTCGGCTCGAAACAGTCGTGGAAGTCGCTGCCGAGGCTGCTGGCGGCGCGGGGGTGACAGGAGGTACCGGGTCAGGCCGCAGCGCAGGTGTTTCGCTGCCGCTTTCCTTCGGCTCCTCAACTTTGGCCGCCTCAGACTTGCCTTCGCCGGCCGGCTTGATCCCCTCTGGCTTGCCGTTGTCGTCCTTGACGCTTTCAGCCTTGGCCTTGTCATCGATCCCCGGCTCGGACTTTGGCAACTCTTCGGTCCTGGGCGGCTCCTCGCCGCCCGACCTGCCGCGCTTGCTGAGCCGCTGCTTGGCCGTCAACTTGCGGCCATCGGGACCGCGCTCACGTGCCGCCTGTGCCGGCGCATCCACGGCAGGTTTCGCGGCGTCAGGGAGCTCGCCCGGCCGCGCCAGGCGCTTGGCGTTGCGGCCCTGACGTCCGGTTTCGCCCTGCGGAGGTCCATCAGCGTCTGGCCTGGCGGCCTCCTCAGCGGGCGCAGATTGCAATCTGCGGCCCTGCCGGTCGAGCTGTTCACTTCCACCGGCGGGTTTCTTATCGGCCCCCTGCTTTGCCTGATAGCGGGTATCGCCAGCGCCGTTGGAAATCAGGAATGTGCTGAGCAGCGAGGCCATATCTCCGCTGGTCGTGTAATGCTGTCGCAGAAAGCCTGACAGCGATCCCGCCGAAACCGTCTTCAGGAGGCCACGCGGACCCTTGTGGCAGGCGTTGCAGGTACCTGCGAAAATCTGGGAAGGGCTCTTGCCTGCCTCGAGATTCTGCGCCTGCACCCCGGCCGGGGGCGTCGCAAAACAACCGATCAGAAGCGTCACCGCCGCTAAACTGAGCGCTCGGCTCAACATTCCTATTCTCCAGATGCGGAAATCGCTTCTAGCGTCCGTCAATCGGGCGCCGGTGGCGGTCACCTTTTAGCCGATTATCCCGCGAATGGAAGCGCACTCATAACGCAACTGCGTGAACGCAGCGTTCCGGAATATCCGCTTTGTGTACAACGCACTAGCGCTCGGGTTCCATCAGCCATATGATGCCATCATGACGCATGGGGAACCAATTTGTCCCCCATGCGTCGTGTGACGGCCGGGACCTAAACTTACGCGGGATCGCTCAATTCGGTGGTTTCGATGGACCGTTTGTTGCGTTACTTTCTGCAGCAGTTCATTCGCCGCGGCGCGATGACGTTTACCACCGCGAGCGGCGCACGATTCAGTTGCGGCGATGGGACCGGCGAACCGGTTTCCGTGCGATTTCTGACCACCGATGCCGAACGAAGGGTCTTGCTCAACCCCGAACTTGCGCTCGGCGAAGTTTACATGGAAGGCACGTTCGTCGTCGAGGGAGGCTCGATTGCAGACGCGCTAGCGATCCTGATGGATCAACCGGAAATATTGCCGCGTTGGGCCAAGCTGCAATGGTTTCTGCGCTATCTGGTCCGGCATGTCAGGCAATTCAATCCGCGTGGTCGCTCGAAAAATAATGTCGCCCACCACTACGACCTCGACGGGCGGCTTTATTCGCTCTTTCTCGATGCCGACAAGCAGTACAGCTGCGGTTATTTTGAAAGGCCGGACGCGACGCTGGATGATGCCCAACTCGCCAAGAAGCGTCATATCGCTGCCAAGCTGTTGATCCGACAGGGCTACAAGGTGCTCGACATCGGTTCGGGTTGGGGTGGCCTCGGGCTTTATCTGGCCGAAATGACCGGCGCCAACGTTACAGGCATCACCCTTTCGACCGAGCAATTGCAGACGTCGAACGCCCGCGCCGCCGAAAAGAATTTGGCGCAATCAGCGAAGTTTTTCCTTGAAGACTATCGCGACATTCCCGGCCCGTTCGACCGCATCGTGTCCGTGGGCATGTTCGAGCATGTCGGCGTCGACTTCTATGACACCTATTTCGAGCGTTGTGCAGAACTGCTTACCGATGACGGCGTGATGCTGCTGCATTCGATCGGCCGCTCGGACGGCCCCGACGTCACCAATCCCTGGATCGCGAAATACATCTTCCCCGGCGGCTACATCCCAGCACTTTCCGAAGTGATGCCGGCGATCGAGCGCGCCGGCCTCCTGGTGTGCGATATCGAGGTACTGCGCCTGCATTACGCGGAAACGTTGAAGGCGTGGCGCGAGCGCTTCATGGCGCGGCGGGAAGAGGCGGTTCGGCTCTATGACGAACGCTTTGCAAGGATGTGGGAGTTCTACCTCGCCTGCTCCGAAATGTCGTTCCGCAAGCAAAACCTGATGAATTTCCAGATCCTGCTCACCAAGCGCCAGGGCGTGGTGCCGATGACACGCGATTATCTCGCGCACGAGGAAACCAAACTGCGCGGACTCGAGCGGGGAAAAAGGCCGCGGCTGCAGATTGCGGGCGAGTAGCAGGGAAGTTGGACTGGTTTCTAGAGCGTTTTCGAGCGAAGTGGATACCGGTTCGCGTGAAGAAAACGCGTCAAAACAAGAAATTAGAGCGTCGGTTCTGATTCAATCAGAACCGATCTTGCTCTAGTTTCGCAAGCTGAAGCGAGAACCGTAGGCGAGGTATGCGGTTGCCGGTCGGGCAAGCTGTGCGCGCACGGCCGCCAATTCCAGCCGATCACAGGGGATTGCGCGCCATTCCGGGCGGGAAAACTTCTCCATGGTGTCGACCAGCATTGAGAGCCACAAAGTCTGGCCGTTTCCGGTTCGCCACGACTGAAGTTGCTGACCCATCGCCTGTCCTTGCCTCTGCCGGGATCCGAAAGTCCGCCGGTATCAATCCCGGCGCCGCCAACTGGTTCCGGACCACCATGGCCTAAAGAAAATCGGCCAGATGTGACCTGCTTCACAAAGGAGCCGGCCGGCCTGCCCTAAACCTCCAACATGGCCCAGAAGACCCACCAACCCTCGTTCAACGCGAAAGCGGACATCCGCACCGACTTCGCCCTGATCGCAACCGGCGTTGGAGCCGCGTTTTTTGCGCTGCTTTATCTCATTTTGATCTGACCGCGCGCGGCTCCGGCGATCTCTCGCCCTGCCCTCAAGATCCTGCTCTCAAGATTGAGTGTGCCCGCGCGGAACAAGGTTCAGCCCGCCTGCGAAATTTTGCCCCGGCCGATTCGAATGGGCTCGAAATTGCCCGGCCTCTCTCTTCAAGACCGTCAAGCGCCAATGCGATAATCCCATGGGAATTCCCAATACCCATTGTGTGAATCGGGCATAAGGCGCGTAGCCGCTTCCGCTTTCCGCGGGACAGGCGCCTTATCGCTGCCCCTCATCCGACAAAGTTCCAAGAACACTCACCCCCTCATGGCCCCACTTGATTCGAAGGTTCTCAAGCTCGCTCCCGATCCGGGAACTCCGGCGTTTCGGAGCGCGCCGCACAACATCGAGGCGGAACAGAGCCTGTTGGGCGCGATTCTCGTCAACAACGACGCGTTTTATCGGGTGTCGGATTTCCTCGAACCCAAGCATTTCTTCGAACCGATCCACCAAACCATCTATGAGACATCCGGCAGCCTGGTCCGGATGGGCAAAGTCGCAACCCCGGTCACGCTGAAAACCTTCCTCCCAGCTGAAACCGACATCGGCGGCATGACGGTTGGCCAATACCTCGCGCGCCTTGCGGCCGAAGCGACCACCATCATCAACGCCCAGGATTACGGGCGGACCATCTATGAACTGTCCCTTCGCCGCGATCTGATCCGGATCGGCGAGGACATGGTCAATGTCGCCTTCGACGCCCCGGTTGACTTTGCGCCGCGCGCCCAGATCGAGGATGCGGAACGCCAGTTGTACGAACTGGCGGAATCCGGGCGCTACGACGGCGGATTCCAGCGCTTTGCGCAGGCGATGAAAGTGGCGCTCGATATGGCGGCGAACGCCTATCTGCGCGACGGAAAATTGTCGGGCATTGCTACCGGCTTGCGCGACCTCGATACTAGGATGGGCGGCCTGCAGCGCTCCGACCTGATCATCGTGGCCGGCCGTCCCGGCATGGGTAAGACCGCGCTTGCAACTAATATTGCTTACAACATAGCCAAAGCTCATCGCAATGAACTTCAAGCCGACGGCACCACGAAGTCGGTCAATGGCGGCATCGTCGGCTTCTTCTCCTGCGAAATGTCAGCCGAACAACTCGCCACTCGTATTCTCGCCGAACAGACTGGCGTAGCATCCAGCACAATCCGCCGCGGTGGAATAACCCAAAGCGAATTTGACAAGATTCGGGATTACACAATTGAGCTTGAACACCTTCCGCTTTTTGTCGACGAAACTGGCGGCCTTTCGATTTCGCAGCTTACCGCACGTGCCCGTCGGTTGAAGCGACAGAAAGGCCTCGACGTTCTTGTGGTTGATTACATCCAACTTCTTCAAGGCTCCGGTAAGCGCAGCGACAACCGTGTGCAGGAAGTCACGGAGATAACGACCAGTCTCAAGGCTCTCGCGAAAGAACTCAATATTCCGGTGATCGCGCTCTCACAGCTATCCCGTCAGGTTGAAAATCGAGACGATAAGCGGCCGCAATTGTCCGACTTGCGTGAATCCGGCTCGATCGAACAGGATGCCGACGTGGTGATGTTCGTATTTCGCGAAGAGTACTATTTGGAAAACAAGGAACCTAAAGCTGGTACCGCCGAACATGAAAAATGGCGGACCGAAATGGACCTCGCTCACGGCAAGGCCGAAGTGATCATCGCCAAGCAGCGTCACGGCCCCACCGGCAATGTCAGACTTCAATTCGAGGGGCAGTTTACGCGCTTCAGCGACCTCGTGGAAGACAACCATCTGCCCGAGCGGACGTATTGAGGCAAGGCTTTGCGCGGTTGAACCCCTGCTGGCCTGCGCGTAAAGTACGGCATGAACATCGCTTCCGATCCGAAATCGGTCCCCCCCACATCCACGCTCTCGCCTGAAGCGGCTGCGCTCGCGGTCGCCACCGGCGTGCTGACAGTCGATCTCGATGCCATCTGCGCCAACTGGCGCAAGCTCGAGAAGACCGCCGTTCCGGCCGAATGCGCCGCGGTCATCAAGGCCGATGCCTATGGCTGCGGGCTCGATCCGGTCGCCCGCGCGCTTGCCCTCGCTGGATGCAAGACGTTCTTTGTCGCAACCCTTGACGAAGCGCGCGCCGCGCGCGCCGCGCTGCCGTCGGCCGCCCTGTATGTGCTCGGCGGATTTATCCAGAACACCGGCGAGGCCTACGCCAAGATCGACGCTAGACCGGTGATGGGCGATCTCAACGAGCTGGCCGAATGGGACGTGTTTTGCCGCCGCTCCGGCTGGGCGGGCGGTGCCGCCATTCATATCGATACCGGCATGAACCGGCTCGGCCTTACGCGCCTGGAGGCGCAAGGTCTGATCCCCAGGATCAACGCGGGCGATCACGGCATCACTCTTGTGATGAGCCACCTAGCCTGCGCCGAAAGCCTCAATCATCCGCTCAACTCCAAGCAGCTTGCGAGTTTCCGCGAGATCGCCAGTGTGTTTTCCGGCGTGCCGGCGTCGCTGTCGAATTCATCCGGCATTTTCTTAGGCGCGCCATTCCAGTTCGATCTGGTACGGCCGGGTGCGGCGCTTTACGGCGTCAACCCGACGCCGGAGGCCGACAATCCGATGCAAGCGGTGGTCGAACTTAAAGCGCGAGTGATGCAGATCCGCGACATCGAGCGTGGCGAAAGCGTCGGATATGGCGGGACGTGGACCGCGCGACGGCCGACCAGGCTCGCGATCGTCTCGGCCGGTTATGCCGACGGCTATCTCCGCGCCGGCAGCAGCAATGACGGCACGCGCGGCGCCGATGTGATGGTCGCTGGCAAGCGCTGCCCTGTCGCCGGTCGAATCTCGATGGATCTGATGGCGGTTGACGTCACCGATCTCGAAAAGAACGCCGTTCGTCGCGGCCACATGGTGACGCTGATCGGCGACGGCATCACGGTCGACGAGCTCGCGCATCATTTCGGCACCATCGGTTATGAAGTTCTCACCAGCCTCGGTCGCCGCTACGCGCGGGTCTACAAGGGCAGCGGCACCACTTCGATTGAACCCGCCAGCGCGACGCCGGCCTGACTCTTTGTTGGCGCATGATCTCCGCGCAAACGCCTTGCGTTTGTCGCGAGGAGAAACCGGCTCTCACTCTTTCGGATCATCGCTAGTCAGGCATGAAAATCGCAACCTTCAACATCAACAACATCAACCGGCGTCTGCCCAACCTGCTGCAATGGCTGCAACAGGCCAAGCCCGACATCGTCGCCCTACAGGAACTGAAATCAACCGACGATGATTTTCCATTTTCCTCAATCGAAGACGCCGGCTATGGCGCAGTATGGCGCGGACAAAAGACCTGGAACGGCGTTGCGATCCTGGCGCGAAACGCCGATCCGGTGCTGATCCGAACCGAGTTGGCCGGTGACCCAACAGACCGCGAAGCGCGTTACATCGAAGCCGCCGTCAAGGGCATCATCGTCACCAGCCTCTATCTGCCGAACGGCAATCCGCAGCCCGGGCCCAAATTCGACTACAAACTCGCATGGTTCAGGCGGCTTAAATCGCACGCCGCGAAATTCATCAAGCAGGACATCCCTGTGGTGCTGGCCGGCGACTACAATGTCGCGCCGACCGGGCTTGATATCTATTCGACGAAATCGTGGGACAAGGACGCGCTGATCCAGCCGAAGAGCCGCGCCGCATTCAAGTCGCTGGTGGCGCAAGGCTGGACCGATTCGATCCGCGACCTTCATCCAGAGGAGCCGATGTTCACGTTCTGGGATTACAAGCGCAACCGTTGGCCGCGCGACGCGGGCCTGCGGCTCGATCACCTGCTGGTGAGCCCGGCGCTCGCGCCACGGCTCAAGAAGGCCGGCGTCGATCGCGCCGTCCGCGGCCAAGAAGGCGCAAGCGACCACGCGCCGGCATGGATTGTGTTGAAGTAGGTAGAGGACGCGTGGTCCGGCTTCCGATCCAGGCAAGCGCGCTCTACTCGCGGTTGCTCCGGCCGGATTCCTTAACGCGTATTTAGCCTTTGGTTAGGGAAGTCACCCTAAGATGCGGGGGGCATTTGCCGAGGATTAATTAAAAATTAAGCGGCCCAGCTTCGCTTCGATTGGCCACAAATGCTTGTTCATTTCGTCACCGATGAACCTGGGAAGATTCCGGCCATCCGGGCGATGCTCGAGCCGCGCTATCACGTGGCTTCGCAGTTGCTGGGTGCTGGTGAAACGCTAATCGGCCCCGACGGCGTGCTGATGGTTGACGCCGACCTGCGCGAAGCCGTTCGTGTCGAACAGGTCAAGCATGTCCTGCATGAGCTGCGCAGCGTCAGCGAAAAGCTGTTTGTCGTTCAAAACCACATTCATCACATGGTCGCGCAGGCCTATGCGCTGGGCGCGACCTCGGTGGTTCGCAGTTCCCGGGAAATCGTCTTCAAGCTGGCAGAGATCGAAGTCGCACAAAAGGCAAAGCAATCCGATATCGCCTTCGCCTCCCCCGAGATCGCCGCGGGGGCTGCGGCTTTCGCGTCCATGTTCGCCGCAGCCCGAAACGGCAAGTCGATAAATCTGTCAGATGCCGAAAACGCCACATCCCAGATCGTCAAGGGCATTGCGCAAAATGGCCTTGGCGCGTGGCTGGACTGCGTTCGGCGATATCATGAGGGAACCTTCCAGCACTGCCTGCTGGTGACGGGCGTAGCGGTCGGTTTCGCTTTGGAGCTCCGGTTCACCAGCCTGGACGTGAAGCGGCTTGGAATAGCGGCAACCCTGCATGACATCGGCAAGGCCCGCATTCCCCTGTCCATTCTCGACAAGCCCGGACGCCTCGACCCGATTGAAGATGAGATCATGAAAAGCCATCCGGTCATCGGATATGAATTGCTGAGGGATCTCGCAGGCATTAGTCCGGAAGTTCTCGACGGGGTAAGGCATCACCATGAATACCTCGACGGCTCGGGTTATCCCGACGGGCTGACTGCGTCCAAGATTTCCGATCTGGTGAGATTGCTGACCATCTCCGACATTTTCGCAGCGCTTATCGAGCAAAGGCCGTACCGGCCCGCAATGTCCCGCGAAGACGCTTACAAAATCCTGTGCGGGATGGACGGAAAGCTGGAACGCTCGCTGGTGAAAGCATTTCGCAACGTAGCGCTTGTGGCGTGAGGCCGATTGCGGGATCTGGTCTGAGCCTCGCCGGCTGAGGAACGCCCTGCGGTCTCAACCTCTTTGAAACACCAACAGATTCCGGACAGGTCCGGCCTTCGATCGCGGGCATTATGGGTCGGCTTGCGCGACCCTAAATGCGATCCGGAAAACGAATGATGAAGTTGTCGCGATTGGGCATTTTCACCTTCGGCAAGGTTTGCGCATCCATCACATCGTTGGCGCCGATCAACTTGTTCTCGGCGAGAATGTAGGCGGTAAGCGCATAGACCTCATCATCGGTGAGCGAATGCGGCGCCTGAAACGGCATGGCGCGGCGAATGAAATCAAAGATCGTCGTTGAATACGGCCAGAAACTCTTGATGGTTTTCTGCGACGCGGAGATACCTGCGATTTCGATGTTTGGACGATTATCCACCAACGCGGCGGCCTGAGCGCCTTTGCCGTTGTCGCCATGACACGCTGAGCACTTCTCGGCGTAGATCGGAGCGCCCTGCGTCGGCGTGCCGCTGCCCTTCGGCAGTCCCGTGCCGTCGGGCAGGATGCTGATGTCCCAATTGGCGATGGCAGCCTCATCGATCGGCTTGCCGAAATTCGGCGTTTCGGCCAATGAGGCGCTGGCCATCATCGCGAGCAAGAGTGAGGCGGCCAAGGTCGCGCGCTTAGGCGTAAACATGCTTGACCTCCCCGTTGCTTCCGACGCCCCAACTGGTGATCGAGTTGTAGTGCTGGTTCGGAAAGGCCAGCACCGGCGCCGGTTTCGTCAACTCGCCGCGTGCGGCCACGAATTCGGCGCGGGTCGGTTGCACGTTGCCCCCTTCGTCCCAGGCCCGGCTCTGCAGCGTGGCGGGGCCACCGTTCCAGCGCCATGGCATGCGGAAACGGGTGAACGCCTTGCTCAGTACCGGCTCCTGAAGAGCTGCCTGCGCCCAGCTTTGGCCGCCATCAGCAGAAACCATGACCTTATCGATCCGGCCGGTGCCGGAATAAGCGATGCCCGAGATCTCGTAGAGACCCGGCCCCTTCAACGTCAGGCCGTGCGACGGGCTGGTGATGAAGGATTTGACCTCTTGCAGGAAATAAAACCGGTACGCCTTGCCGTTCGGCAGGATCGGCGAGTAGGTGCGTGCCTCATACATGCTCATGGCGGGCTGTTCCACGAGTTTGATGCGGCGCAGGAACTTGACGTTCATGTTGCCTTCGTAACCCGGCAACAACAGACGTATCGGATAGCCGTTTCCAGGCATGATACGCTCGCCGTTCTGGTAGAGCGCGATCATGGCGTCATCCAACGCCTTCTTCATCGGTACGCTGCGGCTCAGATGCGGCGAGTCCGCGCCCTCGGCGACGAACCATTTCGCTCTGGGATCGATGCCGGTTTCCTCGAGCAGGGTGGAAAGTTTCACCCCGGTCCACTCGGCGCAGGAGGCGAGCCCGTGTATGGCCTGGACGTTCTCCTGCATCGGCTCGGGCGAAAACATCGGGGCGCTGTTGCCGCCGCATTCGACGAATGCCATGCGCGAGATCATCGGATAGCGCGACAATGTTTCGAGCGTGAATTCCAGCGGCCGCTTCACCAGCCCGTGGATCACCAGCCGATGCTTGTCCGGATCGATGGTAGGCACGCCGCCGTGATTGATGGTGAAATGCAGCCCGTTCGGGGTGGTCGTTCCCTCCAGCAGATGGTGCGGTGTGCGTGAGTGTGAATTGCGTGGCTCGTGGTTGGGATTGCTCAGCGTGCGCACCACCTTCGCCTCGAACTTCGACGGCACCTGGTAAAGCGGCGTCGGCTCGCCGATTTCAAGGCTCCATGGATCATCGGCGAGCGGTTCGGCGCCAGCGGCCGCCGATGACGTCCCGATGCCAGCGCCCATCGCGCCGGCGAGCACGATGCCGCGCCCAAGCAGCGCGCGACGGTCGATCAGCCCATTTCCGGCAACGGGTTCCAGACTCTGACCACCGGTATTGCGATCCCTGGAATTGGCCATCCTAGCCTCCCTTGCGTTAAGGACGTTATCGATCGCCCCTTTTGCTCATGCGGTACGGTAGCCCAGTCGATTCGCTGGAGACAAGGCCTTTGAGTTTCCTCTTTGTCCTCGTAGTCGGGCTCGTCGCCGGCACCATTTCCGGCATCGTCGGGACCGGCTCCTCAATCATGCTGATGCCGGTTCTGATCTATCAATACGGCCCGAAGCAGGCCGTGCCGATCATGGCGATCGCGGCGGTGATGGCCAACCTGTCGCGCATCCTCGCCTGGTGGCGCGAGGTCGATTGGCGCGCCTGCGCCGCTTTTTCCGCTCCCGCCATTCCGGCAGCAGCACTTGGCGCGCGCACTTTGCTGGCGCTGCCGTCGCGCGCGGTCGATGTCGCCATTGGTTTGTTTCTGATCGCGATGGTGCCGGTACGACACTGGCTCGCCCGGCACCAACTCAAGGCACAGCTCTGGCATTTGGCGATCGGCGGCGCGGTGATCGGCTACCTCACCGGGATCGTGGTTTCGACAGGCCGCTGAGTGTGCCGCTGTTTCTGTTCTACGGTCTCACCAAGGGCGCGTTTCTCGCCACGGAAGCTGCGAGTTCGCTCGGAATGTATTTGAGCAAATCCGTCACCTTCCAGCACTTCGGCGCGCTGACCCCGGAGATTGCGCTGCAAGGCATCATTGCCGGCGCCTCGCTCATGTCCGGCGCCTTCATCGCCAAGCGTTTTGTCTTGCGGCTCGAACCGGAGGTGTTTCGCCGTCTGATGGACGCGATCATGCTCGCCGCCGGTCTTTCCACGCTGTGGACGGCGGCATTTTCATAAAATCCAACAATTGCCGTCGGGGGGATCTGAACCAACCGCAGCAAATGACCGACGAAGGGACGCGGGTTGCATCGAACGGTAACCGGCCACGGATATCTGGGTGGCCCGGACGCAATCCTTTTGACCCAGGAGACATAGATGAACAGGGGAATTATTGGCGCGGCCGTCATTGGCCTGATCGCGTTGGTCGCGATAATGGGGAGCTGGTACACGGTCGATCAGACCGAGCGCGCCGTCTTGCTCCGAAACGGCGCCGTCGTCGGTACCGCGCAACCGGGACTGGGGTTCAAGATTCCGGTCATCGATAGCGTCGAGAAGATCAGCGTCAAGACCTCGACCTATACGTGGGACAAGATGAACTCCTACTCCTACGATCAGCAGCCCGCCGACCTGAAGATCAGCGTCACCCTGCGCGCCTCGCCTGACAAGGTTGCGGATCTCTATGCGAAATTCGGCCGCCTCGACACCGCGGTCAATCAGGTCGTCAACCCCGTGGTCAACCAGCAGGTCAAGGTCGTGTTCGGCCGCTACACGGCGGTGAAGGCGATCCAGGAACGCGGCGCGCTCAACAGCGCCATCAAGGACGCCATCACCGAGACGCTGAAATACGATCCGATGATCATCATCGAGAGCGTGCAGCTCGAAAATATCGAGTTCAGCGCCAATTATCTGCATTCGATCGAGCAGCGCATGCTCGCCGAAGTCGAGGTCCAGAAGCTGCAGCAGAACGCCGAGCGCGAAAAAGTGCAGGCCCAGATCACGGTGACGCAAGCCAACGCCAAGGCCAATGCCGTTCGCGCCGAGGCGCAGGCCAACGCCGACGCCACGCGCCTCAACGGCGAAGCCAGGGCCTCGAATATCAAGATCACCGGCGAAGCCGAAGCCGCCGCCATCGAAGCCCGCGCCAAGGCGCTCGGCACCAATCCGAACCTCGTCACGCTGGTGCAGGCCGAACGCTGGAACGGCGTGCTGCCGACGACGATGGTGCCGGGCTCGGCGGTGCCGTTTGTGTCGGTGAAATAAGGGACGAAATCGAGCGCCGCCGGACGGCTTGACGGGCGTCAGCAGCTATCATATTCTAGCTAGATATTCTAGCTAGAAAAGAGTGACCGGATGGCCCAGCGCAGTTGGTCGGTACAGGATGCAAAGAACCGGTTCAGCGAGGTAGTCGAAGCCGCGCGGCGCACGCCGCAGACTGTCACCAAGCACGGCAAGCCTGCCGTAGTCGTGGTGGATGTAGTGGAGTACGACCGCCTGCGGCGCCTCGAACGCGCGAAGGCACCTTCCTTTGCTGACGTCATACTCGCCATGCCGCAGGATGACGGCGAGTTCCCGCGTCGCAATGTGCGGGCGCGGGATCTCGATCTCTGATGTTCCTGATCGATACCGTCACACTATCTGAGCTGCGCAGGCGGGAGCGCGATCCGATGGTGGTGGCGTGGTTCGAACGACAGCGGACGACCGATCTTTTCCTCAGCGTCATCAGCATCGGCGAGATAGAGCGGGGTATCGCGCGACAGCGCCCGACCGATCCCGGCTTCGCGGGCGCGCTTGCAGCCTGGCTAGATCAGGTATTGACCCTCTACGGCGAACGGATCGTGCCATTCGACGTGCGAACGGCGCGGCGCTGGGGCGCCCTAAGTGCCGCTGTTGGCAACGACAGTGCCGATTTGATGATCGCGGCCACAGCGCTGGAACACGGGCTCACCGTCGTAACGCGCAACGTATCGGATTTCGAGCCCACCGGGGTCGTCGTGCTCAATCCGTTCGGCCGCCAGACCGTCCGGAAATCGTAACCTCCCCAGCACCACCTTGCGTGATAAAGAGCCGCACGGACGCGCAGGCAGGCCGAATGCTGGAACGGCGTGCTGCCGACAACGATGGAGCCGGGCTCGGCGGTGCCGTTTGTGTCGGTGAAGTAAGCTTGGAAGACATCAGGCGGCGACTCTTCCGAATGCGTTACTGGTGCGCCTTGATGGGGTCGAGTGGGTCCATCGGATAGTGCTCAGCCTCATAGTCATCAATCAGCGTCGCAAGTAGATCCAATCGATCTCCGTCGCGCGTTCCCGCCTTCGCGCCCCAGAGGCGCTCAACCTCCTTGAGCGAGGCTTCATAATCCCGTTTCGTCCGGATCGGCTTTACCTCACCCGCCATGCGGCACTCCTTATCACATCTTATCACATCGACCTTGTCGTAATTCTTGTGCGTGCCGATCCATTTGATCCACACGATCCCCTTGTCGAAGTCGGCGGCTCGCTGAGTGCAGCATCAATCATGCGGGATATTGCCAGTTTGATACACAGCGCAACAGAAAGTGTTCGGCTGCTTTTCCGTCAAGTGAGTCCACCTCAACGCTTTACCGCTTATACAATATGCGAACTCCCTCCCGGAATTGGAACAGTGGGCGCATTGATTTTTGACTTCGACGGCGTGATCGCTGATAGCGAGGCGATCGCAAATACCGTTCTGGCAGAAATTGTAACCGGCCTCGGGCATTCGACCACGCTTGACCAAGCACTCGCCCGCTATTCGGGTCGGAGGTGGGATGATGTAATGGCGGAGATTGAAGCGGCTGTCGGAAAACCGCTGCCTTCGGATTTTTCTAGCCAACTCAAGCGCGCGACCCTGGAAAGATTCCGAACGGATTTGAAAGAGGTGAGTGGCGCTGTAAATTTCATCAAACGTTTTTCCCACATCCCCCGCTGCATCGCGTCATCCAGTTCGATCGATCGTCTGCAGCTGTGCCTTTCGGTATTGGCACTGGAAGCGGAATTCGGCAGTCATGTTTTCAGCGCCGATATGGTCACGCGGGGAAAGCCTTATCCGGACATCTTTCTGTTTGCCGCCGGCAAGTTGGGCGTAAGCCCGGATGAATGTCTTGTGATCGAAGACAGCGCGGGTGGGATCAAGGCGGCCATCGCTGCGGGAATGACGGCCGTTGGCCTCTGTGCGGCCAGTCATATTTGCGAGGGCCACGACCTCAAGCTGCGCGACGCAGGCGCTGTGCATTTGGCGCATTCGTGGTTCGAGGTCGAGCAGTTCGCGCTTCAATTCTTCAAATGCTAGGTGGCTATTTGGCGCATCCGCGCATCGGCGCCGCCGCGCTATCCGATGGTTGCGTGCTCGCCATCGGCCTTTCCATGTTGGGTACAGCGCCGAGGCGCCGCGAGTTTTCTATCGCGGGCTAATCGGGAATGGGGTATAGAACAAAATAAGAACAACGAAGACTCACCCCCCATGGCCAAATCCACCCTCTCCTTCGTCTGCCAGAACTGCGGCGCGGCGTATAATCGCTGGCAGGGCAAGTGCGAGTCTTGCGACGAGTGGAATACGCTGGCCGAGGAAGATACCACCGGCGCCACCACGATGCCGGTCTCGATTCGCTCTAAACGCAAGGGCCGGTTGTTCGCGCTGGAAAGCCTGACCGGCAAGAGCCAGGACGCCCCTCGCCTGCCCTCCGGCATGGCCGAACTCGACCGCGTCACCGGCGGCGGGTTTGTGCGCGGCTCCGTGCTTTTGGTCGGCGGCGATCCCGGCATCGGCAAATCGACGCTGCTGACACAGGCAACCAGCCTATTGGCGCGCGCCGGCCACCGCGCGGTGTACATTTCCGGCGAAGAGGCCGTCGGCCAAGTGCGGCTGCGCGCCGAGCGTTTGGGTCTTGCGGACGCGCCGGTGCAGCTTGCCGCGGAAACCTCGGTGGAGGACATTGTTTCCACGCTGTCCGAGGGCGCGGTGCCGCGGCTGATCGTGATCGATTCGATCCAGACCATGTGGACCGATACGGTGGAATCCGCGCCGGGCACGGTAACGCAGGTGCGCGCGTCGGCGCAGGCGCTCATTCGCTTTGCCAAGAAATCGGGCGCCGCGATTATCCTGGTCGGCCACGTGACAAAAGACGGCCAGATCGCAGGCCCCCGTGTCGTCGAGCACATGGTGGATGCCGTGCTGTCGTTCGAGGGCGAAGGCTCGCAGCAATTCCGCATCTTGCGCGCGGTGAAAAACCGTTTTGGCCCAACCGACGAGATCGGCGTGTTCGAGATGACGGGCCTCGGACTTCGCGAGGTCTCCAATCCATCGGAGTTGTTTCTATCCGAACGCGACCTCGGCAGTCCCGGCACCGCCGTGTTTGCCGGCATCGAGGGCACCCGCCCGGTGCTGGTGGAACTGCAGGCGCTGGTGGCGCCGACCTCGCTCGGCACGCCGCGCCGCGCGGTGGTTGGCTGGGACCCGAGCCGGCTATCGATGGTGCTGGCGGTGCTGGAGGCCCATTGCGGGGTCAAATTGTCCGGCCATGACGTCTATCTGAATGTCGCGGGGGGCTTGAGGATCCAGGAACCCGCTGCCGACCTTGCGGCCGCGGCGGCGCTCGTCTCGTCGCTGGTCAATGCGCCGCTGCCGACGGATGCGGTCTATTTCGGGGAGATTTCGCTGTCGGGCGCGGTTCGGCCGGTGGCGCAGACCTCCGCGCGCCTGAAGGAAGCCGCAAAGCTCGGCTTCGGCCGTGCCGTGCTGCCCGAATCGGCCCGCGGCGAGATCGGGAGCGATGCCGGTCTCTCCCTCCATACCGTGGGCGGATTGACGAGCCTGGTCGCGGAAATCGCCGCGCGCGGCGCGCCCGAAGGGAACAGGGAGGCAAACCGCGAGAGCCCGGCAGCGGAGAAAAATGCCACACCTGCGAGATTCCGGCGCCAGGAAGGCTAGGCGGGCGTGACGTTACCCGCCCTCGCCGCTATACAACCCCCGCGCGGGGCTGGATGCGCGATTTCTGGCCTTGCCGGGCGGCCCAGTGTGATCTTCACCAGAGGGCGGCACCGACACGCCGATTCGCGGTTCTTGAACTTTGATGCGGACCTGACCAGCCGATGCCGATAACGATTCTCGATCTCGTCCTGCTCGCGGTGATGCTGATCTCCGGCCTGCTAGCGATGGTTCGCGGCTTCATGCGTGAGATTCTCTCGATCGCGGCCTGGGGCGCGGCCGCGCTGGTCACGCTTTATGGGTATTCGAAGCTGCTTCCGACGGCCAAGACCTATTTCAACAACGATACGATCGCGAGCGTGGTCGTGGTCGCCGGTGTATTCGTCGGTACCCTGATCGTGGTTTCCGTCATCACGGTGCGGATTTCCGACATGATCCTGGATTCCCGGATCGGGGCGCTCGACCGCACGCTCGGCTTCCTGTTTGGGCTGGCCCGCGGCTTGCTTATCGTGGTCGTCGCCTTCCTGTTCTTCAGCTGGCTGGTTCCGGACAAGCAACGGCCCGATTGGGTGACGGGCGCGAAGTCCCGGGTAGTGCTGCAGGGAACCGGGGATTGGCTGATGGCGCTCTTGCCGGATGACCCCGAGAACACCATCTTGAAGAGATTCAAGAAGAATAAACCAGACGAGGAGCAGACTGATGCCGACCCGGCAGCGCCGGCATCCGGGGACGGCTACACCAAGCCTGCCCGCGACAGCCTGAAAAAGCTGATCGAGAAGCCCGCGGGACGTTGATGCCAGACCAAAAAGAGAGGCGCGATGGACTGTAAACCGAGCCCTTCCGACGACGCCGACCAACCCGGGCCGGATCCCGGCCCCCTTACCCTCGAAGACCCCGACCTTGAAGGCGACACGTTGCGCGAGGAGTGCGGCGTGTTCGGCATCTTCGGCCACCCTGAAGCCGCCGCCATCACCGCGCTCGGGCTGCATGCCTTGCAGCATCGGGGCCAGGAGGCCGCGGGCATCGTCTCCTTTGACGGGAGCAGGTTTCACAGCGAAAGGCGCCTCGGCCTCGTCGGCGATACCTTCTCCCGCCGCGAGGTGATCGAGCGCCTCCCCGGCAATGCCGCCATCGGCCATGTCCGCTACTCCACCACCGGCGAGACCATCCTGCGCAACGTGCAGCCGCTGTTCGCCGAACTCAATGCCGGCGGGTTTGCGGTCGGCCACAACGGCAATCTGACCAACGGACTGACCCTGCGCCGCGACCTCGTGCGGGGCGGCGCCATGATGCAATCGACCACCGATACCGAAGTCATCCTGCATCTGGTCGCGCAATCCAAACGCAGCCACTTCATCGACCGCTTCATCGAGGCGCTGCGCGCGATCGAGGGCGCCTACTCGCTGGTGTCGCTCACCAACAAGAAGCTGCTCGGCGCGCGCGACCCGCTCGGCATCCGGCCCTTGGTGCTGGGCGAACTCGATGGCTGTCCGATCCTGGCGTCGGAGACCTGCGCGCTCGACATCATCGGCGCGAAATATGTCCGCGACGTCGAGCCCGGCGAGATCATCGTGTTCGATGAGCGCGGCGCGCAAAGCCACAAGCCGTTTCCGCCGAAGCCGCCGCGGCCCTGCATCTTCGAATACATCTATTTCTCGCGGCCGGATTCGATCGTCGGCGGCCGATCGGTGTATGAAGTCCGAAAAGCCTTCGGCGCGCAGCTCGCGCGCGAAAGCCATGTCGAGGTCGATGTGGTGGTTCCGGTGCCCGATTCCGGCGTGCCGGCCGCGCTCGGCTACTCCAAGCAATCCGGGGTACCGTTCGAACTCGGCATCATCCGCAATCACTATGTCGGGCGCACCTTCATCCAGCCGACGCAGAGCGTGCGCGAGCTCGGCGTGCGCATGAAGCATAATGCGAACCGCGCCGCGATCGAGGGCAAGCGCATCATCCTGATCGACGATTCACTCGTGCGCGGCACCACTTCGAAAAAGATCGTCCGCATGATGCGCGACGCCGGCGCCCGCGAAGTTCACTTCCGCCTCGCCTCACCGCCGATCATTCATCCCGATTACTACGGCATCGATCTGCCAGACCGTGGCGGTCTGTTGGCCGCGACTCACAACCTCGAGCAGATGCGCGAAATCATCGGCGCCGATTCTCTCGCCTTCCTGTCGATCGACGGCATGTATCGCGCGATGGGCGAGCCCGGCCGCGACCCCGCCAATCCGAAATTCTCCGACCATTGTTTTACGGGTGTTTATCCGACCCACCTCACCGATCAGACCCAGGTCGAACCGCAGCCGCGGCAATTGTCCCTGCTCGCGGAAGCGAGCTGACGCGAGGCGTCATTCCGGGGGCGCGCGCAAGCGCGAACCCGGAATCCCGAGATTATATGGCAACGCTTCATCACCTCGAGATTCCCCGATGTGCAATTGCACATCTGAGGTCTGGCCCCTCGGACCATCCCGGAATAACTCGGTGTGTTTATTTTCGTCATTGCCGGGCTTGACCCGGCAATCCATCCCTTCGTTAAAGTCTCTTGCGAAGTAGATGGATACGCGGGTCAAGCCCGCGTATGACACCGTATTTGTTGTTTCCGGAATCGCTCCATGCCCCTGCCCCTCGCTTCCCGTATCGCTCTCGTCACCGGCGCCTCGCGTGGCATCGGCTATGCCACCGCGCGCGCGTTGGCCAGGCAAGGCGCGCATGTCGTGGCGGTGGCACGGACGCAAGGAGGCCTTGAGGAACTCGACGACGAGATCCGACAGGACGGCGGCAGCGCCACCTTGGTGCCACTCAACCTGACCGATTTCGACGGCATCGCCCGCCTCGGTGCGGCGCTGCATGAACGCCATGGCAAACTCGATATTCTCGTCGGCAATGCCGGGCTCGCCGGTCCCTCCTCGCCGCTCGGCCATATCGAGCTGAAGCCGTGGAACGAGGTGATGGCGGTCAATTTGTCGGCCAATTTCCAACTGATCCGCTGCATGGAGCCGCTGCTGAAGAAGTCCGACGCCGGCCGCGCGGTGTTCGTCACCTCGGCAGCCTCCAATAGGGCGCTGGCCTATCTTGGCCCCTACGCGGCTTCCAAGGCGGCGCTGGAGGCGCTGGCGCGCGTGTGGGCCAACGAAACCGCGTCGACATCCATTCGCGTCAACCTGTTCAGTCCCGGCCCGATCCGCACGCGCATGCGCGCCACCGTATTTCCCGGCGAGGATCCGCTGACGCTGGATACGCCGGAGCAGGCCGCGGAATTCATCGTGCCGATGTGCCTGCCGTCGTGGACCGAGACCGGCAAGTTCTACGACTACAAGGCGCGCACGCTGATGAGTTTTCGCGCGCCGGCTTAGGCGCAAGCTGGATCGTGTCCCGGACGCGGTGCAGCGTTCCTTACACTGCTCCGCAGAGCCGGGACCCATTCGCCACTTATTGTCGCTGTATGGACCCCGGATCAGCAGCGCACCGCTGTCGCGCTGCGCCGCATCCGGGGCACGTCATGTTCAGGTTAACGTCGGATGCGCTGCGATAGCGCATTGCCGCACGTCGCAAGAAGGAGGACTATCGCGCAATAGGATCGACTGGTCGATCAAAATCATGCGTAGGGCGCCAAAAGAGCGCCAACCCGGCATCAACACGTGGAGGATTTCAAATGAGGATGATACTTGCGCGGCGCTACGCCGCGCTTTTTGCATTCGCTGCAATTGGGCTGACGACATCCGCACTGGCTCAGGACAAGACAGCGAAAATCGGCGTGCTCAACGACATGTCGAGCCTGTACGCCGATATTGGCGGCCCCAATTCGGTGGTAGCGGTCAAAATGGCGGTCGAGGATTCCGGCCTTGCCGCCAAGGGCTGGAAGATCGACGTGCTCAGCGGCGACCATCAGAACAAGCCGGATATCGGCACCAACATGACGCGGCAATGGATCGACGTCGACAAGCTCGATGCGGTCGTCGATACGCCGACCTCCAGCGTGGCGCTCGCGGTCTCCAATCTGGTGAAGGAGAAGAATTCCATCTTGATCAATTCAGGCGGCGCCAGCGCCGATATCACCGGCAAGGCCTGCACGCCGAATACGCTTTCGGTGACCTACGATACCTACATGCTCGCCAACGGCACCGGCAAGGCGCTGACCAAGGCGGGCGGTGATACCTGGTTCTTCCTGACCTCCGACTACGCCTTCGGTCACGCGCTCGAACGCGATACCGCTGCGGTCGTCACCGCCACTGGCGGTAAGGTATTGGGCGGGGTCAAACATCCGCTCAATACCTCGGACTTCTCGTCGTTCCTGCTGCAGGCCCAATCATCGAAAGCGAAAGTGGTCGGGCTCGCCAATGCCGGCGGCGACACCACCAACGCGATCAAACAGGCCTCCGAATTCGGGATTGTCGCAGGCGGCCAGAAGCTCGCCGCACTCCTGCTTTTCATCAATGACGTACATTCGCTGGGGCTGAAGACCGCTCAGGGCCTCACATTCACGGAGTCGTTCTATTGGGACATGAACGAGCAGACGCGCGAATGGTCGAAACGTTTCCAAAAACTCTCGCCGAAGGGGACGATGCCCTCGATGACAGTTGCAGGCCTTTATTCGGGCGTGCTGCACTATCTCAAGACACTGGAGGCGATGGGCGGCAATCCGCATGACGGCGCCAAGGTCGTTGCCAAGATGAAGGATCTGCCGAGCGACGATGCCCTGTTCGGCAAGGGCGCCATCCGCGCTGATGGCCGCAAATTGATTCCGGCCTACCTGTTCGAGGTCAAGAAACCCGAGGAGTCCAAATATCCCTGGGATTACTACAAGCTCGTTGCGACGATCCCGGCAGAAGAAGCCGCGCGGCCGCTCAGCGAAAGCGAGTGTCCGCTGGTGAAGAAGTGACTGCGTAGAAGTCATTCCGGGGCGCGCGAAGGCGCGAGCTACGATGTGCAATTGCACATCTGGGGCCTGGTGCTAACGCACCGTTCCGGAATGACTAATTAGACGTCCGACCGGCCAGCGTGCGCACGGCGATCACGAGCGCCAGCAGCAATAGCGCTGCCGCCAGCAAAAACGACGCGCCTGGCAATTTCACCGGCGCCTGCGCGCCGATGAAATAGGCGAATGTCAATGTAAACAGAAACGGCCCGAGGAGCTGCGACACACTTTGCACGCTGGTCGTGGCGCCCTGCAACTGGCCCTGTTGCTCCGGCTTGACCAATTGGGTCGTCAGCGCCTGGAGTGCCGCCCCCGATACGCCCCACAACGCCATCACGGGAATGCCGAGCCACGACAGCGGGCCGGTCGGCGCCACGCCAAAAATCAGAAAACCGGCAGCGCCACAGGCAAGCCCGAGCACCAGCGCCCGGCGTTCGCCCAAACGCCGGACGATCGGCCCGATGGCAAGCCCTTGCACCGCCATCGCGCAGATACCGACCATCGCCAGCGTCAGGCCGACGGTGGTTGCATCCCAGCCATATCGGTAGGTCGCATAGAGCACGAACGTCGAGGGCAGAACCACATGGGCGAGCTGGGCAACGAAATTCACCACCGATAGACCTGCAAGAACCCGATCGGTGCGCAACAGATGCAGCGCCCCAATGGGATTTGCACTCCTCCAGCGGAATGGGGAGCGGCGATCGCGCGGCAACGATTCCGGCAGAATCAGCAGGCCGTAAAACGTATTGGCGAAGCTCAAGCCCGCCGCCGCCCAGAACGGCAGCCGGGGATCGATGCCGCCGAGCAATCCGCCGATCGCTGGCCCTAAGACGAATCCGGCGCCGAAGGCGGCGCCGATCTTGCCGAACACCGCGGCCCGCCGCTCCGGAGGTGTTATGTCAGCGATATAGGCGAAAGCGGTTGAAACACTCGCCGAAGTGATGCCCGAAATCACCCGGCCGACGAACAGCCAGATCAACGAAGGCGCCAGCGCCATCAGGACATAGTCCAGCGCCAGCCCAAAATTCGACAACAGCACGATGGGCCTGCGGCCGAACCGGTCCGACAGGCCACCGAGGGTCGGCGAGAACACAAACTGCATCAGCGCCCAAGCCGTGCCGAACAGGCCGAAGATGCGGGCCGCGCGCGCGGTGTCGTTGTCGACAAAGCTTTCCACGAGCTTCGGCAGGATCGGCATGATCAGGCCAAGCGCCAGCATGTCGAGGAAGATTGTGACGAAGATGAACGCCACCGCGGCGCCGCGTACCGGTGGCGTTGCGCGTGAAGCGTCGACGGCCTGCGCCTGTTCACTCATGATGGACGCTTGCGCTTATGCGCGAAGGGGTTGGCCTTCTCGCGCAACGAAATCCGCACCGGCGTGCCCGGAAGTTCGAAAAATTCACGCAAGGAGTTGACGAGATAGCGCAGATAGGACTGCGGCACGGCGTCCGCGCGCGAGCAGAACAAGACAAAACTCGGCGGCCGCGCCTTGGCTTGCGTCATGTAATTCAATTTCAGCCGCCGCCCCGATACCGCGGGCGGCGGGTTGGCGTCCACCGCCTGCTCGAACCAGCGATTGAGCGCCGCCGTCGGCACGCGCCGGTTCCAGACAGCGTAAGCCTCTTCGATCGCGCTCATCAGGCGGTCGATGCCCTCGCCCATCAGGCCGGACACCGCGACCGCGGGTGCGCCCTTGACCTGCGGCAACAGGTGATCGACATCGGTACGCAAGGCCGAAATCAGGCCCGCCTGGCGTCCCATCAAATCCCATTTGTTGACCGCGATCACCAGCGCCCGGCCCTCGCGCTCGATCAGGTCGGCGATGCGCAGGTCCTGCTCCTCGAACTTGTTCTGCGCGTCCATCATCAGCACCACGACCTCGGCAAACCGCACCGCGCGCAGTGCATCCGCTACCGAAAGCTTCTCCAGCTTTTCTTCGATCCGCGAGCGCCGCCGCAAGCCCGCGGTATCGAACACCCGAAACTCCCGGCCCTTCCAGTTGATTTCCACCGAGATGGAATCGCGCGTGGTGCCGGCCTCGGCACTCGTCAGAAGCCGCTCCTCGCCGAGCAGATGATTGATCAGCGTCGACTTGCCGGCATTGGGACGGCCGACGATGGCCACGCGTATCGGCCGCTTCGCGAGGTCCTCATCCGTTTCGATGATGTCGTCATCGTCGAACTCCTCGCCCTCATCCGCTGGCTCCGGCATCAATCCGCGCAACGCGTCATAGAGATCGCTGAGGCCTTCGCCGTGCTCGGCTGAAATCTGGATCGGCTCGCCGAGTCCTAGTGCGTAGGCCTCCATCGCGCCGGCATCGCCTTGCCTGCCCTCGCTCTTGTTGGCGACCAGAATCACCGGCTTGTTGGCACGGCGCGCGAAATCGGCAAAAGCGCGATCGTTAGGTGTCAATCCTGCGCGCGCGTCGATTACAAACATCAAGGCGTCTGCGAGACCAATGGCGGTTTCGGTCTGCTCCTGCATCCGCGCGGTCAGCGAGCCCTTCGTGCCCTCATCGAGGCCCGCAGTGTCGATCACGGTGAATTCGAGATCGCCAAGACGCGCAGCACCCTCCCGGCGGTCGCGGGTCACGCCGGGTTCGTCGTCGACCAGCGCAAGCTTCTGCCCGACCAGCCGATTGAACAGCGTCGATTTTCCGACATTGGGCCGGCCGATAATGGCAATCGTAAAGGGCATGGGCGATCCAGGCGCGGGAAAATCGACCTTGCCGAAGAAAGCTCGGTCAGACGCGCATATCAATGAGGCCGGCGGCTGAAATCAGCGTGAGAGCGTACCGCCCGGCAGTGGCGCCGGGAATGGCGCAGCGGATTGTTGGGTGGGCTGGGCCGGTTGCGCGTCGGCCGGCTGATCAGGTGGTGGCGCGGTGGTGCGCTGGCGGGCGATCTTCTTGGGCTTGGGAGCCTGGGGCGCTGCTGCTGCGCCGTCCTCTTCGGGCGTCGCGGCGGGATCGGTGCCGGCTGTGTCTTGTGACTTGCTCTTGGATTTGGCGGAGCGTTTCGATTTCGCGTCCTGAGGGGGTGGCGCGGCGGCGGCCGCCGCGGCCTGCGCACTCTGCCGATCGATTTCCTGCTGCTGCGCGGCGCCCTTGTAAAGTTGCTTGGGCACGCCCTGTTCCAGGCCCGGCACACCTTCGGGGAATACCGGCTTGCGGTCGCCGGGCAGCTTCTTCTTGGTGTCGATCCAGTCGAGCATATCAGTTGGATCCCAGCTGCTGATGCCGCTGGAACAGCCCGCCAACGCGCCCGACAGCGCGACAAGGACGGAAGCTGCGATCAGACGTTGCAAGCGGCGCATGGTCGATGTCTCGTTCAACTGGTTTTCCTGCCGTCAGCTCTTCGCGACCGGGGGAAGCAACGCCTGCAGCGCTTCGGCGCGCGAACGCAGACCCGACGGCGTTTCGCCGTCATTGGCAATCATATCCAGCCACTGCCGCGCGGCCGTGGTGTCGTTGGCACGCCAGGCCGACAGCGCCAGCAATTCGCGCGCGGTATGGCGAAAGGTCGCGTCTGGCTTGGTCGCCGCCTCAAGGCGCTCGCGCATGCTGGGATAGCTCGCCGTCTCCAACAGCAATCCGGCGGCGCGGATTCTGGCCAGATCCTGCTCTGCCGCACCGATGCTGCGATCGGCCGAAATCTCGTCGTACATTTTGGCCCCTGCCTGCGGATCGCGGGTGGCGACTTCCGCCGCAGCGCGGAGCCGCGCGAGCATGCGATAGCCCGACGGCGCGGTCGCGGCCAAATTGTTGAGGGCCGTTTCTGCCTCGGCATGCTTGTTCTGCTCGGCGAGGTCGAGCGCCGCATCAAAGGCCCTGCCGGCCTCGGCAGCCTTCTTCGCTTCCAAATACTGGTAACCGCGCCAGCCGCCGACTGCGACGACGATCAGGATCGCGCCGGCGACGAAATGAATCGAATAACGGTCCCACAGCTTCTTGAGCTGATCGCGGCGGACCTCCTCATCAACTTCGTCAAATAATTCAGACACTTAGAGATATCCCATCCCCGATCGGCGACGCCCAAACAAGGCGCTGCCGCAAACCCGACATCGTGTGGCGCCGCGATACCCTAGTGATATGGCGGTGGCAAGGCAAAGCTAGCCCGATCAAAGCGTTAACGATGCGGCGCCGGACGCGGTCGACGCCGCTCGGCTACTTTCTACTGTACCACAGCCGTCGCGCTAACGCTTGTCTCGCTGGTTAGCCTCGCGAGTTTGACGTCGTCCCCGTCAGCTCTTTGTTTTCATGCCGTAGACATGTTCGGGGCCGGGAAAGGCACGCGAACGCACATCGGTTGCGTAGCCCTCGATCGCGGCCTCGATCATCGGGCCGAGGTTGCCGTAACGGCGGACGAATTTCGGTGCCCGTGGCGATAGTCCAAGCATGTCCTCCAGCACCAGGACTTGACCGTCGCAGGCCGCACTGGCGCCGATGCCGATGGTGGGGATGGCGATGGTCTGCGTGATCTTGCGTGCCAAGGGCTCTGCGACCGCCTCGACCACGACCGAAAAGGCGCCAGCTTGCGCAACCGCGCGGGCATCGTTCTCGATCGGCTCCCAACTACCCTCCTCGCGGCCCTGGGCGCGAAACGAGCCGAGCGTGTTGATCGACTGCGGCGTCAAGCCGATGTGACCCATCACGGGAACGCCGCGCTCGGACAGAAACGCGATGGTCTCAGCCATTCGGGCGCCGCCTTCGAGCTTGACCGCGCCGCAATGGGTCTCTTTGAGGATTCTCACCGCCGAATGGAAGGCCTCCTCCTTCGACGCTTCATAGGAGCCAAAGGGCATGTCGACCACGACCAGCGCATGCTGCGAACCGCGCATCACCGCATTCCCCTGCAGGATCATCATGTCGAGCGTCACCGGCACCGTGGTCTCGAAGCCGTGCATCACATTGCCCAGGGAATCACCGACCAGAATGACATCGCAATAGCGGTCGACGAGGGCTGCGGTATGGGCGTGATACGAGGTTAGCATCACGATCGGCTCGCCATTCTTGCGGGCGCGAATATCCGGTGCGGTCTTGCGTTTGATCGCGGACTGGACTGACATGTTCTAGACTCCGAAGACGGGAACCCCGATCACGACGGGATGAAACGCAAACGCCAGCGCCAGATAGGCGACGATGCCGACGGCCACGGCAATCAGGTCGTTGCCCCAGCCGCCGACCGGAATCGGTGGCGCGCCGGGGTCGGTTCGGCGCCGGAGCGAAATGCGGTCGAACACCGCCCACCCCAGGAACGAGCCAAACAGGACGATCGAGCCGAGATCGCCATTGGCGAGCAGATGCGCCGCCGCCCACAGCTTGACGCCGGCGAGCATCGGATGCTTCAGGGTGGTGTAGATGCGGCCGCGAATGAAGGCTGCCACCACGAGAATGACGGCTGGCAGCATCAGGGCCACGGTGATGTGCTTGAACGCCTTCGGCGGATGCCAGACGTCGATCCATCCGGTCGCGCGGTAATTGGCAAAACCCCAGACGATCAGCACCAGCCCCAACAGCGACACCGCGGCGTAGCCGATCTTGTAGCCGCCCTCGCCCAATGAGGCGATCGCGCGCGCGCGCAGCTCGCGTTGCGCAGGCACCGTGTGGACACCGAGGAACAGGACAAGGCCTAAGACCATCTCCGCCAGTCCCATAATGCTCTCCGTTGCGCGGCCAAGTTGGGAACATCGGGTAACACTTTCGGGGCGCAGACGGCAATGCGTTAAAGGGCGTGAGTGGCGGATCAGGGCGTCGTTTTGGATTGCACTGCCCGCCGCATCGTCATACGCGAGCTTGACCCGCGTATCCATCGTCCGCGCAAGCGGACCTCAAAAAACTTCTCCGAAGAAGATGGATTGCCGCCGGGTCACTCGGCAATGACGGAGAACCAGTCACGGCGACGCCTTCTGCTTGTCGAGCTCGCGGTTGTCGACATAACGGATTGCGATCGGACGGCCAGCCAGCGCACCGCCAAGACCGCCGGTGAATTTCAGCGGCACACAGGCGCCGAGCGAGGCGTTGATCGCCTTGAAATAAGTGTCGCGGATATCGGCGGGGACTCCTGCCGAGGCGTAGGTCACACGCGGGGGTCCGATCAAGTCGCCGGATCGCTTGAAGCTGAAGCGGACCGTCATCTGCATGCCTCCTTTCGCGGACTCGGCTAAAGGCGGCGTCCAGCAGGAGCGCAGAGCGGCGAAGAGGTCGCCGATATTATCGAGATCGTGATCGGGCTTCTGGTATTTCGCAGCGTCGTCCTGGGACGGTACGCTTTCGACCGTCAGCTGCAGGTTCTCGCCATAGGGATAGTCGATTTCGGGAATGCACGGGCCGCGATTGAACACGCTGCAAAAATACGGCGTGCACGGCCGGGGAGACAATACGCTGCAGGGTGCATGCGAAAACGGCGTGGCATCGATCGAATGCCGCCGCCTGGCGTCGGCGGTTCCGGCGACCGTTAAGCCGGCGATGGCAATGATGAGACCGACAGCGATACGATCGCGCATGCAACGAGCCCTCGGAGGAGCACAACCACGGTGCGCCACCGCAAAAATGATACGCTCCGTGAGCGGTATCAAGCCGGACCGCGTTCACATCCGCGCGTTCGCGGAGGGTTCCGCGATCAGCGTCTTCATAACCGCTGTCATCGCCCGGCATAGCCGTCCGAAGGACGGCGTCGCTTCCGCTCGCCGATGACCGGGCGACCCAGTATTCCAGAGACGCTGATGATCGAACCGAGAAGCCGCGGCGTACTGGGTCCCCCGCCTTCGCGGGGGACGACAACCGGCGCAGCACCCCCTCACGCCTTCTTCTTCACATCCTTGATGCTGGAAAAGATGATACCCTCGGCGCGTTCGCTGGTGTAGCCGAGATAGAATTCATTCTTGGCGAGGAACACCGGATCGCCGTCGACGTCGTCGGCAACGCCGGAACCGTTGGCGGCAATGAAGGCATCGAGTTTCTTGCGGTCGTCGGAGGAAATCCAGCGCACCAGCTGGAATTCGGAAACCTCGAACTCCACCGGCAACGCATATTCGGCATCGAGCCGGGCCTTCAACACGTCGAGCTGCAGCGGACCGACCACGCCGACCAGCGCCGGCGCGCCGTCACGCGGACGGAAAACCTGCACGACGCCCTCCTCGGACATCTGCTGCAGGGCCTCCTTGAGCTTCTTGGCTTTCATCGCATCGGTCAGCCGCACCCGGCGGACGATTTCCGGAGCAAAACTGGGAACGCCGACGAAGGTGAGGTCTTCGCCCTCGGTCAAAGTGTCGCCGATCCGCAACGTGCCATGGTTGGGGATGCCGACGACGTCGCCGGCGAAGGCCTCATCAGCCAATGCGCGATCCTGCGCAAAGAAGAATTGCGGGCTGGAGAGCGACATGTTCTTGCCGGTGCGCACCAGTTTCGCCTTCATGCCGCGGGTGAGCTTGCCTGAACACAGCCGCGCGAACGCGATGCGATCG
Source organism: Bradyrhizobium sp. (assembly GCA_035644295.1). Taxonomy (GTDB): domain Bacteria; phylum Pseudomonadota; class Alphaproteobacteria; order Rhizobiales; family Xanthobacteraceae; genus Bradyrhizobium. The sequence goes on from DASQOU010000259.1 coordinate 30,897, forward strand.
CGATGGTTCGGATCCATATTGGCCTGGATCTTGAACACAAAGGCGCTCATGCGCGGCTCGGCCGCCTCCACCTTGCGCAGATTGCTTTCCTGCGCGCGCGGCGGGGGCGCGAAACGGCCGAGACCCTCCAGGAGATCGCCGACCCCAAAATTGCGCAGCGCGCTGCCGAAATAGACCGGCGTCAGATGGCCCTCGCGAAAAGCGTCCAGCTCGAAAGGCTTGCAGGCCTCCGACACCAGCGCGAGTTCTTCCTTGATTGCTCCGACATCGAGATTGGCGTTGCGGCCGGCGAGTTCTCCAATGTCGATCTGTTGCGCCGCGCCCGTCTTGGCGCCGCCGCCTTCGAGCAGGCGCACGCCCCCGGTCGCGAGATCGTAGGTGCCGAGGAAATCGCGGCCACGGCCGACCGGCCAGGTCATCGGGGTGGTGTCGAGCGCCAGCGTCTTTTCGATTTCGTCGAGCAGCTCGAAAGTGTCGCGGCTTTCGCGGTCCATCTTGTTGATGAAGGTGATGATGGGAATGTCGCGCAGCCGACAGACCTCGAACAGCTTCCGCGTCCGCGCCTCGATGCCCTTGGCGGCGTCGATCACCATGACGGCGGAATCGACCGCCGTCAGCGTGCGATAGGTGTCCTCGGAAAAATCCTCGTGGCCCGGCGTATCCAGAAGGTTGAAGACGATACCTTCGAATTCGAACGTCATCACCGAGGTGACGACGGAGATGCCGCGCTCGCGCTCGATCTTCATCCAGTCGGAGCGGGTGTTGCGCCGCTCGCCCTTGGCCTTGACCTGGCCTGCGAGATTGATGGCGCCACCGAACAATAGCAGCTTTTCGGTCAGCGTGGTCTTGCCAGCGTCCGGGTGCGAGATGATGGCAAAGGTCCGCCGGCGCGCCACTTCGGCTGATAACGGCGAGCGGGATTGCGATTCGGTTGTAAGGGCAAGGTCGGACATAAGGCTCGAGCGTTTGGCAGGGAAACCGGGCCGGATCAAGGAGGATCGGCGCCTGATCCATATATGGGATGGCGCGGGCTTTACTCCAGTCGGGGGGCTAAAAGCGCAGCAACAGCATGGACCAATAAACCAGCGCCGCGACGCCGGCGGAGGCCGGAATCGTGATCACCCAGGCATAGACGATCGAACTCGCCACATTCCAGCGCACCGCCGAGACCCGCCGCGCGGCACCGACGCCGACGATGGCGCCCGTGATGGTGTGGGTGGTCGACACGGGAACTCCGAGCCATGTGGCGATGAACAGCGTCGCGGCGCCGCCGGTCTCGGCGCAAAAACCCTGCATCGGCGTCAGCTTGGTAATCCGCAAGCCCATGGTGCGGACGATCCGCCAGCCGCCCATCAAGGTGCCCAAGGCCATCGCCGCCTGGCACGCCAGCACCACCCAGAACGGCACCGAAAACTCCGCGCCGAGCATGCCTTGCGAGTACAAGAGCACGGCAATGATGCCCATGGTCTTTTGTGCATCATTGCCGCCGTGACCCAGCGAATACAGCGAGGCGGAAACGAATTGCAGGATCCGGAAGGCGCGATCGACCGCGAACGGCGTCGAGCGGACCGACGCCCACGACACGATCGCGACCAGCGCCAGCGCCAGCAAGAATCCAACCACCGGCGACAGCACGATCGCGAGCAACGTCTTGGACAGGCCGGCCCAGACCGCGGCCGAAAGCCCGGCTTTGGCCATGCCGCCCCCGACCAGCCCCCCGATCAACGCGTGCGAGCTCGAGGACGGAATCCCCAATCCCCATGTGATCAGATTCCAGACGATCGCGCCGACGAGGGCTGCAAAGATGACCGCCACATCGATCACGCTGGGCTCGATGATCCCGGTGCCGATGGTACGGGCGACGTTGAGCCCGAACACCAGGAAGGCGACGAAATTGAAGAACGCCGCCCAGAACACCGCGTATTGCGGCCGCAGCACGCGGGTCGATACGATCGTCGCGATCGAGTTGGCGGCGTCGTGCAATCCATTGAGGAAGTCGAACAAGAGCGCGACGGCGATTAGACCGACCAGAACCGGAAGACCAAGCGTGGCGTCCACTGCGCGGGCCCTGCCCTATACCTGTTCGATCACGATACTATTGATCTCGTTCGCCACGTCGTCGAACCGATCGGCGACCTTTTCCAGATGATCGTAGATCTCTGCGCCTACGATGAAGTCCATCGCGTTGGCGTCGCGGTGCTTGAGGAAGAGCTCCTTCAGGCCGATGTCGTGGAGATCGTCCACGCGCCCTTCCAGCTTGGTGAGTTCCTCGGTGATCGCGGTCAGCATCGCGACATTGGCGCCGATCGACTGCATCAACGGCAGCGCACGGCCGACGAGATTGGCGCATTCGACCAGGAGCGTTCCCATTTCGCGCATCGGCGGCTCGAAGGTACGGACCTCGAACAGCACCACGGCCTTCGCGGTCTGCTGCATCTGGTCGATGGCATCGTCCATCGAGGTGATCAGGTTCTTGATGTCACCGCGGTCGAAGGGCGTGATGAAAGTCCGGCGTACCGCAGTGAGCACCTCGCGCGTGATGTTGTCGGCGTCATTCTCGAACTGGTTGACGCGCTGGCAGAATACCGGCGTTTCCTCACCGCCCCGCAGCATGCCCTGCAAAGCCTCCGCGCCCCTCAAGACGGCCTGGGAATGCCGAGCGAACAGGTCGAAGAAGCGCTCTTCCTTGGGCAAAAAGACGCGAAACCAACGCATCAGCATAGGTGAAATCCATTGTGGTAGAATTGGCCGGCCGAGGTAGCCCGTCACACAATTGTCATAAACCATTTCGCTTGAAAAGCCCGTGGCGAGCGTAGGCCGGGAGGCGATCATCCACCGCTTTGTGGGCGGCTCCCCGGATGCACGGACACACCGCGTTTCGAGAGACCTACCCGTGTCAGAGCGATCGCCGGAAATAATGCGCAATCTCGCCGACCACGCCGCGGCGGAACGCCAGCACGCAGGCGACAAAGATCACGCCCTGGATCACCGTCACCCATTGCCCGAACCCCGCCAAATATTGCTGCATGGCGATGATCACGAAAGCGCCGACCACTGGGCCGAATACGGTCCCCAGACCGCCGACCAGCGTCATCAGCACGATTTCACCGGACATGCTCCAGTGCACGTCGGTGAGCGAAGCGTTCTGGGCTACGAACACCTTCAGCGAGCCGGCAAAGCCCGCCAGGGTGCCAGAGAGGATATAGGCAAGCAGCTTGTATTGGTCCGTCTTGTAACCGAGCGAGATCGCCCGCTGCTCGTTCTCCCGGATCGATTTCAGCACCTCGCCGAACGGCGAATTGATGGTGCGGAAAATGACCAGGAAGCCGAACAGGAAGCTAGCGAGGATGACGTAATAAAGCACCGTCGGGTTAGCGAGGTTGAAGATGCCGATCAAGTACCCTTGCGGAATGCCCTGGATGCCGTCCTCGCCATGGGTGAACGGTGTCTGCAGATAGATGAAGTACAACAGCTGCGACAGCGCGAGCGTGATCATCGCGAAATAGATGCCCTGGCGGCGGATCGCGACGACGCCCGTGATGACGCCAAGTCCTGCGGCGCCCGCGGTGCCAATCAGAATTCCAAGCTCGGGCGTGACACCCCACACCTTTAAGGCGTGGGCGGTGAAGTACCCCGCGGTTCCCAGGAACATCGCATGGCCGAACGACAGCAATCCGCCATAGCCGATCAGGAGGTTGAAGGCGCAGGCCAATAGCGCAAAGCACAACGCCTGCATCACGAAGAACGGGTAGACTCCGGTCAAGGGCACCACCAGCAACAGCGCGGTCATGATGCCGAAGGCGATCATCTCGTCACGGATCGTGCGCGCCGTCACCGGCAGGGTGTCGTCGGTCATCGCCGTCATATCAGGTTGCCCGTCCCGTTAGTCCAGAAGGCTTCACAAGCAGCACCAGCACCATGAGGACAAATACCACGGTGTTGGAAGCCTCGGGATAAAAGTATTTGGTCAGTCCCTCGATCACCCCAAGCGCAAAGCCGGTGATGATCGAGCCCATGATAGAACCCATGCCGCCGATCACGACCACCGCGAACACCACGATAATCAGATCCGCCCCCATCAGCGGGCGCACCTGGTTGATCGGCGCTGACAGCACGCCGGCGAGCGCGGCAAGGCCAACCCCGAGCCCATAGGTCAGCGTGATCATCCGTGGCACGTTGATGCCGAAGGCGCGCACCAAGGTCGGGTTTTCGGTGGCGGCGCGCAGGTAGGCGCCAAGCCGGGTTCGCTCGATCAGGTACCATGTACCCAAACATACAACGAGCGAGAAGATTACCACCCAGCCGCGGTAGATCGGCAGGAACATGAAGCCGAGATTTGTGCCACCCTTCAATTCATCGGGAATTGCATAAGGCAACCCGGAGGAGCCGAAATAATTCTGGAACACGCCCTGCACGATCAACGCGATGCCGAAGGTCAAGAGCAGCCCGTAGAGATGATCAAGGCCGGAAAGCCATTGCAGCATGGTCCGCTCGAGGATCATACCGAAGATGCCGACGATGATCGGAGCGATAATCAGCGCCCACCAATAGCTAAGGCCGATGCCAACGTGGAACATCTCAAGCGGGGGGAGCTTTATCGTTCCCACGATTGGCAATGACACTCCGTTGAATAGAGTTAGCCAAGACCCATTCAACAACGAGGTCATTGTGGGAACATCAATTCCGTTAAGCAGAAAAAACGCAACGAACGCGCCCATCATATAGAGCGCGCCGTGCGCGAAGTTGATGATGTTGAGCATGCCGAAGATCACCGCGAGCCCAAGGCTGAGCAGCGCGTAGAACGAGCCGTTGATCAATCCCACCAAGAGCTGTGCGTAGAGAGCTTGCATATTGATCGATCTTTCGAAACTCAGTCTCGGTTAACGCCGGATGGCAGCCCGCCGGCGCAAGGCCGTCGGGGAAGCACGATTACTTCTTCACCAGCGGGCAGGCACTTTCCGACAGCGGCCGGAACGCCTGGTCGCCCGGGGTGGTGCCGATCAGCTTGTAATAGTCCCATGGTCCCTTGGATTCCTCGGGCTTCTTGACCTCGAACAAATAGGCCGGATGAATCTTGCGGCCATCGGCGCGGACCGTTCCCTTGCCGAACAGCGGATCGTCCGTCGGCATCGACTTCATCTTCTCGACCATCTTGATGCCATCATGCGGATTGCCGCCATTCGCTTCAAGCGCCTTGAAGTAATGCATCAGGCCCGAATAGACGCCAGCCTGCACCATGGACGGCTCCGCCTTGTTCTTCATGCGCTCGGAGAAGCGCTTTGAAAATGCGCGGGTTCCGTCATTCAGATCCCAATAGAAGGTTTCCGTGAAGTTCAGGCCTTGCGCGACCTTCAATCCGAGCGCGTGAACATCGGTAATGAACAGCAGAAGCCCGGCGAGTTTCTGGCCCCCCGCGACGATGCCGAATTCCGACGCTTGCTTGATCGTGTTCGTGGTGTCGCCGCCGGCATTCGCCATTCCGATGATCTTGGCCTTCGAGGCCTGCGCCTGCAGCAGGAACGAGGAAAAATCCGCAGTGTTCAGGGGATGCTTGACGCCGCCGATCACCTTGCCGCCCGACTTCACCACGACCGCGGTGGTGTCGCGCTCCAGTGCGGCACCGAAGGCGTAGTCGGCGGTCAGGAAGAACCAAGTGTCGCCGCCGGACTTGACCAGCGCCTGACCGGTGCTGTTGGCGAGCATGTAGGTGTCGTAGACCCAGTGGATCGTGTTCGGCGAACACTGGGCATTGGTGAGGTCCGACGACGCCGCGCCGGTGTTGATCATGATAGAGTTCTTCTCCTTCACGAGATTGTTGACCGCCAGCGCAACGCCGGAATTCAGCACGTCCACGAAGATGTCGACCTTCTCGACGTCGATCCACTGTCGCGCAATGTTGGTGGCGATGTCGGGCTTGTTCTGGTGGTCGGCGGAGATGACGTCGATCTTCCAGCCTTTGGCCGCAAGTCCGGAATCCTCGACCGCCATCTGGGCCGCCAAGGTCGAGCCTGCGCCGCCGAGGTCGGAGTAAAGCCCGGAATTGTCGGTCAGAACGCCGATCTTTATGGTTTTGTCCTGGGCTACCGCGAAACTTCCGGCCGCGAGACTGAGCGCCGCGCCCAGCAGCAACGATGTGACGATTCCTGGTTTCATGGTGGTCCCTCCGTGGATCCCGTTGCTTCTTCAGACGCCGAGATAGGTGTGAAGCTTGTCCATGTTGGCTTGCAGCTCCGAATTGGCGAAGCCGTCGATGATCTTGCCGTGCTCGACGATGTAGTAGCGGTCCGCCACGGTTGCGGCGAACCGGAAGTTCTGCTCGACCAGAAGGATGGTGAACCCTTCATTCTTGAGACGTTTGATGGTCTGGCCGATCTGCTGGATGATGACAGGCGCGAGACCTTCGGTAGGCTCATCCAGCATCAGAAATCGCGCGCCGGTGCGCAGGATTCGTGCGATGGCCAGCATCTGCTGCTCGCCGCCCGACAGTTTGGTGCCCTGGCTGTTCAACCGCTCCTTGAGGTTGGGAAACAGCTCGAAAATCTGATCCAGTGACAGGCCGCCGCTGCGCACTGCGGGCGGCAGCAACAGGTTTTCACGAACGTCGAGGCTCGCGAAAATCCCGCGCTCCTCCGGGCAAAACGCGATGCCCCTGCGCGCAATCCTGTCCGACGAGGCGCGGGTGATGTCCTGGCCGTCGAAACGGACCATCCCGGTGCGCTTGCCGATAATCCCCATGACCGACTTCAGCGTGGTGGTCTTGCCGGCGCCGTTGCGTCCGAGCAGGGTGACGACCTCGCCGGCCTTCACGTCGAAATTGATGCCATGCAGGATGTGGGACTCGCCGTACCACGCCTCGAGATTCTGAACCGACAGCACCGACGCGCCGGATGCCGGCGCGGATTTCATTGTGGCGGCATCGGCCATTTTCGAATCAACCATGGCCTGCCCCCAGATAGGCTTCCTTCACGCGCTCATCCTTGGACAGGTCGGCATAAGTGCCCTCCGCCAGCACGTGACCGCGCGTCAGTACGGTAATGATGTCGGACAGATTGGCCACCACGCTCAGATTGTGTTCGACCATCAGGATCGTGTGTTTCGCCGCGATGCGCTTGATCAGCGTCTGGATCTTCTCAATGTCCTCGTGCCCCATGCCGGCCATCGGCTCATCGAGCAGCATCATCTCGGGATCGAGCGCCAATGTGGTCGCAATTTCGAGCGCACGTTTGCGCCCGTAAGGCATTTCGACCGCGGGCGTCTTCGCAAACTCGCTGAGGCCGACGTCGTCGAGTAATTCGTGGGCGCGGCCATTGAAGCGGTCAAGCACAGTTTTGGAACGCCAGAAATCGAAGGAATGCCCATGCTGACGCTGCAACGCGACCCGCACATTCTCGAGCGCGGTCAGATGCGGAAATACCGCCGAAATCTGGAACGAGCGCACCAGGCCGAGGCGTGCCACATCGGCTGGCGCCAGCGCCGTAATATCCTGGCCCTTGTACAGGATTTGACCCGCCGAAGGCTTCAGGAACTTGGTCAAGAGATTGAAGCATGTCGTCTTGCCGGCGCCGTTTGGACCGATCAACGCATGGATGCTGCCGCGGCGGACCCGAAGGCCAACGTCGCGAACGGCAAAGAAACCCGCGAATTCCTTGGTCAATCCGTGGGTTTCGAGAATGAACTCATCAGCCAATCAAACTTCCCCCATCAGCCATCGCCGCGATGCCCCATCGTGGCTGGCCAATCTTTTCTCACCGGCAGGTTCTCCCGGGCGTCTTGGAATTCGCCTCGGACCGGCCGCCTCCGCGCCGGAATATGCCGCCAACGGCCCTCCTTACGCAAGGCGGAAAGCTTCGCATATCGGCAAGCGCGCCTCGTTCCACTTCGCCATTAGTCGAATGGCTCGCGCGGTCAAGAGGACGGGATTGGGCAGCTTGCCGCAGGCCAACTTTTTGAGGCGACCGGGCGCGGCGGAAAGAAGTCGTTAACGGTGTTTCGCCGCAATCCCGGGCTTTCATTGAAAATTTCCGGCTCGGAGTCGATGGTCAGTTGTTTTAGATTGGGGATTGCAGCCTTTTGAGGATAGCGGCCTTGGAATTCGAAAGTGCTAATCCAACGATTATCAAATCGATCAAGCAGCGCGACCTCTTGAACACGTGGCTGCGGCTGTACTCCCGCGCGCAGCTCTTGCCGCGCGTCGAGGAATACCAGCCGGCGCGGATCGAGGAAGAACTTCCCGATCTGGTGTTTCTGACGGTCGAAAATACGCAGCCCCAGCGCTTGATGATCGAAAGCGACGGCGCGCGCATGACTATCGCCTATGGCACCCGCGGCGCAGGTCGATATCTCGACGAATATCTCGGGACCAGATTGGCTCCTCTGATCATGCCCATCTACTACGAATGCTTGAGCCGCGCCCTTCCCGTCTACACTATCGCCAACGTCGACGACAGCTTTGGCCGGATCGTTGCCTATGAGCGGCTGTTGCTGCCGTTCTCGGCAGGCAGCGGCGTCACGCATGTCATCGCCTCGCTGAAGACCATCTCTGAGGACGGCGGATTCGAGATCAGGAATCTGATGCGGGGAAATGACTCGTTACCCATGGTGAAACGCTGCGCGGTGATCGATCGCGATCTTTTTCACCGCGCACCGGGCCGCATTCCGGCCGGCGACCAGATCGAGTTCAGCTAGCGGCTGGGCGGCAATTTCATATCGATTTGGTTTAAGCCTTCGCGCGCCGCGACCCGCCGGAAGCCACTTCCTTGGCATAGGCCTCGGGCTTGAAGCCGACGAGCAATTTGCCGCCGAGATCAAGCACCGGCCGCTTGATCATCGAGGGCTGCGCCAGCATCAGGGCGAGCGCCTTGCGCTCGTTCAGGCCTTCCTTCTCGCCATCGGGCAATTTGCGAAACGTGGTGCCGGCGCGATTGAGCACGGTTTCCCATCCCAATTCGTCGCACCATCCCTTGAGCTTGTCCTTGGCGATGCCTTCGGTCTTGTAATCATGAAAGCCGTAAGCCACGCCGTGGCTGTCAAGCCAGTCTCTGGCCTTCCTCATCGTGTCGCAGTTCTTGATGCCGTAGATGGTGATTGATTTCGTCATCGTGCTTTATTCGCTCGCTAAATCTATTGGCCCCGTCTCTATATTTTCAGCAGCTTCGCCGCGGTGCCGTTCAGGATCATCATGCGCTCGTCCGGGGTCAAGCGAAGCTGCTCGACGAATTGGACAGGGTGCTCGTAACCGACATCGAAGCAATAATCGCTTCCAAGCATGATGCGATCCGCACCGACTTGCGACATGACGAACTCCATCACGGGCCTGGAGTGCGCGATGATGTCGTAAGTAAAGCGGCGCAGATAGGCGTTTGGCGTCTGCGCCATACGCTTGGCTTGAGGGATAACCTTGAAGCCGTGATCGAGGCGTCCGATCAAGGTCGGCAACACGCCGCCGGCATGCGGCAGATTGACAGTGAGCTTAGGATGCTTGTCCAGCACGCCTCCAAAAATGAGGTGGCAGGCGGCGATGGTCGTGTCGAACGGAAACGCCACCAGATTGGTCAGGGAATAGGGCTGCAGCCGCTTGCCGCCGATCGGCGGTCCCAGGGGGTGCAGGAAAACCGGCAGATCGAGCGCCTCGATGCGCGCGAAAACCGGTTCAAACAACGGATCGTCGAGATCGCGGCCGTCGATGTTGGTCCCCATGTAGATGCCGCGGACTCCGGGAAGCCCGCTCACGCGATTGAGTTCATCGATCGCACGGTCGGGATCGAGCATCGGCAGCGTTGCCAGCACCACGAAGCGATCAGGATGCGCTTTGTGCGCGGCGACCGCCGTGTCGTTCCATTCCCTTGAGAGTTTGTGCGATACCTCGCCATTCGCCCAATAGACCATGGGACCCGTAAGCGAGAGCGCGTGAACCGCTACCCCTTGTGCGTCCATGTCGGCGAGACGCTGGCCAAGATCGATGAATTTCAGAGGCAGCGGACCGCTGGTCTGGCCCGGCGTCTTGTAGAAAAAACCCTGGTCGGTCGTGTGAAACTCGGCGTCGAAGCGGCGGCCTTCGGCGTTGAAGACATCGAGATAGGCCTTTGGAAAATAATGCGCGTGCGTGTCGATCACGCGCACTGGATTGGTCTTTGGCGCCGTGGGCTTGTCCGCCTGCGCCACGGCATCGCCAACCGTTCCCAACGCGCCCACAGCTGCCGCTGCGAACCCCGCCTGCAATACGCGCCGGCGCGGCAATCCGCAGCAGCCACATCCGAAATGGATCATTCTATCTCCCCCGAGAAAACCGTTGTTACAGATCGACTTTGGTAAGGCTTTAGACCGTGATCCGATTCATTCTAGTCAAATCATCTTCAAGAGCACGCTGAAAAAATATTTGATCCGGCAGCTCAAACCGTCCGTCCCAGTGCCGTCACAAAGATACGGCGACGGATTTCCATTCCTTGCCGCCGGTACAAAGCGATCGCCGCGGCGTTATCAGAAAAGACGTGCAGGAACGGAATTTCGCCACGCGCCACAATCTGACGGGAGACGGCCCCAAGCAGGATTTGCGCGTAACCGCGGCCGCGGTAATTGGGATGCACGCAGACCGCGGTCATCTCGGTGTAATTGGCGGGCTTCATCCGCTCGCCCGCCATCGCAACCAGTTGCCCGTCAACTCGAATGCCAAGAAACGTCCCCAGCTCATGCGTTCGCGGGGTGAACGGGCCGGGCCTGGTAAGCCGGGTCAATTCCATCATCGCCGGTACGTCAGCTGCGCCGAGCGTGACGATTTCAGCTGACCGCATCGGGGTTTCGACGGGAGCTCCGATCATCTGTTCGCCGGTCGCGGCGAGGAGAAGCCTGAACTCCGCAGGTGCGGCCACGGGTTCGGTGGTGAACAGCACGGCTTGGTCGGATCGTGACATCAGTTCAGCGAGCGCTGCGAAGCTCGGTAGGGACATATCCGCCATCGCCGCGAAGGGCGCTATCGCCGGAGGATAACGCCGCGCCCACTCGCCACCTTCCGCGAGCGAACTTTGCGTGGACGTCAGCGCATTCCAGATCGGATGGTCTAGCGGATGGGTCGACGAAGCGGAGACGGACATTACACGCCATTTATCCCACGCGATTGCTTCAATGCAATAGCACGCTCCCTCCCCTCATTTTCCCCTTGCGTACTGATCGAAGGCGGAAAGCACGGCGAGCGTCATGGCCTCAACGCCGGTCTGAATGGTTGGCTTCGGCACCGGCGCGAACAGCGGCGAATGATTGGACGGCAATTGGGGCCCGGTTCCGTCGCGTGCCGCGGCGACGCGTTCGGGCTCGTAGACACCGATGTTGAAAAACATCGACGGCACGCCGGCATTGATAAACTCCGAGAAATCCTCGCTGGGCGTGCCCGGCGGCGACGGCCTGAGCTTGTCACCGAACGCCGCTTTCAGCACCTTCGCGGCGGTCTCAACCACGGCGGGATCGTTCATCACAGCCTTGGCGCCCTCGGTGATCCTGATATCGGGCGCGGGCGCATCCGACATCGCGGCCGCTGCCCTGGCCGTCCGCTCGATCCCCGCCAGCATCTTGGCGCGGACCTCCGGCTTGAAGGTGCGGATGGTGCCACGCAGCAGCACGTCGTCGGGAATGATGTTTTCGGCGGTGCCGCCGTGGATCGCGCCGATGCTGACCACACCGAATTCGGTCGGGTCTTTTTCGCGGCTGATCACGCTTTGCAGATCGACGATGAAGCGCGCCGCGATCATCACGGGATCGATGGTCCGCTGCGGCGCCGCGCCGTGACCGCCGCGGCCGTGGAACGTGACCTCCAGACTGTCGGAATTGGACGAGCCGATACCGACGCGATAGCTGATGGTGCCGTAAGCGAACGGTCCGTCGTGGAGGGCAAAGGCGAAGTCGGGCTTCTTGAATCGCGTGAACAGGCCGTCTGCCAGCATCGCCCTGGCACCCGACACCGTTTCTTCGGCGGGCTGGGCGATGAACATCAGCGTGCCGTGCCATTGATCCTTCAAGCCGAGCAGCGTCTTTGCCGTGCCGACCCAGCTCGCCATATGAATGTCGTGGCCACAGCTGTGGGCGACAAAAGTGTCCTGCCCGTTCCAGTTGGTCTTGTCGCGGCTTGCATAGGCAAGGCCGGTTTTCTCTTCCATCGGCAGCGCGTCGAGTTCGGTGCGCACCATGATGGTGGGACCGTCGCCATTCTTGTAGATGGCGGCGAGCCCGGTCTTGCCGATCTTCTCGGTGACGTCGAAACCAAGCGCGCGCATTTCGGCGGCGAGTTTGGCCGCGGTCTTCACTTCCTGGAAAGCGATTTCCGGATGGGCGTGGATATCCTTGTAGAGCGCGTCGAGTTTTGGATAGTCGGCTTCGACGGAGGTCTCGATCGCGGCCTTGAGCTTGATGACATCGATCTCCGCCTGCGCCGGAGCGAAGGCCGCACCCAGCGCGACGGAGGAGAACAAAGCTTTGGCAAACCGGTTCATGACAACAATGCTCCTTGATTCACTCGGCTCTGGAGGCGCGACCGCCTGCGAACCATATCCTCTCCGACCTGATCGTGCCCGGCGGCTCCGACAATGACTCCGCATACCTGCCGCGCGCCTTTAGCGGGAGGCGTCAAAGCCGGCCGATATTAGGCAGCAAGCGCCCAACGCGGTGAGCATAGGCATGATATGCGTCACCATAGACGCGCCGAAGATACGCCTCCTCGGCGCGAATCTGCAGCCGAATGATGCGATAGGCCCCGATCCACATCGAGCTTGGCCCGGTTAGGCCTATGCTCGCCTCCGCAAAACTTGACGCCAGCGTCGGGGCGTCAGGACCACACGACTTCGCCGTCCGCGAGAGCTGCGTTCGTCTTGCGCAGCCCACACGTCCACCGCATCCCACCGCAACGTTCGTGACGATCGCGACCCGCCCCTCATTTGGATAAGACGCGCGGAGTTAAAGCGGTGATTTGCCCGACGGCGAAAGCGGAATATTTTTCGAATCGGGGCTGGACTTTGATTTGTTGATTTTGGCCGCCGCGCGTTTGATTTGCCCGACGGGCAGTTGCGGGCGGTGGCCGTCCACAGCAATTTATCTCCATCCGCGATCCCCGACTATCCGACTTCATCGTCGCCCCAAGGCACAGTCCGGTCCCCGTGCCATCGCGTTGCGCCAGATTTAGCTTCGATGGCGATAAACTCGACTGGATGAAAGGCCTGCCATCGGCTATCTGATGGCATGTTTTTATCCGTTGCAACGACACATCAACCGGCGACCGACCTGGGATATTTGCTGCACAAGCATCCCGAGCGACTGCACGAAATTGAACAGACATTCGGCAAGGCATGGGTGTTCTATCCCGATGCCAGCCAGACGCGTTGCGAAGCAGCCCTGGTGCTCGACGTCGACCCCGTGGGTTTGGTTCGGGGCAAGGGTCAGGCCGAAGGCTTACTTGATCAATACGTGAACGACCGTCCGTATGCGGCGTCCTCTTTCCTATCGGTGGCCCTGAACAAAGCGTTTCGGACGGCGATGACCGGCGTTTGTAACGCGCGGCAGGAACTCGCCAATAGCGTAATTCCTCTTGAGGCCACGGTCACGCCTCTACCCCTGCGTGGCGGCGAGAAGCTGCTTCGACTGCTTTTCGAACCGCTGGGTTGGAGCGTCCATGTCGATCCGATCGTTGCCCCGGATACAGCCTCGATCAGCAAACTCTATGCGCGAGTGACGCTAACCGGAGTTGCCCGCCTCAGCGCGCTTCTCAATCATTTATACGTGCTGATTCCTGTTTTGGACGACGCCAAGCACTATTGGGTCGGCGAGGACGAAATCGACAAGCTGCTTAAGCGCGGTGAGGGTTGGCTCGATCAGCACCCGGCGAAGGAATTGATCGTCCGCCGCTATCTTCGTCACCGTGGCACACTGTCTCGTGCCGCTCTCGAGCGCCTGGCGCCAGAGACGCAAGAAGAGGCAGTCGAACCAGAGGCGCGCGTTGCGTCTGAAGACGTGCTGGAAGCGCCGATCCGGCTAAACGACGAGCGGATGATGGCGGTAGTCGACGCGCTTCGTGCGACCGGCGCCAAGACCGTCGCGGATTTGGGCTGTGGCGAGGGCAAGTTGCTGCACCGTCTCCTCCACGAGCGGTGGGCAGAGCGACTGATCGGCCTTGACCCTGCGGCGCGCGAATTGGAATGGGCAGCGAAACGGCTAAAGCTTCATCTGCCGGGTGGTCCGCCGGAAGGACGCGTGTTGCTCCTGCATGGATCGCTGACGTATCGGGATGATCGATGGGCCGGCGCGGATGCCGCCGCGCTTGTTGAGGTCATCGAGCATCTGGACCCGGATCGCCTGCCGCTGGTGGAGCGCGTTGTGTTTGGCGAAGCGCGTCCGGCTGCCGTGGTGGTGACGACGCCAAACGCCGAATACAATTCGCTTTTTCCGAACTTAGCCGCCGGCGTCTTCCGCCATCCCGACCACCGGTTCGAATGGACACGTGCCGAATTCCAAGCCTGGGCGGATAGGATTGGTTCGACCTACGGCTACTGGTCGGCATTCAGTGGCATCGGCCGGCAGGACGAAGCGCTCGGTACGCCAACTCAGATGGTGGTGTTCACCCGATGAACACGGCCGAGAAGAACATTGAAATTCCCGATTTCTCTCTCGTCGTGCTGATCGGCTCGACCGGATCGGGAAAATCGACTTTCGCAGCGAAGCATTTCCTGCCGACGGAGGTGATCTCATCAGATTATTGCCGCGCCCTCGTTTCCGACAGCGAGACCGATCAAGGCGTTACCGGTGATGCATTCGATCTGGTACGCGAGATCGCCAGCAAGCGGCTGAAGCATAGGAAGCTAACCGTTATCGACGCTACCAATGTCCGCCCAGCGGATCGCAAGGGTTGGATCGAGTTGGCTCGCCAATGGCACGCCCTACCCGTCGCCATTGTGTGCGATCCCGGCATCGACATTTGCATCGAGCGCAACAAGATGCGGCCAGACCGCGCGTTCGGGGGGCAGGTCGTGCAACGGATGGTATCGGAAATACGACGAGGTCTCGGCAATCTGCAGCGGGAGGGGTTCCGCCAGGTTTGGAAACTCGCCAGCGCCGAGAACATCGAGGCCGCTACAGTCACGCGTCAGCCGCTTTGGACGGACAAGCGCCATGACCGTGGCCCTTTCGATATCATCGGCGACGTGCACGGCTGCGCTGACGAGCTCCACGCCCTTCTCACCAAACTTGGCTATCGCGTTGAATGGGCCGACGTCGGCGGTGATCGGATGGTCACTGTCACGGCACCTCAGGGTCGGAAGGTGATTTTTGTCGGCGACATCACGGACAGAGGGCCGAACTCGCCAGATGCCTTGCGTATTGCGATGAGCATGACCGCGGCCGGGACTGCATATGCTGTCCAGGGCAATCATGATCAAAAGCTGGAGCGTTGGCTGTCCGGCCGGAAAGTAAAGATCGCCCACGGTCTCCAGCAAACCATTGATCAGTTGGAGGGCCAAGACCGAGGTTTTCGCGAGGCCCTGCCAAAATTCCTCGATGGACTTCGCAGTCACGTCTGGCTGGACGGAGGGCGGCTCGCGGTTGCGCACGCCGGCTTGAAGGAAGAGATGATAGGTCGGGGATCTGGCGCCGTGCGGGAGTTCGCGCTCTACGGAGAGACCACGGGTGAGATCGACGAGTTTGGTTTGCCGGTCCGCGCCGACTGGGCGGCGAGCTATCGGGGTTCAACTACCGTCGTGTACGGCCACACCCCGGTCGTCCGCGCGGACTGGGTGAACAATACCCTCTGCATCGACACCGGCTGCGTTTTCGGTGGCAAGCTGACGGCGTTGCGCTGGCCAGAGAAGGAACTCGTCGACGTCCGCGCCGAGCGAACTTGGTTCGAACCGATCCGTCCGCTCTCAAGCGCGCCGGCTTCGGGGTCGGCCCAAGCAGATGCGGACCTGGTACTTGACATTAAGGACGTCAGCGGGCGTCGGTGGATCGACACGGAACTAAGGGGCCGCATCGTAATCGCAGAAGAGAACGCTTCCGCCGCATTGGAGGTCATGAGTCGGTTCGCACTGGCGCCGCAATGGCTCGCCTATTTGCCGCCGACGATGTCACCTTCCGAGACCAGCGAGCGCGAAGGATGGCTGGAACGGCCGGAGGAGGCCTTCGCTCATTTCCGAGAGAGGGGCGTCGCTGAGGTCGTGTGCGAGGAGAAGCACATGGGCTCGCGCGCCGTGATCGCGCTGTGCAGAACAGCAGATGCCGCGAAAGCGCGATTTGGCGTGACCGGAGAAGAAACGGGTGCAATCTGGACCCGTACCGGCCGGACCTTCTTTAATGATAGAGCGATGACCGAGGGACTTCTCGCGCGGCTACGCTCGGCAGCCGATAGCGCTGGTCTTTGGGAAGAGCTTAATACTGACTGGCTGCTCCTCGATGCCGAGATCATGCCTTGGTCCGCCAAAGCTGGTAGCCTGATCGAAAGCCAATACGAGCCGGTGGCTGCTTCATCCCGCGCAGGGTTTGCCGCGGCGGCGGAAGCATTCGCCCGGGCCGGCGATCGTGGTCTGGAAATCGCGACCGTCCGCGATCGTTTCGCCGATCGTGCACAACGTGCCGCGCGCTATGGCAAGGCTTGGGCACCTTACGTATGGCGGGTGTCGAGTGTCGGCGATCTCAAGATCGCGCCGTTCCATCTTCTGGCAAGCGAGGGACGCGTTTGGTTCGATCAGGATCATGTCTGGCACATGGGCTTGGCCGACCGTTTGGCTGCTGCAACGGACGGCGTGGTAACACCTACGCAATGGCGCACGGTCGCGCTCGGCAATGAGGGCGCCGTCAACGACGCGATCGAATGGTGGGAGGCCCTGACCGGCGGTGGCGGCGAAGGTATGGTGATCAAGCCTCGCGAGTTCGTTGCTCGCGGCAAGAAAGGTCTTGTTCAGCCAGCCTTGAAGGTGCGCGGCCACGAATACCTCCGCATCATTTATGGTCCTGAGTATGATGCGCCGGAAAATCTTGTCCGGCTCCGCGAGCGCGGTCTGGGAGGCAAACGCAATCTTGCCCTGCGCGAGTTCGCTCTCGGCCACGAGGCTTTGAAGCGCTTTGTCGCTCGCGAACCGCTAAGGCGAGTCCATGAATGCGTGTTCGCGGTATTGGCGCTTGAGAGCGAGCCGATTGATCCGAGGCTTTGACAGCTTGCGCCTTGAGCAGCGCCTTCCAGAATTTCACCAGAGCTTCCATGGACGATGGAGTGCTGATCGTCAACAAAACTGCCTGTTACTGCTCGGCGCCGTCGCCCGAAGGCGCCACCCCGTCCACTAACCGACGCGGCCCGACTGAACTCGCTGGGTGTGACGGCCAGCTCCGTCTTGGACGCTTTCGATAAACGCGCGCTCCTGCCGTGGCGAAACCGGGTCTGGCCGCGTCATGAACCGCTCGACGAACGAAACGAATGCCCGCGCCTTTGTGCTGGCAAGGCGGCCCGTCGGATACACGGCAGATAGATTGGTCGTCGGCAACGCCCAATCCTCCAGAACCGCCACGACCTTTCCGGATCGCAGCTCGGACGAGAAAAGCCACTCCGAAGCCACCGTCAATCCCATGTCGCAAATCACCGCCTCGCGCAGGCCCTCCGCCTGGGTCACTTTCAAGCGCCCTTGCAAAACCACCGACACCTCCGCATTCGCCTTTCGAAACGTCCAGGACTCGCCGCCGCCCCGCGTGTAAATGACCGCCTCATGGTTGATCAGATCGCCGGGTGACGTGGGGGTACCATGGCGCTGAAGGTACGCCGGGGTGGCCACAACGAGGCGGCGGCCCTCCGCGATCCGGCGCGCGGTCATGTTCGAATCGGGCATTGCCCCCATTCGCAGCGCGACATCAATGCCCTCGTTGACGAGATCCACGTTACGGTCGTCAAGGACCAGCTCAATATCGAGGTCGGGGTGTTCGGCTAAAAACGCCGATAGATTGGGAATAACGTCAAGGCGACCAAAGCAAATCGATGTCGACACGCGAAGCTTGCCTGAGAGACCGGACGCGGTGCCTCGCGCCGCGACCACCGCCTCATCGGCCTCCTCGATCGTCCGCTTCGCGCGCTCATAAAAAATCCGGCCGGCCTCGGTCGGAACCACGCTACGCGTCGAGCGCATCAGCAAGCTAACTCCGAGCCACTCCTCAAGCTGGACAACCGCCTTCGACACCGCCGGCTGTCCGATGCGTTGACGCCGGGCCACCGCCGAAAATGAGCCGGCATCGACGACGCCCACGAAGATCTCCAAAGCCGCTAGCCTGTCCATTTGGCGCTCCCTTAGAATGAGCCCCTATCCATATCTGTGCCTTCTGGCGTGAAATGGAATAGGTAGCTCATCTAAGCGCGAGCGGAATGCACTTCAGTTAGCGGGTTTTACCGCCGTCGACGTTGAGGACATGGCCGGTGATGTATGAAGCCTCGTCGGACGCGATGAAGACGATCGCGTTGGCAAGCTCCTCCGAGAGACCGAGGCGACCCATCGGAACAGTCGTCACCAGAGCCGCCTTGTTCTCCGGCGTGCCGGCAAAACGGGTCAACATGCCGGTGTCCGTAGGACCAGGCGCCACCACGTTCACGCGGATTCCCGACTTGGCGATCTCGAGCGCCACCGACTTGGTGATTCCTTCGACGGCGTGCTTGCTGCCGACATAGATCGAAGCGCCCGCCGCACCCTCGTGCCCGTAGGTCGAGGAGATGTTGATGATGGCGCCGCTGCGCTGTCCTTGCATGACCCGCACTTCGTGCTTCATGCTCAGGACCACCCCGAGGACATTGGTGTCAAACGTCGCGGCATAGCTTTCGGCGGTCTGGTCCGTGATCGGGCCAACCTGGCCTTCGGTGCCCGCATTGTTGACCGCGACATCGAGACGGCCAAACCGCGCGATGGTCTTGTCAACCAGAGCGCGGACGTCATCCTCCTTGCGGACGTCGGCGTTGATGAACTCGGCCTCCGAACCGAAAGAGCGCAACTCCTTGACGAGCGCCTTGCCGGCTTCATCACGCCGACCGGCAACGACCACCTTCGAGCCCTTCCTGGCGAAGGCGACGGCGGCGGCGCGCCCGATGCCGGTTAATCC
>DASQOU010000260.1:0-2548 GCA_035644295.1 Bradyrhizobium sp.
ACCCATCAGCAGATTGGAGCGGTGCACGTTGCGGGTGTTGATGGTCGCCATCACAAACGGCGCGGTCCACGCGTTCAGTTCCTGGTCGAACAGCGGCTTGTTGCCCGGCGGCTGCTTTGGACCCTCGAAGCCCGGCGTCAACACGAATGGATTCTTCAACAGCGCCACCAGGCTCAAGTCTTTCGCCGCGGCCGCGAACGTCGCCTTGATGCTTGCCGCGGTCCCGCCCGAGAACGTTCCCTTCATCGCGCGCACGCGGCCTTTGACGCGGTTGACCGGCGCGCCCAGAACTTTTTTCGCCGTCTCCTGACAAAAGAACACGCCGAGTTCGAACGGCAGCGAATCGAAGCCGCAGGAAAACACGATTCTGGCGCCGCTCGATTGCGCGGTCGCCTGGTGGGCATCGATCATGTGCCGCATCCAGACCGGCTCGCCGCAGAGATCGAGGTAGTCGGTGCCGGACGCAGCGCAGGCCGCGACCAGTTCGGAGCCATAGAGCTGATACGGGCCGACGGTCGACAGCACCGATCTGGTCTGGTCGGCCATGGCTTTCAGCGATGCGGGATCGCTGGCGTCCGCGACAATCAACGCCGTATCGGCCGGCGCGCCGATCGCATCGCGGACGGAAGCGAGCTTGTCCAGGCTGCGTCCGGCCATTGCCCATGTAAGATTTTTGTCGTTGCGATAGTGCGCCGCGAGGTACTCGGCGACGAGCTGGCCGGTGAAGCCGGTGGCGCCATAGACAACGATGTCGAATTTCGACGAAGCCTTCATGCTCGATTCCTTTAACACTCGTCATTGCGAGGAGCCAACGGGTCGCGCGAATGCGCGCCCGATGACAGGCTCCGCGACGAAGCAATCCAGATTTTTCTTGTAGCTATGGATTGCTTCGCTTCGCTCGCAATGACGGTTTCCACTCCATTTCGCGTAGCTATTTCTTGTAGGAAACACCCATGCCGGCGCGCACGTCGCTTTGAATACCATAGGGCGCGATCGGATAGCGCAGACCGTTCTTCGAAAGCGCCTTCATGCCGGTGATCGCCTTGGCCAGATGCTCCGGCGACAGCGCCATCAGCATTTCTTCGTCCGGCACGCCGCCATAACGCCGCTCCGCATAGCACGGCAGCGACAGGCTGGGCTCACCGGTCTTGAGCGCCCGCCCCCAGGAATCGGCGCACGCGGTTTCGCCGACCACGCCCCATTCGAATTTCTTGTATCCGGTCCACTGCAGTCCATTGATCAGGATGATCATCTGCCCCGGCGTCGCATAGACCAGGCAGATATCCGGCGGGTTGAGGCGGCCGCTGGCCAGCGGACTCACGACGAGAGCCTGGTATTTGCCGTAGGCGACGACATCCAGCGCTTCCTGGCGCTTGCGCGCGTCCTCGGCATTTTCATGCCAGACGCCGACATAGGATTGGCCGGCGAGCCACTTCTCGTCCTGCGGCGCAAAACCGATGACCGCCCGGCATTGGGCACCGACGAGATCGTCGGCGGTGATACCGACGGTCCAGCCCAGCCGCGAGGCCATGCTGACGATCTGGTCGGTGGTGTGAACCGCCGTCGGGCGCCGGATTTTCGGGATCGCCTCCATCTCGTCCACGCGCGCGAACATCTTCATGCCGATCACGGTGGTCTTGAGGCGAAGCAGGCTGTTCAGATCCGCCACCATGCCGGCCAGATCGAGTTTTTCGTCCCTTGTGGCTGCTTGCTGCATCAACCGACACTCCCTGAACGGCAGGCTAACCGCTGCACATTCAGCGTCATACGCGGGCTTGACCCGCGTATCCATCCATTTTCGCTGGGAGCATCATTCGAAGATAATGGGTTGCCGGGTCAAGCCCGGCAACGACGGCGGGGAATACCGCCGACATCGACAGAACGCCCTCGCGCAGGCACAATCGCCGCCCCTGCCCCAACCCGAAGCCCCCTCATGACGCATCATCATCTGCATTCCAGCCCCGAGACCTGCCATTGGGGTTTTTTCGAAGCCAAATTGAAACCTGTCCTTACCATCGCCAGCGGTGATGAAGTGACCATCGATACCATCAGCGGCGGCCCTGACGTGGTGCCGGACCGGAGCCGGTTTCACATCCCACCCGAACTCGACGAGGTTCACGCCAGGAGCGAGCGGATGGTCCCCGGTCACATCCTGACCGGTCCGGTCGCGATCGAAGGCGCCGAACCCGGCGACGTGCTCGAGATCGAAATTCTCGACGTCAGGCTCCGGCAGGACTGGGGCTATAACATGATCCGGCCTCTCGCGGGCACCCTGCCCGACGATTTCCACGAGACACGGCTTTTGAACATTCCGCTCGATGCGAAGCGGATGGTGGGCCGGCTGCCATGGGGGCTCGATCTGCCGCTCAAGCCGTTTTTCGGGGTGATGGGCGTGGCGCCGCCGCCCGCCTGGGGCCGCATCACCTCATTGATCCCACGCGCGATGGGCGGCAATCTCGACAACAAGGAACTGATACCGGGCTCCAAACTCTATTTGCCGGTATTCGTGCCCGGCGCGCTGTTTTCCTGCGGCGACGGTCACGGCGTC
>DASQOU010000261.1:0-10616 GCA_035644295.1 Bradyrhizobium sp.
GATAATCAGCGCATTGAGCGCGATCGCGCCCAGGAACCATTCGGTCGAAATATAGTCGATCCAGGGCAATCCCAGCAGAACCGCGGCAAGCCCAGCAAAGGTTCGGTGATCGAAAAGCGGATAGGCGGCTGCGCAGGCAAATACGGTCAGGTAGACAATCGCTCCAATTGCCGCGAATTTCGATCGCATTATCTTCTCCCGAACAGCTTCTCGATATCCGAAAGCTTCAATTCGACATAGGTCGGCCGGCCGTGATTGCATTGGCCTGAATTCGGCGTCTCCTCCATCTCGCGCAGCAGCGCGTTCATCTCTTCCGGCTTGAGGCGGCGGCCGGCCCGCACCGAGCCATGGCAGGCCATGGTGGCCGCGACATGCATCAGCCGCCGTTCCAACGGCAACGCCTCGTCCCATTCCGCCATGTGCTCAGCGAGATCACGCAACAGCGCGCCGGCATTGGTCTTGCCAAGCAGCGACGGTGTCTCGCGCACGGCGACCGCGCCGGGGCCGAAGGATTCGATCGCAAGCCCAAACGATGTCAGCTCCTCGGTGCGTGTGAGCAGCTTCTCCACCGTGGCCTCGTCGAGTTCGACGATTTCCGGAATCAACAGGATCTGCCGCTGCACGCCGTTCTTCGCCAGCGAGGCCTTTAGCCTTTCATAAACGATGCGCTCATGGGCGGCGTGTTGGTCCACGACGATGAGGCCGTCGCGGGTTTGTGACACGATATAGGTTTCGTGAATCTGCGTCCGCGCGGCGCCAAGCGGACGATCGAGCAGATCGGCCGAGGGCTGCCCCTCGAAGCGCACGTCCGCAGTCGGGCTGCCGACGTCGAACGCGGCCTGCCCGGGTTCGGCAAAGGCCGTCGCCGCCCCGCCGAAGGCCGGCAATGGCCCCACAGGATGCGCCGGCGAGCGCCGCCAGTCCCAATTGGTCGGGCGCGGCGAGAACGATGGGCGGAACGCAGCGATCGCCGCGCCATCGCTGTTGGCCGCGGTGCGCTTCCCCTCGCGGGCAAGCCCTTCCTTCAGCGCATGCACGATCAACGCGCGGACCAGGCCGGCATTGCGGAAGCGGACTTCGGTTTTGGCAGGATGCACATTGGCGTCGACCTCTTGCGGCTCTGATGTCACGAACAGCGCCACGACGGGATGACGGTCGCGCGGCAGATAGTCGGAATAGGCCGCGCGCACCGCGCCCAGTATCAGCTTGTCGCGCACCGGCCGGCCGTTGACGAACAGATATTGCCCGAGCGCATTCGCACGGGTCAGCGAGGGCGCCGCGGCAAATCCTTCCACCACGACGCCGTCGCGTTCGGCGCGCACGTCGATCGCCGAGACGCGAAAATCCGCGCCCAGAATATCGCCGAGCCGGGTCAGCCGGCCCGCAGCGCCGGGCAACGCCGCGGCCCAGGTGACGGGCGCGCGCTCCTCGCCAGCGAGCGTAAAGGCGATGTCGGGCCGCGCCATCGCGAGCCTGCGCACCACCTCGCGGATCGCTTCGGCTTCGGTACGGTCGGTCTTGAGAAATTTCAGCCGCGCCGGCGTCGCATAAAAGAGATCGCTGACTTCGACGCGACTGCCTTGCGACAACGCCGCCGGCGCGACGGCCGACTTCACCCCGCCTTCGACCGACAGCGACCAGGCATGCGGCTCGCTTTTGTGGCGCGTGATGATGTTGAGCTTTGCCACGGCGCCAATCGAGGGCAGCGCCTCGCCGCGAAATCCCAGCGTGCGGATCCGCAACAGGTCTTCGTCATCGAGCTTGGAGGTGGCATGGCGGTCGACGGCCAATGCCAGATCGGCATAGGTCATGCCGCTGCCGTCGTCGGTGATGCCGATCCGTCGCCGCCCGCCGCCATCGGTGAAGACGTCGATCCGGCTGGCGCCGGCATCGATGGCGTTCTCGACCAGCTCCTTGACCACACTCGCGGGGCGTTCGACCACTTCGCCGGCCGCGATGCGGTTGACAACCTGTTCAGGGAGCTGACGGACGGGCATGGGTTTGGACGACTCGTGGGAAAGCGGAAGGCTTAATCTAAGGGCTTTTGTGCGGGGGCGGGAGGGTGAGGGCGGTAACTCTCCCCGCTCTTTCGCGGAGGCAGATGCGTTCCCCGGATGCAGCGCAACGCGCCGCTTTTGCGGCGTGGTGCGCTGCTGATCCGGGGGTCCATGGTCCACGGACGAAAGTTAAGTCCCGGCTCTGCGGCGCAGTGTGAAGGTCGCTGCGCCGCGTCCGGGACACGTGGCCTCAATCCTCAAATCCGCCCGAGCCGCGCTTGGCCTTGATGTCGCTGCGGCGCTTTTTGCCTTCGAGCCGGCGCTTTTTCGATCCCAGCGTTGGCCTGGTGGGCCGTCGCGGAATGGGGCGCGTCACGGCCTCGCGCAGGAGTTCGACCAGACGCTCGACGGCATCGGCGCGATTGCGCTCCTGGGTGCGGAAGCGCTGCGCATGAATCACGATCACGCCGTCCTTGGTCAGGCGCTGGCCGGCGAGCCGGGCGAGGCGCGCCTCGGCGTCCGCCGGCAACGCTATCCGGCGGGTATCGAACCGCAATTGCGCAGCAGTAGAGAGCTTGTTGACGTTCTGGCCGCCGGGTCCCGAGGCGCGCACGAAGGAGATATCGATGTCGTTATCATCGATTGTGAGGTCGCGGGAAATCCGCAGCATGGCGTCACCGAACCGGGAATGATTCCTGACGGGAATCGGTCGGAGACAAGATAGCGGGTTTGGTTGCGGCGATGAAGGCAGCGGCACGTTCCCCGGATGCTGCGCAACGCCATCAGCGCGTTCACGCGCGTCTTCGACGCGCTATGCTTGCGGCGTGGTGCGCTGCTGATCCACCGTCCATGGCGGCAAAGGGGTCCCGGCTCTGCGGCGCACCGCAAGAGCGCTGCACCACGTCCGGGACACGATGGGACGGAAACGGGCTTAGTTCGCCCGGGCCGGGGCGGTTACGACCGCGGGCTGGGCGGCGGCCTGCGGGGCGCGCCCAACGATCACAGTGAGAAGACCGCGTCCCCAAAGCCGTTGCGCGGCTTTTTTGGCGTCATCGAGGGTCACGGCGTCCACGACGGCATTGCGCTTTTCGAAATAATCGATCGGGAGACGGTCCAGCTGGTATTGCAGCATGGCCGAGGCCAGCTTTGAGGACGTATCGAGTGACAGCATGCGCGAACCTTTGATGTAGGATTTGGCCTCATCCAGTTCCTCCTGGGTCGGACCGTCCTCGGCCATACGGCGAACCTCAGTGTTGACGGCATCGACGGTTTCGCCGGCGCGATCGGCGCGCGTGCCGGTATTGCCGATGAACAGGGCGGAGTGATCCATCCACAGAAGCGAGTCGTAGACCGAATAGGCGAGGCCGCGCTTCTCTCGGACTTCGCGGTAGAGCCGCGACGATAGCGCGCCGCCTCCGAGAATGTGGTTGACCACAAAGGCTGACATGAAATTCGGATCGTTGCGCCTGATGCCGGGACCGCCGAACATCACCATAGTCTGCGGCACATCGAGTGGAATGAATTCGCGCACCGGTGGCCTCGTCGCTTCGATGTCGGGCACGGGTGTGAGGCTCGCCTTGGCCGGCAATGCGCCGAACGTCTGGTCGAGCAACCTGCCGAGCGAGGCGGCGTCGATATCGCCGACCACGGCAATCCTGAGGTTCTCCTTCGCCAGCACGCGGCGGACGTAGTCCTTCAGATCCGCGATCGTGATGTTGGGAACGCTTTCCAGGCTGCCATTGCTTGGCCGGCCATAGGGGTGGTCGCCAAAGGCGATCTCAAGGAATTTGCGGCTGGCAAGCGCGGATGGATTGGACGTATCGCGCTTCAGGCCGGAGAGGACCTGGGTGCGGATGCGCTCGACATCGGCGCTTTCGAAATGCGGCGACGTCAGCGACATCCGAAGCAGATCGAAGGCCTCGTCTCTGTTATCCTTGAGCATGCGCATCGAGCCACGGAAATAATCCCGCGTCACGCTGAAACTCAACTCGATGGCGCGGCGGTCGAGGCGCTCATGAAAGGTCTTGGAATCGAGGTCACCCGAGCCTTCATCGATGAGACCGGCGACCATATTGCCGACGCCGGATTTGTCGGCCGGGTCCTGTGCGGCGCCACCGCTGATGCCGAATTCCATCGCCACCAGCGGCACTGTAGCGTCTTGCACAAACCATGCCTCGATGCCTCCGGGTGAAATCAGGTGCTGGATCTTGGCGGCGGCGTGCGACGGCGTTGACATCATGACCGTCATTGCCAGGCCAACCATGAACCCAACGCGGTGCGCGCCAAACCGGGGGTGAATCACGACCGCTTCTCCTCGCGTTTCGGCTGGGTATCCTTGATCAGATAGCCGGTCACTGAACGTTTCTTGTCGAGCCATTTTTGCGCGGCTTCGCGCACCTGCTCGGCGGTGACGGCGCGAATGCGATCCGGCCAGCTCCGGATGTCTTCGATGCTCAGACCCGTGGTCAACGCCCCACCATACCAGCGGGCCAGCGTGGCCTGGTTGTCCTGCGCATAGATAGCTTCGGCGATAAGCTGGGTCTTGACGCGCTCGAGATCTTCGGCACGAACCACGTTCTGTCCGATGTCCGATATCACCTCGTCGATCGCCTGCTCGATTTGCGCGAACTCGACGCCGGACCTTGGCGAGGCCGAAACCGAAAACTGCGTGGCGTCGAGCGACGTTCCCTGATAAGCGGCACTGGCGCTGACCGCGAGCGGGCGGTCGATCACCAGTCTGCGATAGAGATACGAGTTGTTGCCGCCACCCATCAGTTGGGCGAGCACGTCGAGCGCCGGACCTTCTCCGGCGGCGGCAGTGGTTGCGGACGGGACCAGATAATAGCGCCGCAAGCTGGGTTGCTCGACCCTGGCGTCGGACAGCGTCACGGTCCGTGGCGCGGCCGGTTCAGGCTCCTGGGGACGCTGCCGCCGCGCCGGGATCGCTGGCTGTGCGGGGACAGCGCCGAACGTCCGCTCGACCATCGGGCGAACCTCAGTGGCGTCGACGTCGCCGGCGATCACCAGGATGGCGTTGTTCGGCGCATAGAAGCGTCGGTAGAACGCCAGCGCATCTTCGCGATCGAGATTCTCGATTTCCTGATGCCAGCCGATCACGGGGCGGCCATACGGGTGATTGAGATAAAGCGCCGCCATGATCTGCTCGGTCAGCCGCGCTTCCGGATTATTGGCGACCCGCATGTTGAATTCTTCGAGCACGACATCGCGCTCCGGCAGCACGTTCTCGTCCTTGAGGATCAGGCCGGTCATGCGATCGGCCTCGAATTCCATCATCTTGCCGAGTTCCTCGCGCGGCACCCGCTGGTAATAGCCGGTATAGTCAGTGGAGGTGAAGGCGTTCTCGTTGCCGCCGACCCGGAGCACGGTCTGGGAAAATTCACCGGTGGGATGTTTGCTTGTGCCCTTGAACATCAGGTGTTCGAGAAAGTGCGCAAGACCGGATTTGCCCGGCGTTTCGTCGGCCGAGCCGACCTTGTACCAGGTCATTTGCGTGACGACCGGCGTACGGTGATCCGGGATCACGACGACCTGGAGGCCGTTGCCGAGGTTAAATGAAGCCGGCGGCGCCGAGGTCACCCTGGTCTGGGCGAGAGCGCCGCCGGCGGAGACAGCGAGCCCCGCGAGCACCGCTGCGAACAGAGAGACCCTGAAGCGGCTTACCGACATCATGGCCTGTCCGCATGCCCGAAAAGAACCCTTCGGGAAAAAATCATGGTACCTGGCTAGATGCGCTGGACCTCTGCGCGAGCGGGTTGCGATCGGGATTCGACTGCCCGCCCAGCAAGCCCTTCGACTCGGGGGCGTAGGGATAGTTCGCGGACGGCGTCTGGTACCCGGGAGGCGGTTGCGTCAAGGCCTCTCGCGTCGGCTCTGTGCCGGGCGCAACCGCCTCGGCTTTCTTGCCGCCGAACAGATTATTGAGGCCCAGGGTTTCGCCCAAACTCGATGAGCCCACCGCGCTAGCTCCGTTTTTGAACAAATCGCCGGGCTGGTCGTAGACCGGATCGATCCGGGCCGTGCCGTTGCGATCATTCGCGTAGGCGGGGCGGGTGGTGCCGGGGATCGGAGGATCTTCGGGGGGCGGCGCGATGTTGATCGGGCGTGCGGTCGCGAGGGGGCCGGGGGCTCCGCCGGCGGCAGGCGCCGCGGCGGCCGCATTGGCTTCGGTCGGTACCTGGACCCGGGCCGGAGGCGGTGCGTTTTTCTTCTTGGCCGCGATGATGGCCTTGCGTTGGCGTTCATCCGGATCCTTGGGCCAATTCGCAACCTTCACATCCTCGGTCGAAGCGGCCGGCGGCGGCAAATCGAGTTTCGGCGGCACCACCAGCGGCGAGCGCTCGCGATAGTCGATGCCGCGGTTATCCATATTGGTGCCGCGGATCGTGGATTTGAAGCTGTCGACGAATCTTTCCGTGAAGGACCTGTCATCTGGTTGATCATCGCCTGCGCGCGCGGCGCCGGTCGTCACGACCAGAGTGACACCCAATGGGACGACGGCGAGCCGCAGGGCGCGCATCATAGCGCTCGACGAATTCCGCACGATCCAACCGCTAGCTTTGGTCTGGCGCATCGCGCTCTTCCTGTCAAAAATTACCCGCGGCCTCAATGATTTAACCGCGCACTCTAACACACCCGCAAGCTTCAGCTCAGAGGGTTCGTATCAGCCGGGATCAGGGCGCTTTTGCGGCAGGTACCCCCAGGAATGAATCATACAGCAGGGCCGCAACGCCGGCAACAATCGCGACATCGGCAAGGTTAAACACGTACCAATTGAAGGTATTTCCGCCGATCTGGACATGAAACAGGGCGAAATCGACCACCGCGCCATAGGCGAAACGGTCGATGGCGTTGCCGATGGCCCCGCCGATGATCAGACCGAGCGCAATGGTCGCGATCAGGGTACGCGACCGCGCCATCCAGATCGCCAGGATGATGACGGCCACGGCCTTGACCAGCATCAAGATGATCTGAGCCACCGCGCTGTCGTTCTGAAACCAGCCGAAGCTGATCCCCGGATTCCATGCCAGCACCAGATCGAGAAATGGCGTGAGCTTGACAGCGCCGCGGTGGCCGATGTCGAACACGCGCAGCAGCCAGAGTTTCGAGGCCTGGTCGAGCGCAAGCACGGCGATCGCCGCGATGATGCCGGGGCGGAGCTGAGGGGTCATGACGTGGTGGCTACCACAAAACACGCCGTCGTTCCCGCGAAAGCGGGGACCCCCAGCGTGAGCGCGATTGCGCTCATCGCGCCGCCGTGCAAGCGCAGTGCTGAAAGGTCTTCGTTCATCGTCCTTGGTCCATGTCGAGCGTCGGTGGTTGGTCCCTGCTTTCGCGGGGACGACGATAGATATTAAATACTAACCCCCAGCGCTTTCCATTCGCGCAGTGCCTTTGCGTCGCGCGGCGAGACGTCGGGATATTCGGCGTCCTCGCCCACGGTAGGGAGGATCTTCCAGGAACGTGCGCATTTTTTTCCCGCGGCTTTCTCGACCACCACGGCGACGTCAGCCACGTCGCTCAGGCGGAACGCATCGGCCGGCGCGTCCTCATTGCTCACCATCGCGTTGGAGGTGATGCAGACTTCTGCCAGATCGATATCGAACAGCGTGTTGAAGATCGTCTTGTCCGAGACGTAGACCAGCGGCGAAGCCTCGAGCGAAGAGCCGATGCGCTTGGCCGCGCGTTCGACTTCCAGCGCGCCGGTGACGACACGGCGCACGTTGCGGATGGTCTCCCATTTCGCGGCGAGCGCATCGTCGCGGAAACCCTCGAGATTTTCCGGGAAGGAGAGCAGGTGCACGGACGGCGATCCGCCGGGCCGGTACATCGGCCATGCCTCGTCGCAGGTGAAACTCAAGATCGGGGCCAGCCACTTCAGAAGGGCATCGCAGAGGATATCGATCGTGGTGAGTGCCGCTTTCCGCGCCAGCGAGGACGGCGGATCGCAATAAAGCGTGTCCTTGCGGATATCGAAATAGAATGCCGACAATTCGGTGTTCATGAAGGCCGACAGCGTGGCGACCACCGTCTTGTAGTCGAACTCCGCGTAGGCCTTGCGTACGATCTCGGACTGTTCGGCTAACTGATGCAGCATATATCGCTCCAGTTCCGGCATCTCGTCGCGGGTTACTTCCTCGCCCGGCCTGAAATGGTGAAGCGTGCCGAGCATCCAGCGGATCGTATTGCGCAGCTTGCGATAGGTCTCGACGGTGTTTTTCAGGATTTCGGGGCCGATGCGCTGGTCGTCGGTGTAGTCACAGGCGGCCACCCACAGCCGCAGGATGTCCGCGCCGGACTGCTTGATGACCGCTTGCGGCTCGATCGTATTGCCGAGCGACTTCGACATCTTGCGGCCGTGTTCATCCTGCGTAAAGCCATGGGTCAGCACGATGTCGAAGGGTGCGCGACCGCGGGTGCCGCAGCTTTCCAGCAGCGATGACTGGAACCAGCCGCGATGCTGGTCGGACCCCTCCAGATACATAACGGTATCGCCGCCGCCGTCGACCTTGCGCTTGATGCCGGCAAGGCCAGGGAAGTGCACGGCGTCTTCGAGGACGAAGGCGTGGGTCGAGCCGGAATCGAACCAGACGTCGAGGATGTCGTCGACTTTCTTCCATTCCTCGTTGGCGCGCGAACCCAGGAAACGCTCACGCGCGCCGTCCATGTACCAGGCGTCGGCGCCTTCCTGCTCGAAAGCATCCGCGATGCGCTTGTTGACGGCCTCATCCTGCAGGATTTCGGCGGAGCCGTCGCTCTTTTCGCGCACGAACACCGCGATCGGCACGCCCCAGGCGCGCTGGCGCGAGATCACCCAGTCCGGCTTAGAGTCGATCATGCCGTTGATGCGGTTCTGCCCCGACGGCGGCACCCATTGGGTCTCCTCAATTGCAAGTAACGCACGCCCGCGGAGCGTGTTACCGCCGTGATCCTGCAACGCCGCCTGCCTGCCGATGTCGATGCCAGTTTTTGGCATCTCTTTATCCATCGCGATGAACCATTGCGGTGTGTTGCGGAAGATCACTGGTTTCTTCGAGCGCCAGGAGTGCGGGTATTGATGCTTCAGCCGCCCGCGCGCCAGTAGCATGCCGGCGTCGACCAGCGCCTTGATCACCGCGTCGTTGGCGTCGCCCTTTTCGCCCTTGTCGTTGATGACGCGCTTTCCGGTAAAGCCGGGCGCGTGATCGGTGAAGGCCCCGTTCTCGTCGACGGTGTAGGGAATCGTGGTGTTGATGCCGCGGCTTTCCAGCTCGCGCGCGTTCGCCGTCCAGACTTCGAAGTCTTCGCGGCCATGGCCGGGCGCGGTGTGCACGAAGCCGGTACCGGTGTCATCGGTGACGTGATCGCCTTGGAGAAGGGGGACGCCGAATTCGTAACCTCCGGCAAAACCTTTCAATGGGTGAAAACAAACAAAATCTTCAAGCCCTCTTTCACCTGCTCCCGACGGCACCGGCCTCAGAAGCTCGAAAGAATCCACCTTTGCTTGTTTCATCACTTCCGCCGCTAGTGCGGTTGCAAGGATGAGCTTGTCTCCACGCTTGGCCCAATTACCTTCTGGCGCTTCTTTAACTTGATAAAGGCCGTACTCTATCTTCGAAGAAAAACTAATCGCTCTGTTACCCGGCAGCGTCCAGGGTGTTGTTGTCCATATGACGACAGACGCGCCTTGAAAGTCCTCTGCGGCTGCGTTTATCTCATTTTCATCTTTGCCGGACGCGCCGAACTCTCGAACCGGAAACTTCACCCACACCTGATCCGAGGTGTAATCCTCATACTCGACCTCGGCCTCGGCGAGCGCGGTCTTCTCCACCACGCTCCACATCACCGGCTTGGAGCCGCGATAGAGCGTCTCGTTGGCGACGAATTTCATCAATTCGCGCGCGATCTGCGCTTCGGCGGGATAGCTCATGGTCGCATAAGGGTGATCCCAGTCGCCGATGACGCCGAGCCGCTTGAACTCCTCGCGCTGCACGTTGAGCCAGTAGGTCGCATAGGCACGGCATTCCCTGCGGAACGCCACCATCGCCGCGGAGTCGCGAAAATCCGGCTTCGCCTTGCCCTTGGCGCGGTAATTCTCCTCTTCGACCTTCCACTCGATCGGCAGCCCGTGACAATCCCAGCCCGGCACGTAGTTGGAATCGAAGCCGAGCATTTGCTGGCTCTTGGTCACGAGATCCTTGAGGATCTTGTTCAGCGCCGTGCCGATATGGATGTTGCCGTTGGCATAGGGCGGGCCGTCATGCAGCACGAATTTCGGCCGCCCGGCGGAGCCTTTGCGTAACCGCTCATAGAGGCCGATCTCGTTCCAGTTCTTAAGGATTTCCGGCTCGCGCTGCGGCAGGCCGGCGCGCATCGGGAATTCCGTCTGCGGCAGGAACAGGGTTTTGGAATAGTCTGTTGCGTCGGACTTTTGCGGCTTTTCGGACATGAATGCTCGGTTTGGCTCAAAGGGCGCTGAGGCGCGATCGATCGCGGGTGAAACGAGGAAATCCCGGTCTTGCGCCGAGCTTGAGAAGCTCAGGCGGAAGCCGGGCCGCTAATGCTGATGGTGCGCCGCGCAAACATGGGCTCTCCATAGCAGCCGGTTGAGGAAATCGCAAA
>DASQOU010000262.1:0-2211 GCA_035644295.1 Bradyrhizobium sp.
GCTGCGTCCCGGCTCGGGCGGCGATTTCAGCTTCAGTTTGGCTGCAAGGCCCTTCTTCGCGCCATAGCGCGCGACCCGCTCCTCCTTGTAATCGGGATACATGGCGCGCGCGACGTCGGAGGCCTTCATCTCGCCGCGTCCAACGGCCGCCATTACGTCGTCGACCGAGCCGCGTGCCAGCCGCGGCAGCGCACCCTTTAATTTATCGTCGGCGTATTCGATTTTGGCACGGGCGAACAGGCGCTCCACGATGCGGCGGCCGAGGCCGGCATATTGGTCGCGTACCGCCGTGCGCGTGGCGCGCCGGATCGCCGCACGCGCCTTGCCAGTGACCGCGAGCGATTCCCACGCTGACGGCGGCGACGCCTGGGCCTCGGAGGTCAGCACCTCGACCTCGTCGCCGTTCTGCAGCTCGGACGACAGCGGCGCGAACTTGCCATTGATCTTGCAACCGACCGCGCTGTTGCCAACGTCGGTATGCACGGCGTAGGCGAAATCGATCACATTGGCCTGCCGCGGCAGCGCGATCAGCTTGCCTTTCGGCGTAAAGCAGAACACCTGATCGTGAAACAGCTCGAGCTTGGTGTGCTCTAGAAATTCCTCGGGGTTGGCACTGTCGGACAGGATCGCGATGGTGTGGCGAAGCCAGGCGAACGCATTGGATTCGCGCTTCAAGAGTTCGGTCGGCGAACCCACGCCATCCTTGTAGAAGGCGTGCGCGGCGATACCCAACTCCGCGATCTCGTCCATTTCCTCGGTGCGAATCTGCAACTCGACGCGCTGTTTGCCGGGCCCGATCACGGTGGTGTGGATCGACCGATAATCGTTTTGCTTCGGCGTCGAGATGTAATCCTTGAACCGGCCCGGCACCACCGGCCAGGTCGTGTGCACGACGCCGAGCGCGCGGTAGCAGGATTCGACGTCTCTCATCACGATGCGGAACCCGAAAATATCCGACAATTGCTCGAAGCCGACCGACTTGCGCTTCATTTTGGTCCAGATCGAAAACGGCTGCTTGCGCCTGCCATAGACATGCGCCGCCACGCCGTTCTTCTGAAGGTTTTTTGAAAGGGCGCTTTCGATCTCGCCGATCAGGTTGCGATTGCGGTCGGCCAGCGAATCCAGCCTTTGCGTCACCACCGAGTAGGCCTCGGGATCAAGCGAGCGGAACGACAGATCTTCGAGTTCTTCCCGCATCTCCTGCATGCCCATGCGACCGGCGAGCGGCGCATAGATATCGAGCGTCTCCTCGGCGATGCGCTGGCGCGCGACGGGCGGCACGAACTCGAGCGTCCGCATGTTGTGCAAGCGATCCGCCAGCTTGATCAGGAGAACACGCACATCGTCGGCGATCGCCAACAGCAGCTTGCGCAGGTTTTCGGCTTGCTTGGCCTCGCGCGACACCAGTTCGAGCCGCTTCAACTTGGTGAGGCCTTCCACCAGCGCACCGATCTCCTGTCCGAACACCCCGTCAATTTCGGCGCGGGTTGCCTCGGTATCCTCGATGGTGTCGTGCAGGAGGGCTGCGACAATGGTCGCGTCGTCGAGCTTGAGGTCGGTCAGGATCGCCGCAACCTCCAGCGGATGGGAAAAAAACGGATCGCCGGAGGCGCGGGTCTGCGAGCCGTGCGCCTTCATGGCGTAGACATAGGCGCGGTTCAGCAGATCTTCGTTGGTGTCGGGATTGTAGGAGCGGACCCGTTCGACCAGATCGTATTGCCGCATCATCCGCGGGCGTGGCGATTTGCCAGGCCTGAGTTCCGCCGGGTTTGGCGCAGCCGAAGGGGATGCCACGGCGACCGATTCGGTCGCGGCTTGCATCTGCTCCGAGCTGCGGCGCCAATACGCCATCGAATCAATGCCTCACACGCGGGGCGCCGGATGCGGCCGGCCTCCCAATATCACTGGGATAATCTAGTTCGTTCTCGGGTAGAGCGGCACCCTTCCGGGTTGGGAAACGCTCAATTTCGGGAACCGAGGCAGTCTAGCGCGAAAATAGCGATCTTCCGATCAAATCGGGGACAGCCTGCGTCGAAATCCCCCGCACCTTCGGTGGATGGTAACCACGAGAATGCCAACAAAAAGCAAAAGCCCGAACGAATGTCCGGGCCTTATGTAAGTCAAATAGCGGGCATACGAAACCCTGAGATGCAACGTGGACGATTTACTCGTCCTCTTCGGGCTGCTCTTCCGGGGGCGCCAGGCCTTCCA
>DASQOU010000263.1:0-5960 GCA_035644295.1 Bradyrhizobium sp.
GCGCTTCTTCTCAATGGCGTCCCAGATCGTCGCCGCCACATCCGGTCCGCCGAGCCGGGCGATGGCGCGGATGCCGGTCGGCGAGGTCACGTTGATCTCGGTGAGGCTGCCGTCGATGACGTCGATGCCGACGAACAGCAACCCGCGCTCGCGCAAGGTTGGGCCCAGGCCTGCGCAGATTTCGCGCTCGCGGTCGGAAAGTTCGGTCGCCTGCGCGGCACCGCCGCGCACCATGTTGGAGCGCAGATCATCCGCCGCCGGCACGCGGTTGACGGCGCCCGCGAATTCGCCGTCGACCAGGATGATGCGCTTGTCGCCATGTTTGACCTCGGGAAGAAAGCGCTGGATCACCCAAGGCTCTTTGAAGGTCACGGAAAACATGTCGAACAGCGAGCCGAAATTCATGTCCTGCGGCATGATCCGAAACACCGCCGCGCCGCCATGGCCGTGCAGCGGCTTCATCACCACCGCACCATACTCGTCGCGGAACGCGTTGATCTCGTCGAGGTCGCGCGAGATCAATGTCGGCGGCATCAGATGCGGGAAATCCATCACGAATAGCTTTTCTGGCGCGTTGCGTACGCTGGCCGGGTCGTTCACCACCAGCGTCTTCGGATGCAGCCGCTCGAGCAGATGCGTCGAAGTGATGTAGGCAAGGTCAAACGGCGGGTCCTGCCGCAGCAGGATGACGTCGAACGCGGCGAGCTGCTCACGGCGCGGCTCGCCGAGGGTGAAATAGTCACCCGGCTCGTCGCGCACGGAAAGAATCTGCACCGGCGCCACCAGCTCCTCGCCTTTCAGTGAGAGTTTATCGGGCGTGTAATAGGATAGCCCGTGGCCGCGCTTTTCCGCCTCCAGCAGCAGCGCGAAGGTTGAATCGCCGCGGATGTTGATGCGCGCGATGGGGTCCATCTGGACGGCGACGTTCAATTTCATGGGCGAGTCCGTTTACTGGCTCTGGGATCGGAGTGGTTCAGGTGCTGGCATCGAACGCCGCTAACAGATGGCGCGGCAAATGCCGTGGCGCAATCAGCATGGCGTCAAAACGAAGATCGAAATCCGCATGTTCGGGATGCGCCATCAGCCAGGCCTGGGCGGCGGCAATGATGCGCGCCTGCTGGCGTGGCGTTACCGCAAAGGCCGCCTCATCGAGGCTGGCGCGGGCCTTGACCTCGATGAACGCCAACAGATTGCGCCGCCGCGCCACGATGTCGATCTCACCATAGGGGGTGCGAAAGCGCTTTGCCAAGATGCGATAGCCCTTGGCCATCAGATAGGCGGCGGCGCGGCTCTCGGCGGAAAGACCGGTGCGAAACGCGGCGACGCGCGCAGGCGAGGCGACTTTTGCCGGTTTTTCGGCCGGTGCGAGGCCGTCGGTGTTGGCATCACTCTTCGTCATGCGCGCTCTTCGTTTCCTTGTTAGTTTCCTTGGCAAGCTCGAGCGCGCGGGCATAGATTTCACGGCGCGGCCGCCCCGACAGCTCCACGGCATGCGCGACCGCATCCTTGACGCTGTCGCGCTTGAGCCGGTTTCGCAACAGATCATCCACCGCATCTTCGCTCATGGCTTGCGCCCCTGCCGCTGCCGGCCCGACCACCAGCACGAATTCGCCGCGTGTCTCAAGCCGATCGGCGGATCGCGCCAGCTCGGCGATCGGCGCGCGCCTGATGTCCTCATGCAGCTTCGTCATCTCGCGGCAGATCGCGGCATCGCGCGCGCCCATGATCTGGGCGAGATCGCGCAAGGTATCCTGGACGCGGTTGCCGGATTCAAACATGACAAGCGTCGCATCGATCCGCGAAAGCTCGGTCAGCCGTGCGCGTCGCGCGGTCTCCTTCGGCGGCAGAAAGCCCTCGAAGAAGAAGCGGTCGGTCGGCAATGCCGCGACCGCCAGCGCCGCCAGCACCGAGGAGGGGCCCGGCAGCGCGATCACCCGATGTCCGGCGGCGCAGACCTCGCGCACCAGCTTGAAGCCGGGATCGGAAATCAGGGGCGTTCCGGCATCGGAAACCAGCGCGATCGATGCCCCCTGCGCCAGCCGTTCAAGGATCTTCGGCCGCGCTAGTACGGCGTTATGCTCGTGATAGGGTTTTAGCTGGGCCGCGATCGCATAACGCTCGGTCAGCCGGCGGGTGATGCGGGTATCTTCGCAGGCGATGATGTCGACCCCGGCAAGGGTCTGCAGCGCGCGCAGGGTGATGTCACCGAGATTGCCGATCGGCGTTGCCACCAGATACAGACCCGGAACCGGCTTGGGCGCGCTCAGGGTATGGCCATCGACGGAAAATGTCCGCGCCGGGGCTTCGCCAAGTCCATCAGGGGTGTTTGTGGAAGCAGCTTTTGCGCGCATAATGCCAATCTAGGCATGATCCGGAAAAGTGGGAACCGGTTTTCCGAAAGGATCATGCCCACACAATGATCCACAGCGTTTTCGAGCGAAAGGGATACCGGCTGGCGTGAACAGGGGCCGAAACAGCCGGGGCTTCCTTGCGCGCGATGACGGACGCGGACTGCAACCGGCAACGGTTCCGGGAGGCCATAATCCTTTTGTTTTGCTTAACTATTCGTCGACAATATGCCTGAATCCACCCTCCTGATCCCTGGGGAGGGCGACGTCCTGGCCGATCCTCAGTTGGCCAAGAGAAGAGATGCGATGCTGGGTCCGCTCGATCCCAAGTCTCAACCTGCCAAGTCAACGCGTCGGACCGCGGTTGGCCTGATTCTCGGCGCGCCCCTGCTTGGGGCTTGCGCCAACGTGCAGCAGAGCCTCAGCCAGTTTTCCAATCCGCTCAGTTCGCAGCCTGGACCTGGTCCCGGGGGACCGCCGCAGCAGCCGGTGGCGGTTGGCAGCGGGCAGGTCAAGGTCGCGCTGATTCTGCCGCTGTCGGCAGCGGGCAATGCGGGCGTGGCCGCCCAATCGATGAAGAGCGCCGCCGAGATGGCGCTCTCGGAATTCCTCAATCCCAATATCCAGCTCCTGATCAAGGATGATGCCGGCGGTCCGCAAGGTGCGCAGCAGGGAGCCCAGCAGGCGCTCGACGAAGGCGCGGAGATCATCCTCGGTCCGCTGTTTGCGTCATCGGTTCCGGCGACCGCGCAGGTGGCGCGTGGGCGCGGCATCTCGGTGATCGCGTTCTCGACCGACTCAAGCGTGGCCGGCCGTGGCGTCTATCTCCTGAGCTTCCTGCCGGAGTCGGACGTCAACCGGATCGTCGAATACGCGGCGAGCATCGGAAAGCGGTCTTTCGCCGCCATGCTGCCTGAAAACGCCTACGGCAATGTGGTGGAGGCTGCCTTCAAGCAGGCGGTGCCCAAGCGGGGCGGGCGTATCGTCGCGGTCGAAAAATACGGCGCCGACCGGGCGACACCGGCGCAGCGAGTGGCGCAGGCGCTCGGCCAGGCCGATGCGCTGCTTCTGGCCGACGATGGCGATGCGGTGGTGGCGGTGGCCGACGCGCTCACCGCGGCCGGGGCCAATTTACGCAATGTCCAGCTGCTCGGCACCGGCCTGTGGGACAATCCGCGCGTATTCGCGAGTCCCAAATTGCAGGGCGGCCTGTTCGCAGCGCCCGATCCATCGGGCTTTCGAAGTTTCTCAAACCGCTACCGCGCCAAATACAACGCCGAGCCGGTGCGCACCGCGACACTGGCCTATGACGCGGTGGCGCTAGCGGCCGCATTGGCGCGAACGCAGGGCGGCCAACGTTTCACCTCCGACGCGCTGTTGAATCCATCCGGCTTTGCCGGCATCGACGGCCTGTTTCGTTTCCGTCCTGACGGCTCCAACGAGCGCGGCCTCGCGGTGATGCGCGCGGCAACGGGCGGCAGCCAGCCGGTCGCCGGTTCGCCGAAGAGTTTTGGCGCGTGATTCTCGTCGTTCCCGCGAAAGCGGGAACCCATAACCACCAGCTATCGCATTGCTTCCGCAGGGACGACGATCGAGAGTTTTACGCCGCCAGATCCGCCACCACGGCGTCAAGCACCGGAAATCCTGCTTGCGTGACGCGCAGCCGGCCGTTGTCATCGACCACGATCGCGCCTTCTTCGCGCAGGATCGCGATGCGCCGCGGATCGAGCGGCCGGCCCGACAACGCCGTGTAGCGCTCTGGATCGATGCCCTCGGCGAGCCGCAAGCCCATCAATAAAAATTCGTCGGCGCGCTCTTCGCTGTTGAGGCGGTCGTCCGACACGACGCCGTGGCCATTGGCCTCGACGCGCATCAGCCACGCCTCGGGGCGCTTCTCGGTGGATATCGCGTGCCTGAAACCATCGATGTCGAGCCGGCCATGCGCGCCGGGGCCGATGCCGGCATATTCCTGGCCGCGCCAGTAGACCAGATTATGCTGGCATTCCGCGCCGGGTCGCGCGTGATTGGAAATCTCGTAGGCCGGCAGGCCATACAGGGCGCAGACTTCCTGCGTCACGTCATACAGCGCGCGCGCCATCGCCTCGTCCGGCGTCTTCAGTTTTCCGGCGGCGTGCAAGCCAAAGAACGGCGTGCCCTCCTCGATCGTCAGTTGGTAAAGCGACAGATGCTCGGCCGCCTCCGAGATCGCGAGCTTCAATTCATCGGCCCAGCTCTCGGGCGTCTGATCGGGGCGGGCGTAGATCAGATCGAAGGAATAACGATCAAACGCGGTGCGTGCGATGGCGACCGCGTCGAGCGCCTCGCGCGCGGTGTGCAAACGGCCGAGCGCCTGCAAAGAAGTATCGTCCAGCGCCTGCACCCCGAGCGAGACGCGATTGACGCCGGCGGTGCGATAGCCGGCAAAGCGCGTGGCCTCGACGCTGGTGGGGTTGGCTTCCAGCGTCACCTCCGCATCGGGAGCCACGCGCCAATGCTTGCCGATCGCATCCAAGATGGCGCCCACGGTTTGCGGCCGCATCAGCGAGGGCGTGCCGCCGCCGAGAAAGATCGACGACACCTCACGCCAAGGCGCGCGCGCCGCCGTGGTTTCGATTTCGCGCGCGAAAGCGCGGGTGAAGCGATCCTCATCGACCGGGGCGTGACGGACATGGCTGTTGAAATCGCAATACGGGCACTTCGACAGGCAAAACGGCCAGTGCACGTAAACGCCGAACGCTTCCGTTTTGCCCCCCGCGCTAGTCAAGGCAGATCTCCGCCAGTTTGACGAAGGCGCGGGCGC
Organism: Bradyrhizobium sp.; assembly: GCA_035644295.1. GTDB lineage: Bacteria > Pseudomonadota > Alphaproteobacteria > Rhizobiales > Xanthobacteraceae > Bradyrhizobium. The sequence goes on from DASQOU010000263.1 coordinate 5,149, forward strand.
GGTGCGATAGCCCCATTCCAAGCGGCGGCAGGCCATGCTTTTCGATCGAGGTCATTTCGCCAAAGGTGCGGGCATGTCCATCCGGCAGAAACATCGGATCGTAACCGAAGCCCGCGGTGCCGCGCGGCGGCCACACCAACGTCCCATCGGCGCACGCTTCGACTTCCTCGACATGACCGTCGGGCCAGGCGACGCAGAGCGCGGAGACGAAATGCGCACTTCGTTGCGAGGCCTGCGTCGCACCGCGCTCTCGCAGCAGGCGTTCGATGCGCGCCATCGCCGCATTAAAATCCTTAGCTACCCCGGCCCAGCGCGCCGAGTAAATCCCGGGAGCGCCGTCGAGCGCATCCACGGCCAATCCCGAATCGTCGGCAAAGGCCGGAAGCTGCGCAGCCATGGCCGCGGCCATTGCCTTGATCCGGGCGTTGGCGGCAAAGCTGCTGCCGGTCTCGTCGGGCTCGCCCAGGCCGAGCTCTGCCGCCGATACCGCCTCGACGCCGTGCGGCGCCAAGAGTTCGCGCATCTCGGCGAGTTTGCCGGGATTGTGGGTCGCGATCACGAGTTGGCCGGTGATTTGGCGATGCATGCTTTCAATCGATGCCCGGTCGTGCGCGCGTGGAAATCATCCCACGGCCATTTTCTGCAAATCCACCAGCCGCGCCACGCCCTTGCGTGCCAGCGCCATCAGCGCGAGAAATTCGTCCTGCGAGAACGGCGTCTTTTCTGCCGTACCCTGCACCTCGATGATGCGCCCGTCGCCGGTCATGACGAAATTGGCGTCGGTATCGGCCTCCGAATCCTCGGCATAATCG
>DASQOU010000264.1:0-2104 GCA_035644295.1 Bradyrhizobium sp.
GGTCTTGATGCATTTGCCGCCCTCAGTGCCCGATCGTATGCTGGGCGGCAATGATAATTGTGCGGGCCCCGCTCGCGATCAGCGACGCGTTCGCATTTCGCGGGCGCGCTAACGTTTTGGGAAAGTACGATGCGGCTGCAATTCCAGACTGTCGATGTGTTCACGTCCGATCGATTCGCCGGCAATCCGCTTGCCGTTGTCCTGAATGCGGAAGGCCTGTCGGGGCAGCAGATGCAGGCCATCGCCGCCGAATTCAACCTTGCGGAGACGACCTTCGTCCTGCCGCCAAAGGATGCCGCACATACGGCGGAGGTGCGGATATTCACACCGCGCAGCGAGATGCCGTTCGCCGGGCACCCCAATGTCGGCACCGCATTCGTGCTGGCCCGCGCGGGGATCAGTTACGGCCGGCCGATTGGCGGCGACGGCGTGATCTTCGAGGAAAAGGCCGGGCTGGTCCCAATCGAGATTCTGAGAGACGGCGCGGCGGTGGTGGGCGCGAGATTGGCTTCACCGCAACCGCTCTCGGTCGGCGCCGAGGTTGCGATCGAACTCGTGGCATCGGCTTGCGGAATTTCGCGCGACGATATCGAGATTGCCAATCATCGACCGTGCATCGCCTCTTGTGGTGCCCCGTTCATTCTGGCCGAATTGAAGAGCCGCGCCGCCCTTGCCGCAGCAAGCCCGAACAGCGATGTGTTCCGGCTTGAAGTCACCAAACATCCGGCGGTCAGCATCATGATCTATACGCGCGTCGATGAGGGCGACATCGACATCCGGGCGCGGATGTTTGCACCCCACCAGAACATTCCGGAAGACCCGGCAACCGGCAGCGCCAATGTCGCGCTGATCGGCCTGCTCGCAAAGCTGCGCCCGGAGCCAAACCTTTCATTGTCGAAGACGATCGCGCAGGGCGTCGAGATGGGACGTCCCAGTCTGCTAAAGGCGCATGCGGAAAAGCAGGACGGCACCGTCACCGCGACCTTCATCGGCGGGCGCTGCGTGCCCGTGATGTCAGGAACAATCGATCTGGCGTGAAAAGATCAAAAGTCTTCCGGACAGGGGTCGACGATCTTCCAGAGATCCGCGCCGTTCTTGATCTTCTTCATCTCGGTGGTCAGCCCGCCATTGCGGCGGATCCAGTCCTTCACCGGCTGCGGGTAATAGGACATCAGGTCCGATGTTCCCGCGGAACTGGTGACCTTGATTCCGAAGGTAAACGCCTTGTCGTAATAGGCCTGGTGGAAGCCGAGGCTGGCGCGCGGCGTCACGCATACCTTGTTCATCGGCACGATGCCGAACACCAGCGTGCAGGCCGAATTGCAAATGCCATCGATGATGACACGCTCCTTGCGGTCGCGGACGCGCTGGTACTTCGTCTTGTATTCCTCGACATAGCCGCCGTGATCGCGCGTGATACGCAGATCGGCGCGCGCCGGGACCGCGGCCAGCAGCGAGAGCAATAGCAGGGCGAGGGGCGTGATGCGCATGGATCGGTCGGGAACCGGATAGAGCCTGTCGGGGCGCGTCAAAAGTCGATCGTTCGCCAAACCAGATGGTACAACTCTGGCCTTACTGTGTTGGGATTTCGTTAAGCATCCCGGTTCGGCCAAAAATCCCCCGTCTGTGGCTTATTTTCCTCACTTTTACGGACGTTTCGCTCTGGATGGGAACCGGGGTTACCCTAGAATGTCTTCTTTACAGCTCAATTGCCGGAGATTCCCGATGACCAGCTTGAAGCTCCTTTCTGCGGCTGCAATCCTTTCCGCATTGGCCGCAGCGCCCAGCCTGGCGCAAGCGGCGGACCTGCCTGTGCACCTTCGCGCTTATTCGCTCCCCTACCCGATCAGCTACAGCCACAATTACGGGCCAGGGCCGCTGCCCGGCAGTTTCGCATATTACGACGGCCCCTCGACCAATGCCTGTCGACAGAGCGCGGCGACCTATATCGGCCAGGACCGCCGCAGGTACCCCTGCTTCTGACAGGTGACGCGAAACATTCGCGCGAACGCTGATGCGAAGCTGGCATTTTACCTAGTCTTGGTGCGAGAGCTCTGACGGCTGCGCGCACCGGCCCTTCCCGTAATGACGCGCAAGCCCGATC
>DASQOU010000265.1:0-2157 GCA_035644295.1 Bradyrhizobium sp.
GTACCGTCAGAGCACCAGCTTCTTCTCTTCCGGTTCCAGGTTGTCGTAGTTCCAGAGCTGCTTGCCGGCGACGATCTTGGTCATGTTCTTGGCGCCCTTCGGCGTCGCCATGCCATACATCTTCAGCTTTCGGTCCAGCCATTGGCAGTCGAGATCGGTCATCTCGCCTTCGACGGCATCGACGCCGAGGCTGTCGATCTTGCCGCCGACATAGATGGTGCCGTCATACATGGAGTCGCCGAGGTTCTTGCCGGCGTCGCCGAGGATGACCATGCGACCGCGCTGCATCATGAAGCCGCAGAAGGCGCCGGCGCGGCCCCCGACGATGATGGTGCCGCCCTTCTGGTCGATGCCCACGCGGGCGCCAACATCGCCCTTGCAGACGAGGTCGCCGCCGCGAATGGCGGCGCCGAAGGTGGAGCCGGCGTTCTTCTCGATGATCACCGTGCCCGCCAGCATGTTCTCCGCGCAGGACCAGCCCACGCGGCCCTCGATCACGATGTTAGGACCGTCGACCAGGCCGCAGCCGAAATAGCCGAGGCTGCCCTTGATGCGCAGGTTGAGGCGGTTGAGGATGCCGACGGCGATGCCGTGCTTGGCGCCGGGATTGTGCAGGACGATGCTGCCGTGGCCCTGGCTCATCAACTCGCGCAGCTTCAGATTGATCTCGGTCGCCGACAGCTTCTCGGCGTCGAACTCCGCGCGCTTGTTGAAATCGACATCGAAGGCGGTGGGGTAGAGGAAATTCTCTTCCTCGTCCGGCGTGAAGAAACGCTGCTGGGTGCGCCCGGTCAGCTTCTCCGTGTGCATGCCAAGATCGAAGGATTTCGGTTTCAATGCCATTATCGGTGCCCTGTTTTCTTAGGTCTGCGGATATTCGACGTCTCCCTCGGCTGTCATCGCCGGGCTTGACCCGGCGATCCACCGTGCCGTGGCTCGATGGATGCCCAGCTCAAGGCTTGCCCTCGGGCCGGCCGAAGGCCGGACCCGGGGGCCGGGCATGACACTAGAGAGAGTTGATTGAGCGGCGCGTCGCTCCAGCATTCCAATCAAGCCTTCCAGACGCGGACTTCGCCTTCGTAGGGATCGAAGGTGTCGATTTCGTGCGGGAATATGCTGCGGATGGCGACCTCCTCGGAGGCCAGCGCGATGAAATCCTTGCTCTCGTAGAGCACCATCGGCTTGGCCGCCATGGTGTCCTTCGCCATACCCAGGCTGTCGGCGGTGGCCACCACATAGGTGAAGACGCCGTCGAGCTCCTCGATCGAGTCCTTCATGGCGTCTTCGAGCTTGCCGCCCTGCTGCATCTTATCGGCGAGGTAGACGGCGATCAGCTCGGAATCGCAGTTCGACATGAAGCGATGGCCGCGATGCTCGAGCGCGCGCCGGCCCTTCCAGTAGTTGGTGAGCTGGCCGTTGTGAACAACAGACACGTCGGCGAACGGATAGGCCCAATAGGGATGGGCGGAGCGGATGTCGACATCGGATTCCGTGGCCATGCGGGTGTGGCCGATGGCGTGGCTGCCGATGAAGCCAGGCAAGTGATACTGGTCGGACACGCGGCTGGCGTCGCCCAGGTCCTTGATAAGCTCGAGGCCGTGGCCGATCGAGAGGATCTCCGCGCCGTCCACGTCTTCGATATAGTCGGCGAGCTTGCGCCGATCGCCACCGAACTTGACGCGGTAGCGGTAGGCATACTCCGTCGCGTCATCTTCCTTGACGATCTCGGCGCCCAGTTCCTTCAGGCGGCGATCGACCTCGGCGCGGCGGTCCTTCACCTGTTGATGGATGTCGAAGCCTTTGTTCATTTCTTCCTGCTCTGCGACCTTGAATCGCAGAACGAGTTCATCACCCTTCGGTTTTCCGTAGAGGGCGAAGCCGGTCGAGTCGGGACCGCGATGCTTCAGCGAACGCAACATCGCCGTCATCTCCTGACCGATGTCGCCGGTCTTGCCGCGATGGATCAGTCCTGCAATGCCGCACATGGGCGTGCTCCTCTCATCGTTAGTTTCCGCGGGGATTACGGCAGATAGTCCCAATACTGCTGCAGATCCCAATGCGTGACGGTGGACATGAACTTCTCCCACTCGTCGCGCTTGTAGTGCATGAAGACCCGATACATCTCGTCGGGCAGGCAGGACTTGACCACTTCGTCCT
>DASQOU010000266.1:0-29475 GCA_035644295.1 Bradyrhizobium sp.
GCAGGCGGTATTCCGGATCATCTCGGAGATCCGGCGCACCACCACGGTCTTGCTTGTCGAGCAAAACGCGCGCATGGGCCTTTCCGTCGCCGACCACGGCTACGTGCTGGAGACCGGACGCATCGTGCTGGGTGGCAAGCCTGACGAATTGTGGGGCAATGAAGCCATCCGTGCCGCTTATCTCGGCGGTCATACCAAAGTAAGCGCCTGACCAACTAAAAACTAATAAGGGCGACGAGCCATGGTCACCATACAGGTTTCAAATCTGATCGACTTCGTGGCGGAGGTGTTCAACCACGCCGACTCTTCGCTGGAAGAAGCCCGCCGTATCGCAACTTATCTCACGACCGCAAACCTGACCGGACACGACAGCCACGGCGTGATCCGGGTGCCCGTCTATATTCGATGGAAGAAGATGGGCTCGGTCGTTCCCAACCAGACCGCCGAACTGGTAGTCGACACGCCGTCGCTGGCGGTGGTCGATGGCAAGTTCGGTTACGGGCAGACGGTTGCGCCCCAGGCCGTCAAGATCGGCATCGAAAAATGCAAGGCATCGGGCCTTGCGGCGGTGGCGCTGCGCAATGCCGGGCATATCGGCCGGGTCGGCGACTGGGCCGAAATGGCCGCCGCCGAGGGCCTGGTTTCGATTCACTTCGTCAACGCGGCGGGTTCGGTATTGGTCGCGCCCTATGGCGGCGTCGAGCGGCGGCTCTCCACCGCACCCTATTGCGTCGGCATCCCGCGTCAGGGGCAGGGGCCGGTCGTGCTGGATTTTGCGACTTCGATCGTTGCCGAAGGCAAGGTGCTGGTCGCAAGCCGTGGCGGCAAGAAATTACCCAAGGGCGCCCTGATCGATCTCGACGGCAATTTGAGCGAAGATCCGGCCGTGCTGTATGGACCCCACACGGCGGACGGACCGCGCGACCACAGCCAGGACAAAGGCGCGATTCGCGCGTTCGGTGAGCACAAAGGCTCGGGTCTGGCGCTGATCTGTGAACTGCTCGGCGGCGCGCTGACCGGTACTGGTGCGACCGGGCCGAACCGGCGCTTCGCCAACGGCATGTTTGCGGTTTATGTCGACCCCAAGGTGGTCGACACCAGCAATTTCTTCGACGGCGAGATTTCGCGCTACATCGCCTACTTCAAGGACACCAAGCCCGCCGCCGGCATCGATGCCGTGTTGATCCCAGGCGAGCCGGAGGCGAAGATGCGCGCCGACCGCACCAGCAATGGCGTGCCCTTGCCGGACGATACCTGGGCCGCAATTGTAAGTACCGCCCGCGACGTCGGGGTGAGCGAAGCGAGCATCCAAAGGGCAACCCAGTAATGCGCTATCATTGCGAGCCAACGATGCTATCCAGCGCTACAAGTGGGATCGGATGGCTTCGTCGCAGAGCCTGTCATCGGGCGTGTCGCAATGACGGAAACATTTTGGCAAAGGAAAAATAATGGCGAACAAGGTCAAGGAAATATGGGCGTCCGGCAAAGTAGTGGTGAACGCCTGGCTTGCGATTCCGTCCGGCTTTTCGGCCGAAGTGATCGCGCAATGCGGTTTCGACAGCGTCACCGTCGATATGCAGCACGGCGTGCAGGAGTACCAGTCGATGATGCAATGCTTCCAGGCGATGCATGGCCATCCGGTGACGCCGATGGTGCGGGTGCCCTGGAATGAGCCCGGCATCATCGGCAAGGTGCTCGATGGCGGCGCCTATGGCGTGATTTGCCCGATGATCAACACCAGGCAAGAAGCCGAAAACCTTGTTGCCTACAGCAAATACCCGCCGCGCGGCACGCGTTCCAACGGACCGATCCGCGCCGGCATGTACGGTTCGGCCGGCACCTATCAGCAGACCGCCAACGAGGAAATTGTGCTGCTCCCGATGATGGAGACCAAGACCGCCATCGGAAACATGGAATCGATCCTCGATGTCGAAGGCATCAACGGCGTCTATATCGGTCCCTCCGATCTCGGCTTCTCTTATGGCCTGGTGCCGAAGCTCGACCGCGAAGAGCCGGAGATCATGAAAATCTATGAGAAGATCGTGAAGGAGTGCGACAAGCGCGGCCTCTATCCGGGTATTCACTGCTCGGGCGCGGTTGGCGCGACGAAAGCGATCAATATGGGCTTCAGGCTCGTGACGTTGTTCAACGACAGCGGCTTGATGGCGACCTACGCCAGGATGCAGGTCGCGCAGACGCGCAAGGAATCGGGCGGCCGGGCGTAAATTCCCGTGTCCCGGGCGCGGTGCAGCGTACTTCACGCTGCTCCGCAGAGCCGGGACCCACGGATGCTGAGTGGTATGGGTAGGCCCCGGATCAGCGGCGCACCGCTTGCGCGCTGCGCAGCATCCGGGGCACGATACCGCATCAATTTATGGAGACACCCCATGACCGCCGCACTCGTCATTCGACTGCACCCCGATGATGGTGTGCTGATCGCGCGTTCGAGCCTTCCACCCGGCTTGGTCGTGGCCGATGGCGTGACCACGGTCGAACGCATTCCGGCCGGCCACAAGGTTTCGATCCGACCCATTGCCGTCGGCGAGCCGGTCCGCCGTTACGGCCAGATCATCGGCTTTGCGACGGCGCCGATCGCGCCGGGCCAGCACGTCCACACCCAAAATTGCGGCATGGGCGATTTCGCCAAGGACTACGCCTTTGGCGTCGACGTCAAACCTGTGCCGAATTTCGATCTGCCCGCGACCTTCGACGGCATTCGCCGTCCCGACGGACGCGTGGCGACCCGCAATTACATCGGTATCCTGACCTCGGTGAATTGCAGCGCGCATGTCGCAGGGCTCGTCGCGGATATCTTCAAGAAGAACCCGTTCACGCACGACAATCCGCTGGCCGATTTTCCCAACGTGGATGGCGTGGTCGCGCTCACCCACAAGACCGGTTGCGGCATGACCTCGAGCGAGCCGTTGACGATCCTGCGCCGCACGCTTGGCGGCTACGCGCGGCATGTGAATTTTTCCGCCGTTGTCGTGCTGGGCCTGGGCTGCGAAGTCAACCAGATCGGCGGATTGATGCAGGAGCAAAAGCTCGCCGGCCGGCTGCGCGAACTGGAGATTCAGGAAATCGGCGGCACCCGCAAGACGGTCGAGGCCGGCGTTGCCTTCGTTCGCGAGGCGCTGACCGACGCCAACAAGGTGAAGCGTGAACCGGTCTCGGCGAGCGAGTTGACGGTGGCGCTGCAATGTGGCGGCTCCGATGGCTATTCCGGCGTTTCCGCCAATCCTGCGCTGGGTGCGGCGAGCGATCTTCTGGTGCGGCACGGCGGCACCGTCATATTGTCGGAGACGCCCGAGACCTATGGCGCCGAGCATTTGCTGACGCGCCGTGCGGTGAGCCGCGAGGTCGGCGAAAAACTGGTGGCACTGATGCGCTGGTGGGAAGAGTACACCGCGCGCGAAGGCGCCGAGATGAACGCCAATCCGAGCCCGGGCAACAAGGCTGGCGGCCTCACCACGATCCTGGAAAAATCACTCGGCGCCATGGCAAAGGCCGGCAGCACCAATCTCGTCGACGTCGTGAACTACGCGGAGGCCGTCACCAAGAAGGGTTTTGTGTTCATGGACACACCCGGTTACGACCCCGTTGCGGCCACGGGGCAGGTGGCTGGCGGCGCCAATCTTGTCTGCTTCACCACCGGACGCGGCAGCGTGTTCGGCTGCAAGCCAGCGCCCTCGATCAAGCTTGCGACGAATACGCCGATGTACAAGCGCATGGAAGACGACATGGACGTCAATTGCGGCACCATCCTCGACGGCGAGGAGACCGTGCAGCAATGCGGCCAGCGCATTTTTGACCTGATGCTCAAGACCGCTTCGGGCCAACCGACCAAGAGCGAGAGCTTTGACTTCGGCGGCGCCGAATTCGCGCCCTGGGTGCTCGGCGCGACGATGTAGTCGCGCCCTGGTCATCAGTTTCCGTCATGCCCGGCCTTGTGCCGGGCATCCACGTCTTTCTTGGCTCGATAGAAAGCAAGACGTGGATGGCCGGGACAAGCCCGGCCATGACGAATAAAGCCGGAAATGGTCTCAAACTCGCCACCGCCATAGGCAACGCTTGCCCGTTGTTAGTGCTTGATGTCAGTCGGAACCGGTGTTCTGCTTAAAAAAGCTGCTGGAGCACGCCGTCCGTGTCGATCTTCGTCGCACTACACCACGTCACGCACTACAAATATGATCGTCCGATCGACCTCGGCCCTCAAACCGTCCGGTTGCGGCCGGCGCCGCACACGCGGACGCCGATCCTGAGCTATTCGCTCAAGGTCGCGCCGGCAAATCATTTCGTGAACTGGCAGCAGGACCCACAGGGCAACTGGCTCGCCCGCTTTGTGTTTCCGGAGAAGACCACCGAGTTCAGGATCGAAGTCGATTTCACGGCGCAGATGACCGTGATCAATCCGTTCGATTTTTTTGTCGAACCCTATGCCGACAGTTTCCCGTTCGACTATACCGCCGATCTCAAGACTGAATTGGCGCCTTATCTCGCAGCCATCGAGCCCGGACCGCTGTTTGCCGCCTACCTTGCCGGCATTCCACGGGAGGCGACGAGCACGGTCAATTTCCTGGTCGATCTCAATGCCCAATTGCAAAAGAAAATTCGCTACATCATCCGGATGGAGCCGGGCATCCAGACGCCGGAGCAGACGCTTGAATCCGGTGCGGGGTCCTGCCGCGACTCGGCGTGGCTTTTGATTCAAACCTTGCGGCATCTCGGGCTCGCCGCGCGGTTTGTCTCGGGCTATCTCGTTCAACTGCGTCCCGACATCGATCCGGTCGAGGGGCCGCGTGAAGTCGAGAACGACTTTACGGATTTGCACGCCTGGGCAGAGGTGTACCTGCCGGGAGCCGGATGGATCGGATTCGACGTCACCTCGGGGATGCTGACCGGTGAGGGGCATATTCCGGTCGCGGCCACGCCGCATTATCGCACGGCGGCGCCGATCAGCGGCGCGGTCGGATTTGCCAATGTCGAATTCGGCTTCGAGATGAGCGTCAAGCGGATTCGTGAGGCGCCGCGGATCACGCGGCCATTCTCGGACGAATCCTGGGCACGTCTCGACAGGCTCGGCGAGCAGGTCGATGCCGATCTGAAAGCCGGCGACGTTCGCCTGACGATGGGTGGCGAGCCGACCTTCGTCTCGGCCGATGATCTGGAATCGCCGGAATGGAACATCGCCGCCGTTGGTCCGACCAAGCGTGGCCTTGCCGACGAACTCATTCGCAAACTGCGGTCGCGCTTTGCACCTGGCGGCCTGCTGCATTACGGGCAGGGCAAATGGTATCCCGGCGAAAGCCTGCCGCGGTGGGCGTTCGGTCTGTACTGGCGCAAGGACGGTGTACCGATCTGGAAGAATTCCGACCTGATCGCCGAGATCGAAGGACCGCACAAGGCGCAGATTGAGGACGCCGAGCGCTTCGCGGAAGGTGCTGCAAAAAAGCTCGGTGTCGATTCCGAGTTTATCCTGCCCGCCTTCGAAGACCCCGGCCACTGGCTACAGAAGGAAGCCGGTCTGCCGACGAATGTCGATCCGAGCGACTCCAAATTGTCCGATCCGGAAGAGCGCGCGCGGATGGCGCGGGTGTTCGATTCCGGGCTCAATACCCCGAAAGGATTCGTCCTGCCGATCCAGCGCTGGAACGCTGACGCAAGCAAATCTTCCTCGCGCTGGAAGAGCGAGCGCTGGAAGCTGCGTCGCGGCAATCTGTTTCTGACCCCGGGCGACTCGCCGCTGGGGCTGCGGCTGCCGATCGCTTCATTGCCGCATATTCCCGCCGACGACTATCCCTACATCATCGAGCAGGATCCGCTGGAGCCACGCGAGGAGCTACCGGTTTACGACGCGGCGCCTGCGGATAGCACACCACATCAGGAGGTGCACGAGCAGCAGCTCAAGGGCGGCGGCGTCCGTACCGCGATGTCGATCGAGATCCGCGACGGCGTGTTGTGCGCCTTCATGCCGCCGGTGGAGAAACTGGAAGACTATCTGGAACTGGTCGCGGCGGTGGAGGCCACCGCCGAGGAAATGCAAATCAAGGTACATGTCGAGGGCTATCCGCCGCCGTACGATCCACGCGTCGAGGTGATCAAGGTGACGCCCGACCCGGGGGTTATCGAGGTCAACATCCAGCCTTCGACAAGCTGGCGCGAGGCGGTCGATATCACCTTCGGCCTCTACGAAGACGCGGCAAAAGTTCGGCTCGGGGCCAATCGCTTCCTGATCGACGGCCGCCACACCGGCACCGGGGGCGGCAATCATGTGGTGGTCGGCGGCAGCACGCCTTCGGACTCGCCATTCCTGCGCCGTCCCGATTTGCTCAAGAGCCTTGTGCTGTATTGGCAGCGGCATCCGTCGCTGTCTTATTTGTTCTCCGGCATGTTCATCGGTCCAACCAGCCAGGCGCCGCGCATCGATGAGGCCCGGCATGATGGCCTTTATGAACTGGAGGTCGCACTCGCCCACGTGCCGCCGGCGGGGGTCAAGGCCCCGTTGTGGCTGGTCGATCGCCTGTTCCGGCACATTCTGGTCGATATCACCGGCAACACCCACCGCGCCGAAATCTGCATCGACAAGCTCTATTCTCCGGATGGCGCCACCGGCCGGCTTGGCCTGGTCGAATTCCGCGCATTGGAAATGCCGCCGGATCCGCGCATGTCGCTGGCGCAGCAACTCCTGATCCGCGCGTTGATCGCAAAACTTTGGCGCGAACCCCAACAAGGTAAATTCGTGCGCTGGGGCACGACGCTGCACGACCGCTTCATGCTGCCGCATTTCCTGTGGGAAGACTTTTCGGGCGTACTCGCTGAGCTGAAGCAATCTGCCTACGATTTTTCACCTGACTGGTACGCAGCGCAGCTCGAATTCCGGTTTCCCGTGTTCGGCCGGGTCCACCATGGCGGCGTTTCGCTCGAAGTACGTCAGGCGCTCGAGCCATGGCATGTTCTCGGCGAAGAGGGTTCAGCTGGCGGCACCGTGCGCTACGTCGATTCGTCGGTCGAGCGGCTCCAGGTCAAGGCGTCCGGCTTTGTCGAAGGCCGTCACGTCGTCACCTGCAACAGCAGGCGGATGCCGATGACCGAAACCGGCCGCTCGGGCGAGGCGGTCGCCGCCGTCCGTTTCAAGGCGTGGCAACCGGCTTCGGGGCTGCACCCGACCATTCCTGTGCATGCACCACTGACATTTGATCTGATCGACACCTGGAACGGCCGGTCGCTCGGGGGCTGCGTCTATCACGTCGCCCATCCGGGCGGGCGCAGCTACGAGACCAAACCCGTCAATTCCTATGAAGCCGAGGCACGGCGGCTCGCCCGGTTTCAGGACCACGGCCACACGCCCGGCAAAGTCGATCCGCCACGCGAGGAACGCACACTTGAATTTCCCTTGACCCTCGACTTGAGAACGCCCCTCCAGCATTGAGGATCTGGCCTCGGAGCGTTTCGGGCGAAATGAACGCCGGATCGCATCAACAAAACGTGTCAAAATAAACGACCACAGCATTGGTTCTGATTCGATCAGAACCAACAGGGGCGCGGGAGTGTCGGGATGGCGGAACACGCTGGCCAAGGGAGCGGCCAGGAAAGCGGTCAAGGAAACAAGGCCCGTCCAGGCAGCCGGCGCGTCGCGCAGTGGATGCGCGACTATGTGCCACTGCCCGGAATTCCCGATGAATATATCGCGCAGGAAGGCGCGCCGCGCGCGGTCTGGACCCGTTTCTTCGATGCGTTTGCCACGTTGACGCCCGGTGAGATCGAGCGGCGTTTCGGATCGGCCGACCGGCATTTGAGGGAAGCCGGCGTGAGCTATCGCGCGCCTGGCGAAACCTCGGACCGGATCTGGCCATTGAGCCATCTGCCGCTCCTGATCGACGACGCCGAATGGCGGCAATTGTCGGCCGGCATCGTGCAGCGCGCCGAACTGCTGGAACTGGTCCTGAGCGATCTGTACGGCGAAGGCCGATTGGTTGCCGAGGGCGCAATACCGGCGGCGGCCATTGCCGGCAGCCCCGAATATCTGCGCTCGGTTTGCGGGATCAAACCGCCTGGCGGCCGATACCTCAGCCTGTACGCCGCCGACGTCGGCCGCGGACCCGATGGGCGCTGGTGGGTGCTGGGCGACCGCACCCAGGCGCCATCGGGCGCGGGCTATGCGCTGGAGAATCGCCTGGTATTGTCGCGCGCGTTCGCAACGCTTTACAAGTCGATGAATGTGGAGCGGGTTGCACCCTTCTTCGAGGCGTTCCGCGACGCCTTGCGTGCGAGCGCCGACCGCGACGAGCCGCGCATCGGTGTGCTGACGCCCGGCCAGTTCAGCGAGACCTATTTCGAACACGCGACGCTAGCGCGCTATCTTGGATTCCTTCTGGTCGAAGGCGACGATCTCGCGGTCAGCGGCGACCGCATCCATATTCGTACCGTCGCCGGTTTGAAGCGGCTCGACGTGCTGCTGCGCCGGGTCGATTCCAACTTTCTCGATCCGTTGGAGCTCGATGCCTCCTCGCAGCTCGGCGTGCCCGGCCTGATCGACGTGCTCCGCAACAACGGCGTCGTCGTCGCCAATATGCCAGGTTCTGGTGTAATGGAAGCGCGCGCTCTGCTGGGTTTTCTGCCGAGCCTCAGCCGGCGTTTCTTCGGCGAAGAGCTGAAGATGCCGCACATCGCGACCTGGTGGTGCGGCCAGAAGTCGGCGCGAGAGGAGGTGTTGTCGCGGCTCGACCGCCTTGCGATCGAAGGTGCTTACCGCAGAGGGGTTCCGGGCTTCCCCGGCAACGGACCTGTGCTCGCCAGCGAATTGTCGCCGAGCGAACGCGAGCGGCTCAAGACGGCGATCAACGAGCGCGGCATCGATTTCGTGGGCCAGGAATTGGTTCGGCTTTCCACGATGCCGGTGTGGGACCAGGGCCGGATCACGCCGCGTCCGTTCGTCTTGAGGGTTTTTGCGGCCGCAACGCCCGAGGGCTGGACCATCATGCCCGGTGGCTTTTGCCGGATCGCCGAGCAGCTCGACGCCCGCGCCGTGTCGATGGGAGACGGCGCGCGCGCGGCGGACGTATGGGTGGTATCCGACAAAGCCGTGCCAGCCACGACCCTGTTGCCGGCGGGGGATACGGTGCGGATCAGGCGCATTGCCGGCTGGGTCCCGAGCCGGGCCGCCGACAATCTGTTCTGGCTTGGCCGCTACCTTGAGCGCGCTGAGGCGACATTGCGGCTGGTCCGGGCGCTTGCAACCTCGCTGCGCGATCCCGTGAAGGGATCATCGACCGTGCTGCACTCGGTAGAGCGAATCCAGCGACTTCTGGTGGCATGGGGTGCGACATCGCAAACGACGCGGACGCAGCCGGCGAAGATCGTGGCCGAAGCGCTGCAGAGCGAGGACAGGTTTGGTTCGGCCTTGTCGCTGGTACGCTCCGCACAGCGTACCGCCACATCGTTACGCGAACGGCTTTCGCCGGATGCCTGGCAGGTCATTATCGAAATGGCCGAACGCCTTGCCCACGAGGTTGAGGATGACGACGGCGCCGTCAGCGCCGCCGAGCTGACGCTGCAGGAGCTCGCAAGCTTCGCTGGGCTGGCGCAGGAAAACATGAACCGTGCCGCGGGCTGGCGTTTCCTCGAAATGGGCCGCCGGGCCGAGCGCGCGATCAACACCACGCGCTTCGCCCGGCAGTTCGCCTATGACGAAGCAAGCAGCGAAGATATCGACGTCCTGCTGACGCTGGTGGATTGCCAGATCACCTATCGCTCACGCTACCTGGTTGGCCCGCTGCTGGCGCCGGTGCGCGACCTTGTGGTTCTGGACCCCTACAATCCTCGCTCGGTCGCGTTCCAGGTCTCCGCGCTGAACGATCACATCGCGAGCCTCCCAAGTTTAAAGGAGGGAGGATTGATCGAGCGGCCGCAGCGCCTTGCGGTCGCCCTGCAGTCAACATTGACAACGGCGGAGGCGGCAACCCTCGATACCAAGACGCTGTTTGTGCTTGAGCAGGATCTGCTCAACCTCGCCGACGCTATCGGACTGCATTATTTTCCCCATGGGCCCAACGCAAGCCGGCCCGAGAAACTGACGGGTCTGGCGTGATCTACGACATCCGCCACGTCACTACCTATGGTTACGAAAGTCCGGTCAGCTTCGCGCGGTGCTCGCTGCGGTTGGAGCCGAGAAGCGGCGGCGGTCAGGAATTGGTCTCGCACAGCGTTGATATCAGGCCACGTCCTGCGGAGCGAACCGTGCGGCAGGATTTTTTCGCGACGCACACCGAGAGTATCTTGATCGAAGTCCCGCATCGCAGTCTTCGGATCGATTCCCGCTCCCGCGTCTCGGTCTCCCGTAGCGCGCCCGGTCGCGACGCGAAAAGTCGCGCCTGGGAGAGCGTCCGCGAGGCGGCATTCGAGGCCACCAGCCTCGGCCCTGCCTCGCCGATCGGATACGTCTTTCCTAGTCCCCTGGTGCCGGTGCAGCGGCCGATCACCTCATACGCATCGGCAAGTTTTCCGAACGGAGGCGGCATCATTGCCGGCGCGGTCGATCTGATGCACCGCATCCGCACCGAGTTTAAGTACGATCCGAAGGCGACCGTTGTCTCGACGCCGCTCAACGAGGTGTTCGAAAAACGTCACGGCGTTTGCCAGGATTTTGCTCATGTGATGATCTCCGGACTGCGCGGCCTCGGCCTGCCCGCGGCCTATGTCAGCGGCTATCTGCGCACGATCCCGCCACCCGGCAAACCGCGCTTGCAGGGCGCCGACGCCACGCACGCCTGGGTGTCCCTGTGGTGCGGCGAGGAGTTCGGTTGGATCGGCTTCGATCCGACCAACGACATCTTCGTCGAAAATGATCACATCGTCCTGGCGATGGGCCGGGATTTTTCCGACGTCTCGCCGGTGGACGGCATCATCGTCGGGTCGCGCAAGCAGAAGCTCAACGTCGCGGTGGATGTCGTCGTGGTGGAGTGAAACCATCGCCAATCCGCCCGAAGCAGCTACCGCGCTGCGAGCCTGTTGGGTGTGGCTATCACGCCTATTTTAGCTGCCCGGTAAGGTTGTTCGATGGTAGCCGCCGGGATGGCGTTTTCAGCCTCCGATATTCCGATTCTTAACCATGCCTTTACAATCCATCCGGCCGAAAGTCGTGCACGGCAGGCGGTAAGCCTCTCATTAATCGAGCCACAGTAGGTTTGCACCTGCGACCAGGGGATACTCTGGCAAAATTCACGGGGGAAGGCGTATCCATGTCTTATGTGAGCAGGATGTTCTATTCGAACGACGGCAGAGATCTGATCGCGATGTTCAGCGCTGCCGGACTTTGCGTGTCAATGGCTTTGGTGGTTTTGGCCGGCCTTCAGGACGTGCATCGCTGGTTCTAATTCCTCAGGCGGCATCGGCTGCCTGAAACGCCATTCTCGAGATGATTGACGCGTGATCCCGGTGGCATCTGGGTTCCGCGATTTTTTTTGCAAAGTTTTGTCGGCAATGGCGCTGTGTGATTGAACCGGCGCGGCAAGACAGCCTCGCCTTGGCGAGGGCGAGTTCTTAGCCGGCGGCCGCGGTCCGCACGGCGTTATCGCCATCGCTGCCGGCGCGCAGATCGCGGAAGAATTTGTCCACCTCGCGCGACAGCAGTTCCGCCGTGGAGGTCAGGTCGTTTGACGCCGACAGGACCGACGTTGCGGCCTTGTTGGTGTCGCCTATGGCGTCGTTGAGCGAGCCAATGTTGACGACCAGGGTGGAATTGCCGTCGGCGGCCAATTGCGCGTTTGCCGAAATCTCGCGGGTCGCGGCGTCCTGCTGGCCAACGGCACCAGCGATATTCGAGGTGACCTCGTTGATCTCACGGACGGCGGTACCGATTTCGCGCACCGCATCGACCGCATTGCGCGTCGACGCCTGAATCATGCTGATGTTCTGGCCGATTTCGGAAGTCGCCTTCGCAGTTTGCCCGGCGAGAGTCTTGACTTCGTGGGCCACCACCGCAAAGCCGCGGCCGGCCTCGCCGGCGCGAGCCGCTTCGATCGTCGCGTTCAGGGCGAGAAGGTTGGTTTGCTCCGCAATCGCCTGGATCAGGTTGAGCACGCCATCGATGCGCTGGGTGGCGGCGGCGAGACTTTCAATTTCCGTGACCGACTTTTCGGTCCGCTGACCGGCCTGTTCGACGACACCTGCGGACTGGCGGACCTGCCGGCCGATCTCCTCAATGGAAGCTGACAGCTCCTCGGCCGCACTGGCGACGGCGAACACATTACTGGAGGCCTGCTCGGTCGCCTGGGCCGCGGCGGTCGCGCGGCCGCTTGCATTCGATGCCACCTGGGCGATGGATTGCGCGGTTTCGCGCATCGCCGACGCATTGTCGTTGACCGCGCCCAGCACCCCTCCAATCGCGCCGCGGAACGCTTCGACCGAGGCCTCGATTTGCCGGGCCCGTTCTTCGCGCGCCTTGGAGTCCAGCAATGCCTGCGAACTGAGGTTGCGGTTGCGATCCATTGCCTCCTGGAAGATCCGGATGGCGCGGGCCAGTGCGCCGATTTCGTCTGTTCGATCGGTGTGGGGCACCTCGACACCTTCAGCACCTTCGGCGACCCGCTTGATGGTGGTCGTGATTGCCGAGAGTGGCCGCGCCACCGAGCGGGCGATGATCAGGACACCCACGACCACCAGAACCAGCGCCAGTCCGCCGAGAAAGGTCAGAAGAAAGGCCAACTGGCGATTGACCTCGGTTTCCTGGACGATCCGCCTGCCGCGTTCGGCGTAGACTTTGGAAAGCGCTTCGAGATCGGTGTTGAGGGCCGAACGCACACCGCGATTGGCGTCGTTATCGCCCCATTCGCGGCCCGCATCGTGACCTATCTCGACCGCGCGGCGAACCAGTTCCCTGCGGAATTCGATGAACTGTTCGATTCGCTTCTTGAAGACGGCAAACTGCGCGGCGTCATCTGTCTGGACGATCGATTCCCATTTCTTGACGACGCCGACGAGCTGGTCGCTGAACTTGTGGAGCGCATCGCCATACTTTTTAATGGCGGCAGCTTCCGTCGACATGTAGATGCCCCGGGATTCCATCACCACGGCATAGACCAGCGAGTTGACGCGCTCGACGTTGAGCGCCGCTACGCTGGCGGTCTCGATGGCCCCCGTGAGATCCGCAATGCGGCGGGTGTTGTAATCGGACAGCGCGGTGATGGCCGCCGTCAGCAGCGCAAACAAGGCGAAAATAGAATAGAGCTTGGCCGCGAGCGAAAGGCGCGATCCAATCGAAAAGACCGAGCCCGAAGCAGGAGATTTCATAATTGCGGGCATCCTGGGCCTCTCTGAGGAGGCCAGTCAGTAAGGTGACGGCCGTCGAAAACAGACTATGTAAAGTTTTCCTGTATAAAATGTTAACCTTGCTCTCTTTTCAGTGGGTTGGCAGACCCGCGAGCGGGCCAGATCTGCTCGCTTTTCCAGGCGTTTGCGCGACTTCGAAAGCCGGCGAGTTCGCATGTCGCGCTCAGAATTGGGCAGGTCTACCGGCGCGCTATGAATTCACCAAATATATCAATCGGTTATGATGCGACCGATGTTCGCGTGGAAGCGCCCGCCGGCGCCTGCAGACTCTGCCGACAATCGCAGCAACGGGCTTGGTCGCCGACCGCAGGGCGAGGTGATAGGCTTTGCGGCGGTCCTCAGCGCAAGGCGCTGATGGTCCGGAGCGGACATGGTCTATCGGCACACCATAGGTACCACCACCTACATCTTCCAAGACCTTCGCGATCTCCTGGCCAAAGCCACGCCGCCGCGTTCCGGGGACCGCCTGGCTGGGATCGCCGCCGAGAGCGCCGAGCAGATGGTTGCGGCGCGGATTGCACTCGCCGACGTTCCGCTCAAGCAATTCCTGCAGGAAACCGTCATTCCCTACGAAGAGGACGAAGTTACCCGCCTGATCGCGGATACCCACGACCGTTCGGCCTTTGCGGTCATATCCTCGCTGACCGTTGGCTCCTTCCGCGATTGGCTGCTTTCCGGGGAGGCGACGTCCGCTGTTCTCAAGAAGCTGTCGCGCGGGATTACTCCGGAAATGGCCGCTGCGGTTTCGAAACTGATGCGCAATCAGGATCTGATCCTGGCAGCCAAAAAATGCGAGGTAGTGTCGGCGTTTCGCGACACGATCGGTCTGCGCGGTCGGATGAGTGTGCGGCTTCAGCCCAATCATCCCTTCGATGACGAAAAGGGTATCACCGCGTCCATCCTGGATGGCATCCTGCTCGGATCCGGCGATGCCTGCATCGGCATCAATCCGGCAAGCGATGATCCGGCTGTCGTTGGCGGACTGCTGCGGTTGCTCGACGACATCATTGCGCGATTGCAGATTCCGACTCAGAGCTGCGTGCTTTCCCATGTGACCACCACGCTCGGATTGATCGAGCAGCGAGTGCCCGTCGATCTGGTTTTCCAGTCGATCGCGGGGACCCAGGCTGCCAACCGGAGTTTTGGCATCGACCTCGTGCTGCTGCGGGAAGCTCACCAGGCGGGCCTGTCGTTGCAGCGTGGCACCGTCGGCAACAATGTGATGTACTTCGAGACCGGGCAGGGCTCGGCGCTTTCTGCCAACGCCCATCACGGCGTTGACCAGCAGACCTGCGAGGGGCGCGCCTATGCCGTTGCGCGCGCCTTCGACCCGCTGCTGGTCAATAGTGTGGTTGGTTTCATCGGCCCGGAATATCTCTACGACGGCAAGGAGATTATCCGCGCCGGGCTTGAGGATCACTTTTGCGGCAAGCTGCTTGGTCTGCCGCTCGGGGTGGATGTTTGTTACACCAATCACGCCGAGGCCGATCAGGACGATATGGACAACCTGTTGACGCTGCTTGCCGCCGCCGGTGTAAGCTTTATCATGGGCGTGCCTGGCGCAGATGACGTGATGCTGAATTATCAATCCACGTCGTTTCACGACGCGCTTTATGTCCGCGACGTGTTCGGCCTCAAGCGTGCCCCGGAATTCGACGACTGGTTGTTGCGCGCCGGGCTGGCCGATGCCGAGTTTCGTCTCGCCGGGAACGCTGGCCTGCTACCCGATTTTGCATTGCGATTGATCGGCTGAGGGCCATGTACCCCCGCCGGCGGCCTTTCCTGCAACTATCCTGTCGTCCCTGCGTTAGATGGCTGCCACAATGTTGAGGAATTTATAACACAGCCTCTGGGGGGCGTGCTTAGCTTGCAAGGGTTGAGGTCGCAGAGGAATTTTGATGAGAGCTGAGAGCGTTGAGAAGGTGCGCCGCATCCTGTGCGTGTTTCCGCGCTATACGTCTTCGTTCGGCACATTCGAATACGCCTATCCGCTGACCGACGGCGTCCAGGCGTTCATGCCTCCGCAGGGTCTGCTGCTGATCGCCGCTTATCTCCCCGCCAATTGGCCGGTCCGTTTCATCGACGAAAACATCCGCGCGGCCACGACGGAGGACTTCGAATGGGCGGAGGCGGTACTCGTCAGCGGCATGCATATCCAGCGTCAGCAGATGAACGATATCTGCCGCCGCGCGCATGCGTTCGATCTGCCGGTTGCGATCGGCGGCCCTTCAGTCAGTGCCTGCCCCGACTACTACCCCTCGTTCGACTATCTTCATGTCGGTGAACTCGGCGATGCGACAAACGATTTGATCGCGCGGCTTGCGCGCGATCCGTCCCGCCCGGAGCGGCAGGTGGTCCTGAAGACCGCCGACCGTCTCGACATGACCCAGTTTCCGCTACCTGCCTACGAGCTTGCCGAACTCAGAAAATACTTCCTCGGCAGCATCCAGTATTCGAGCGGGTGCCCGTATCAATGCGAATTCTGCGATATCCCGGGACTTTATGGCCGCAATCCGCGCCTGAAAACGCCCCAGCAGATCACCGCCGAACTCGACAAATTGCTCGAATGCGGCATTCGAGGCTCGGTCTATTTCGTCGATGACAATTTCATCGGCAACCGCAAGGCCGCGCTCGATCTGTTGCCGCATCTGGTCGAATGGCAAAAGAAGACCGGCTTTGTCCTGCGCTTCTCCTGCGAGGCGACGCTGAACATCGCCAAGCGTCCGGAGATCCTGGCCGGAATGCGCGAGGCTTTCTTCTCGACGATCTTCTGCGGCATCGAAACGCCGGACCCGGTGGCGTTGAAGGCGATGCACAAGGATCACAACATGATGGTTCCCATCATGGAGGGGATCCGGACGATCAACAGCTTCGGCATGGAGGTCGTTTCTGGAATCATTCTCGGACTTGACACCGACAAGCCCGAAACCGGCCAGAATCTGCTCGAGTTCATCGAGGCGTCGCAAATCCCGCTCTTGACCATCAACCTTCTGCAGGCGCTTCCAAAGACACCGCTATGGGATCGGCTGATGCGCGAAAACCGGTTGATCGAGGACGAAGGGCGCGAATCCAACGTCGATTTTCACTTGCCCTACGAAGACGTCGTAAGGACGTGGCGCGCGTGCATGGGTAGCGCCTATCAACCCGGCAAGCTCCTGGCGCGCTACGAATATCAGATCCGCAAAACCTACCCGAACCAGATCAAGCGGCCGCGGTCTCGGCAACAGGCGTCTTGGCAAAACGTCAAGCTAGGCCTGACGATGTTGCGTAATATTTTCTGGAAAGTTGGTATTCTCGGCGATTACAAGATCGAATTCTGGAAATTCGCGCTGCGGCGTCTTGCCCGCGGCGAAATTGAGCATTTTATTAGCTCGATGCTCGTCGCCCATCACCTGATCATGTTTGCGCGCGAAGCCTCGGTCGGTCGGCACAATGCCTCGAACTATTCGATCAGGCTGCGCGAGGCGTCCGTTCCTGCAGAGTAGTCACGAATGAAGAAACGGGCGCCATCGCCCCATTTGCTCAGGGATCTGCGGGACCTGACCCCGGCGCGCGTCGCGCTGGGCCTCGCCGGAGCAAGCCTGCCGACCGAGGCGCTGCTCAAGTTCACGCTTGACCACGCGCGTGCCCGTGACGCTGTCCACGCGACGTTCGACGTGCCCGCCATGATGCGCGGCCTCGGCGAGCTTGGTCTTCAGGTCTTGAGTGTTTCAAGCCGTGCCCGTAACCGGAGGGATTACCTTAAGCGCCCGGACCTCGGGCGGATGCTTGATCCGGATTCGCAAGGCCTGCTGGCGAGCCGTGCCGGTGGTTCATGCGATCTCGCGATCGTGGTCGGCGACGGCCTTTCGCCGGCGGCAGTCAATGCGCACGCCGTTGAGCTGCTGCGCAGCCTTATGCCACGGCTGGCCGCTGAGAAAATCGAAATCGGCCATGCTGTGATCGCATCGGGAGCGCGGGTTGCGTTGGGCGACGAGATCGGCGCCATTCTCTGTGCGCGCATGGTCGTGGTTCTGATTGGCGAGCGGCCAGGTCTTTCCGCCGCCGATAGTCTCGGAATCTATCTGACCTTCGCCCCCAGGCTTGGCCTCACCGACGAAAAGCGCAACTGCGTTTCCAACGTCCATGGCGCCGGGCTCGGCTACGATGAGGCGGCTTCCAGGACCGCGTGGTTGATTCGCGAGGGCCTCGCCCGGCAATTGACCGGCGTTGCGCTAAAGGACGAAAGCGGCAGCCGAATGCCTCGCGGCATCGCCGCAAATTCAAGCCAACATGACAAATCCGAGACGTGAGACCCAATATCGCCGCATGTGCGCCATTTTGCTCTCCGCTTGCGAAATGCCGCACAGACCTGCTACACCTCTCGCAATTTACCGCTTATTTTCAAGGGCTAGTGCCACTCAGGCAAGGTCGTTTCAGAGCCTGATTCGCTTTCCGGAACTTCGCCAGTAAATTGAGCCGATGTGAGAATTGGACAAGGGCATGCTCGAAAAGAATAGCGACAGTGAGGTTCACGTCGAGAAAATCGAGCAGCGGCCGACCGCCAGCATCGCCTTCGGGCTGGAGCGCATAGGCCTCATCGCCGTTCAGGCACCGATCCTGTCCTGCATCGTTCTCGTGGCGCTGATCATCGGCGCGATCTTCGGCATCGACCGCATCAAGATCGATGATTCGCTGAGCCAATTGTTCCGGTCCAATTCCAAGGAATACCGGCAATACGAAGCGGAAACCAAGCGCTTCCCCGCAACCGAATTCGACGTGCTGGTCGTGGTCGAGGGCAAGACGCTGCTCAAGCGCGAGAATCTCGAGAAGCTGCGCGACTTCATCACCGATCTGCAACTCGTGGAGGGTACGCGCGGCCTGATCTCGCTGTTCTCGGCGCGTCAGGCGCCGGCGCCCGGCAAGTTGCCGGCGGCCCTGTTCCCCTCGGAGCTGCCGCAAGGCGCCGACTACGACAAGTTTATCGAGACCGTCAAAACCAACGAGCTCATCCGCGGCAAGCTGCTGTCGGAGGACGGCACGTTGGCGCTGGTCGTGCTGTCGCTGGAGCCTGAGGTCGTCGCCGGCAGCAAGCTCAGCAAAACGGTGGGCGATATTCGCAAGCTGATGGCCGAGGACCTCGGCGACACCGGGCTCAACGTGGAATTATCCGGCGTTCCGGTGATGCAGCTCGAAATCCGTAACGCGGTCGAGCGCGACGGCTTGACCTACAATGTCCTCGGCATTCTCGCCGGCTGCATCATCGCGATCATCTTCTTCCGCAAGATATCGTTCATGGTGGTTGCCGCGTTCCCGCCGATCATTGCGATCGTGCTCGCGCTCGGCGTCCTCGGCTGGGCCAATTTCAACCTCAATATGTTTCTGAACGTTATGACGCCGCTGATCATGGTGATCAGCTTTTCGGACTCGATGCAGCTGACCTTTGCGGCACGCGACCGCCTGATCGCAGGCCAGGACAAATTCACCGCGTTCCGGAACGCCGTATTGGTGGTGGGGCCAGCCTGCGTTCTCACTCATGGCACCGCCGGCATCTCGTTTATCGCGCTGCAATTTTCGGATTCCGACCTGATCCGAAAATTCGGCGAGGCGGGACTTGCCGCCACCATCATCGCGCTGATCGCCGTGCTCTCGCTGGTGCCGGTGTTCGGCGTGCTGCTTGTGCGCAACGAAAAGATTTTCGCCGTAAAATTCCAGGGCGCCGACGCCGGCGTGCAGATGCTGCGCAATTTCTGCTACTGGATCGCGGTGCGCATGGTGAGCCGCCCCGGCCTGTTCAGCCTGATCGCGGTGCTGTTCGTTGGCGGTCTGGCTGTGGTGTATGCCAATCTGGAACCGCGCTACCGGCTCGCCGACCAGGTACCGGACAAGCAGAAGGCGGTGGAGGCAAGCGGTCGGCTCGACGCCAAGCTGACCGGCGCCAATGCGATCGACATCGTGATCGAATTCCCCAAGGGCGCTTCGTTGTATTCTCCTGAAACGCTGAAAACCATCGCCGATGTTCACGGGCTGGTGGAGAAGCAGGCAGGCGTCGGCAACGTCTGGTCACTGGAGACGCTGCGGCGCTGGCTCGCCGAAAAGGCCGGCAGTTCCGACGTCGCGACCTTGAAGGAATATGTCAGCGTTATTCCCGAATATCTGGTGCGGCGCTTTATCTCGGCCGGCCAGGATGCGGTGGTGGTGTCGGGCCGGGTGCCGGACCTCGATTCCAGCCAGATTCTTCCCGTGGTCGAGAATCTTGATCACGCGCTGGACGCGGTGCGCAAGGCACATCCCGGTTACGAAATCGCGGTCACCGGTCTTTCCGCGATCGCTGCGCGCAACAGCGCCAATATGATCGAAAAGCTCAACCGCGGCTTGACCATCGAGTTCGCGCTCGTCGCCATCTTCATCGGGCTCGCGTTCCGTTCGGTGGTGGTGATGTTTTCGTGCGTTCTGCCGGGGATTTTTCCGGTGGTGCTGTCGGGCACGGTGCTGTGGTTGCTTGGTGAGGGGTTGCAATTCGCAAGCGTTGTTGCCCTCACGGTATCCTTTGGATTGGGGCTGAGTGCCACCATCCACTTCCTCAACCGGCTGAGACTTGAGTCCCAGCCGGGCGTCGGTCCGGAACTGGCGGTTGAACGTGCCACCGTGCTGGTCGGCCCGGCGCTGATCCTGACCACGGTGGTTCTGGCCTGCGGTCTGGTGGTAACGGTGTTCTCCGACCTGCCATCGCTGCGCCTGTTTGGCTGGCTCAGCGCTTTCTCGATGGTCGCGGCGCTGGTGGCGGATCTTTTCATCCTGCGGCCGACGGCGATGTTCCTGATCAACCTGTCGCAGCGGCTTCGCGGAACGGCGGGTCCTGCAAGGCCGGCGGAGCAATCCTGACGAACGGATAGAGGAGGGCCTTAGCTCCTCGTCATCGTGATTGATTCACCTCTGATGTCGCCCGTGCAGCTGATCTGAACGGTCTGCCGGTTCCCGTTGGTCCGCAGCATCAGGCTGGCGGTGAATCCAGCAGCCCCGACGAGCACGTCGATCTTGCCACCGTGAATCTCGCTCGAAACGCGCGCGCCCATCGATGAAGCGAAACTGAATTTTTTTCCTCCTGGAACAGGGCGAGCTTCGCCTATCGTATGATCTTGCCCGGGCGCATGGGATCGCGCGAAAAATCCCTCCAAAAAATGTTGAGTAGTACCAATTGGTTATCAGGGCAGTTGGAACGGCCGTCTGAAGCTGCAACGCGCTTCCGGGTCGCCGTAAATTTGGCCGCATTTGGAAGCGCTCTTGGTGTATTCGTCGCCGCGCTTTGTGGCATGCGCAATCTGAATAGTCTGCCCCGGTGATGCCACGTGCTATTCGGGTTGGAGTTCACTGCCGTCAGGATAAAGGAACACGATGCGTAATTTTTTCTTGGTATTCGCCCTGCTGTCGCTGTCGGCTTCCACCGGGGCGATCGCTCAGCAGCAACAACCGCAACAGCGTAGTGGCACCCCCGAGGAGCAGAAGGCCTGTGCTCACGATGTCCAAAAATATTGTCGCACCGTCATGAATCAGGACGACCTGACCGTTCTGGCCTGCCTTCAGCAAAATCGTCCCAAGCTGACCCATGCCTGCAACCAGGTTCTGGTGAACCACGGCCAGTAAGCGTCCTCGCAGCCATCGCCCCCACCCAGGGGGCTCGTTATCGGCCAATTCGGACGTGATTTGGAATCTGCGAGAAACCGCAGATGGCATTGGTTTTGGTGCCGTATTCCCCTATATGGGGTTTGCGATCCGCGACGTATGCGCGAGTTTACGGATGCGTGCCAAGCTCAAGAATGTAGCCAGTTCCTGATGACCACCGCGAGCGAATTGCGATCCGGCAAGACTCACCGCGACGAGAATTTTCCGGTCGCGTCGTGGATCATTCACCCGCGCCATCGGGCACTTATCCTCGCGTTCTACAATTTTGTGAGAACGGCCGACGATATCGCCGATCATGCGACGCTCGAGGAGCGCGAGAAGCTGGCCTATCTCGATCTGCTTGAGGCCGAACTGCTGGGCGACGGCGATAGCCAGCCCGAGGCTGTCAATCTGCGGCGGGCGCTGGCCGAGCGCGCGATGCCGCCGCGCCATGCGCTCGATGTTCTGATCGCGTTTCGGATGGACGTGACCAAGCTCCGTTACGAGACGTGGGATGAAGTGATCCACTATTGCCGATATTCCGCGATGCCCGTCGGAAGGTTCATGCTCGACGTCCATGGCGAGAGCACGTCGACCTGGGCTGCGTCGGATGCGCTCTGCGCCGGCTTGCAGATCAACAATCATCTTCAGGATTGCGGCAAAGACTACAGAAATCTCAATCGCGTCTATCTTCCGCGCGACGCGCTCGCAGCGGCCGGGGCCTCGGTCGAGCAGCTCGGAGAGCCTCGCGCGCCGGCGCCGCTGCTGCAGTGCCTGCATTCCCTTGCCGCGCGGACCGAAAGTCTGCTCGCGGAAAGCAAATCGCTCAGTGCCGAAGTGAGGGATTTCAGGCTCGGGCTTGAGATCTCCGTGATTGAGGCTTTCGCCGACAAGATCGTTCGCCTTCTGAAAGTACGCGATCCCCTGAGCGAGCGAGTGCATCTCGGTCCGAT
The DNA here is from genome assembly GCA_035644295.1 of Bradyrhizobium sp. Lineage (GTDB taxonomy): Bacteria > Pseudomonadota > Alphaproteobacteria > Rhizobiales > Xanthobacteraceae > Bradyrhizobium. The sequence continues at coordinate 21,921 of DASQOU010000266.1, forward strand.
CGAACTAATCGCCTACAGCATCGGCGGGGTGGCCGGTGAGGCGACCCGGCGGGCGATGGGACGTCGGCCTGTTTCAAAACCGGCGGCCGGCGCATGACGCTTGAGACGGCGGCAGCCAATCCGGGTTACGGAACATCGGCGTCCGGCAGTTCGTTTTACGCGGCGATGCGCATTCTCCCGCACGCGCAGCGCGAGGCGATGTTTCAGATCTACAGTTTTTGCCGGCAAGTCGACGACATCGCCGATTCCGACGGCCCGCGCGAGGAACGGCTGGCCGCGTTGCAGCGATGGCGTGAGGACATCGACGCCCTGTATCAGGGCGATCCGCCGCCGCGGTTACGGGACTACGCTGCGTCGGTGCAGCGCTTCGGCCTGCTGCGCGAGGATTTTCTAGCCATTGTCGACGGCATGGAAATGGACGTGCCGCAGGACATCCGCGCACCCGACCTTGCGACGCTCGACCTTTACTGCGATCGCGTAGCGAGCGCCGTCGGACGGCTGTCGGTGCGGGTGTTCGGCCTCGCACAGGACGATGGGATCCTGCTGGCGCATCATCTTGGCCGTGCCCTGCAATTGACGAATATCCTGCGCGATATCGATGAAGACGCTGCCATCGGCCGGCTTTACTTGCCGCGCGAGGGATTGCTGCATGCCGGCATCATCTCGACCGATCCGCTCGAGGTCATCGCTGACCCGGCTCTGCCGGGAGTGTGCGCGCCTCTGATAGAGCGGGCACGCGCGCATTTCGAGAAAGCCGACGAGGTCATGAACCGCAATCCGCGGCGGGTCGTGCGCGCGCCGAGGATCATGTCGAAATATTATCGCGCCATTCTGGAATTGCTTGTCGCCAGGGGTTTTGATAGCCCCCGCATGCCGGTTCGCCTCGACAAGATGGCCCGCATCGCCATTCTGCTTCGCTACGCATTTATCTGATGCAACAAACCGTCCACATCATCGGCGCAGGAATTTCAGGCCTCTCCGCAGCCGTCCGGCTGGCGAACGCGAATTTCAAGGTGCACCTCCACGAGGCCACACAGCAGGCGGGCGGCCGCTGCCGCTCCTATTTCGACGCGGCGACCAACCTGACCATCGATAACGGCAATCATCTGCTGCTCTCCGGCAACCGTCATGCGATTGCTTACGCAAGGTCGATCGGTACCGAGGCCGGGCTGGTCGGACCTAAGCGCGCCCAGTTTCCCTTTGTCGATCTGACGACTGGCCAGCACTGGCAGCTCGACCTTGGCGACAACCGGCTGCCGCTGTGGGTCTTCGATACAGCGCGTCGCGTCCCCGACACTGGCTTACGCGACTATCTGGCGTTGATGCCTCTGATCTGGGCGTCACCGGGAAGACTGGTTGGCGACGCCATTCCGTGCGAGGGGCGGCTTTACCAGCGGCTGGTGCAACCCTTGCTGCTTGCAGCGCTCAACGTCGATCCCCCCGAGGGGTCCGCAGGGCTTGCCGGCGCGGTTGTGCGGGAAACGCTACTGGCGGGAGGAATGGCTTGTCGGCCGCTGATCGCGCGCGAGGGTTTGAGCGCGGTTTTGGTCGAACCAGCGATCAGGTTGCTGCAGGGCAAGGGCGCCAGCGTCCAGTTCGGGCATGAACTGCGCGGCTTTGGCATGTCGGCAGGCAGCGTCGGCGAATTAAGGTTTGGCGAGGAGACCATCGCGCTTGGGCCCGATGATGCTGTACTGCTGGCTGTCCCGCCGCGGCCGGCGGCGGCGCTGCTTCCCGGCCTGAAGACGCCCTCCAAATTCCGGGCGATTGTGAATGCGCATTTCCGCTTTGACCCTCCGACTGACATGGCTCCGATTCTCGGGGTCGTGGGTGGGCTGGTAGAGTGGTTGTTCGCATTTCCTCAGCGCCTGTCCGTGACCATCAGCAACGCCGACCGCCTGGTGGACGTGCCGCGCGAAGAACTCGCGCAGGCGATCTGGCGGGATATCTGCAAGGCCTCGGGCGTCCAAGGTGAAATGCCGCCGTGGCAGATCGTGCGCGAACGCCGGGCGACGTTTGAGGCCACACCGGAGCAAAATGCCCTCCGGCCGGGGGCGTCGACCGCCCTTAAAAATCTGTTTCTCGCCGGCGACTGGACTGATACGGGGTTGCCGGCGACCATCGAAGGATCGGTGCGGTCCGGTAACCGCGCCGCCGATCTCGTCCTTGCCATGCGACGGGCTTGATTGGATGACAAGCAAGACTCAGGCTTACGGTGAGACCGCACGGACGATGGCAGGGATGTTGGGCGAGATGCATTCCGGAAATAAGACAGTTGGGATAGGGGCCGGTGGCGCTCTGGAGGCGAGTATCGACGCGGCAACGCGGGCGCTGCTCGATTACCGCCAGGCTGATGGGCATTGGGTATTCGAGCTGGAGGCCGATTGCACCATTCCGGCTGAATATGTGTTGCTTCGTCACTATTTGGGCGAGCCGGTAGACAGCGTATTGGAAGCAAAGATCGCAAATTACCTGCGGCGGGTTCAGGGCGCCCATGGCGGCTGGCCACTCGTGCATGACGGCGATTTTGACATGAGCGCCAGCGTGAAAGCCTATTTCGCCCTGAAGATGATGGGCGAGCCTGTGGATGCACCACACATGGTCCGCGCGCGCGAGGCGATCCGCTCGCGCGGCGGCGCCATCCACAGCAATGTCTTCACACGCTTCATGCTGGCGATCTTCGAGGTGACGACCTGGCGCAGCGTGCCGGTGTTGCCGGTCGAAATCATGTTGTTGCCGATGTGGTCGCCATTTCACCTCAACAAGATTTCCTACTGGGCGCGCACCACCATCGTGCCGCTCCTGGTGTTGGCAGCGTTGAAACCGCGCGCGAAAAATGTGAGCGGGGTCGCGATCGATGAGCTGTTCCTGCAGGATCCGCGTTCGATCGGAATGACGGCCAAGGCGCCGCATCAGAGCTCGGGCTGGTTTTTGCTGTTTCGCGCGCTGGACAGCGTGTTGCGGACGATCGAGCCGCTGTTTCCGAAGAAGTTGCGCGCGCGCGCCATCGAGGCTGCGGTCGCCTTCATCGAAGAGCGGTTGAACGGCGAAGACGGGCTGGGCGCGATCTATCCGCCGATGGCCAACGTCGTGATGATGTACGAAGTTCTCGGCAAGGGCCCGGATTATCCGCCCCGCGCCATGACGCGAAAGGCGCTCGACAGGCTTTTGGTGATCGGCGAGCAGGAGGCCTATTGCCAGCCCTGCGTTTCGCCGGTCTGGGACACTTCGCTGACCTGTCATGCCCTGATCGAAGCCGGCGCGGACGCTTTGCCGCCGGCCAAGCAGGGTCTGGACTGGCTGGTGCCCAAGCAGGAGCTGGTCGTCAAGGGCGACTGGGCCGCCAAGCGCCCCGACGTTCGCCCTGGCGGCTGGGCGTTCCAGTACAACAACGCCTATTATCCCGACCTCGACGATACCGCGGTCGTCGTGATGGCAATGGATCGTGTTCGTCGCGCCGAGCCAAACCCCGCCTACGATGCCGCGATCGCCCGCGGCCGCGAATGGATCGAGGGCATGCAGAGCCGCGATGGTGGGTGGGCCGCCTTCGACGTCAATAATCTCGAATATTACCTCAACAACATTCCGTTCTCCGATCATGGCGCGCTGCTCGACCCGCCGACCGAGGACGTCACGGCCCGCTGCATCTCGATGCTGGCCCAACTCGGGGAGACCGCGGCAAGCAGCAAGGCGGTTGCTGCCGGGGTAGATTTTCTGCGCCGAACCCAGCTGGCGGAGGGGTCGTGGTACGGCCGCTGGGGACTTAACTATATTTACGGCACCTGGTCCGCGTTGTGCGCCCTCAATGCCGTCGGTGTGGATCACCAGGACGCTGTTATCCGCAAGGCCGTCGCCTGGCTGGTGTCGATCCAGAATGCCGACGGGGGTTGGGGGGAGGACGCGACCAGTTACCGGCTCGATTATAAGGGATTTGAGGGAGCCCCGACGACCGCCTCGCAAACGGCATGGGCTTTGCTTGGATTGATGGCGGCGGGCGAGGTCAAGCATCCGGCGGTCGCCCGCGGCGTGGAGTACCTAGTAGCCACACAGACCGAAAAAGGGCTATGGGATGAGCAGCGCTATACGGCGACGGGCTTCCCTAGGGTATTTTATCTGCGCTATCATGGGTATCCGAAGTTCTTTCCGCTCTGGGCGTTGGCGCGGTTTCGGAATTTGAGGAATACCAACAGCAGGGTGGTAGGGGTCGGAATGTGAAGTTGGGGGCGGGGATTGGCAAAGCCGCGGGCATCGACCCGCGGCCCGTGTTGATTGTGACTGGTTTGGTGCAGGAGGCCCGTATCGCGGCTGGGCCCGGCATGACTGTCATTTGCAGCTCCAGCGATCCGCAGCAACTGCGGGCGCTTCTGACGGTCTTTGACCCCACCACGATCCGGGGTGTGATCAGCTTCGGCGTTGCCGGAGGACTGGATCCCAGCTTGAAATCCGGCGATGTCGTGGTGGCGACCGAGGTGATGGCGGGCGACGCCCGCTGGATGGCCGGTCTGGCGTTCAATGAAGACGTAATCGCCAGCGTCGCCCTCGGGGGCCGGCGCATCGTCAGAGGTCGTCTCGCGGGCGCCGAGCAGGTTGTCGCCGCCCGGCACGTCAAGGCCGCGCTGCACTCGGAGACGGGGGCCGCCGCCGTCGACATGGAAAGCCATATCGCCGCCGCCTATGCCGCCAAAGCCGGGCTTCCATTTGCCGCCTTGCGCGTCATCAGCGACCCCGCCAGCCGAGCCCTGCCGTCGTTGGCGATGTCGGCGATCAAGCCGAACGGCGACATCGACCTGCGCAAGGTGCTGCGCGGGATCGCGCGCAACCCACTGACGCTAAGCGCGCTGGTCTCGACCGGAATCGATTTCAATCGCGCGCTGCGCAGCCTACGCGGCTGTCGAGGCTTTCTGCTGGGCGGCGAGGGCCTCGTCGCGGCGGATCTCTGACAGGCGCTTCTGCACTTCCGCGGAGAAGATGTACTGCGCCGGCCGCTGGTTTTCGAGGCTGATCTCGGGCGCCATCGGGCCCGTTGTCCGGACGCCGCGCAGTGCCACCCACGCAGCCTTGAACGGATTGCTCAGCGCGGCGCTCGCCGCGGTCGGCTCGTAGCCGCAATGCGCCATGCAGTCGGCGCACTTCTCGTACTTGCCGGTGCCGTAAGTCTCCCAGTCCGTCGTCTCCATCAGCTCCTTGAAGGTCTTGGTATAGCCTTCACCGAGCAGGTAGCAGGGCTTCTGCCATCCGAAGATGTTGCGTGCCGGCATGCCCCAGGGTGTGCATTCATAGCTCTGGTTGCCCGCAAGGAAATCCAGGAACAGGCCCGAATGCATGAAATTCCACTTCTTGCCCTTGCCGAGTGCGAATACGTCGCGGAACAGCTTCTTCGTCTTGGTGCGATTGAGGAAGTGTTCCTGGTCGGGCGCGCGTTCATAGGCATAGCCCGGCGACATTGAAACCCCGACCCCGAGTTCTGTCGTGAAGTCGAGGAACTTGGCGATGTCCTCGGCCTCATGTCCGTCGAAGATCGTGGCGTTGACGTTGACCGTGAAACCCTTCGCCTTGGCAGCCTTGATCGCGGAAACCGCGCGATCGAACACGCCCTCTTGCGAAACCGCCTTGTCGTGATGCTCCTTCAGGCCATCGAGATGCACCGAGAAAAACAGATAAGGCGATGGCTCGAACAAATGGAGCTTCTTCTCCAGCAACAGCGCGTTGGTGCATAGCGACACGAACTTCTTTCGCGCCACCAGACCCCGCACGATCTCGCCGATGTCCTTGTGGATCAGGGGCTCGCCGCCGGGTATGGCGACCATCGGCGCGCCGCATTCGTCGGCGGCGTCCCAGCATTCCTGCGCCGACATCCGCCGATTGAGGATCGCGTCGGGATAGTCGATCTTGCCGCAACCCACGCAAGCGAGGTTGCAGCGAAACAACGGCTCGAGCATCAGCACCAGCGGATAACGCTTCCGGCCGAGCAGCTTCTGCTTCATCAGATAGCCGCCGATACGGATTTCCTTGAAGAACGGTATTGCCATTGCAAGTTTCTTTCTGGACTAAAGTAGAGGAGTGGATCAGCCCGCCGCTAACTCAGCCGGAAGCCGAAATTCGATATTTTCCTCGCGGCCCGGAAGCACCGATACCGCGACCGGTCCGATGCGCCTCAAGGCCTCGATAACGTCGTCAACCAGCACTTCAGGGGCCGAGGCGCCGGCGGTGATGCCGACGGCCTTGGCATCCTTGAGCCAGTCCGGATTCAACTCGCTGCCATCGGCGATCAGGTAACTCGCAACCCCGGCTTCGGTGCCGATTTCCCGCAGCCGGTTCGAATTGGAACTGTTGTTGGCCCCGACCACCAGGATAACGTCCACGAGCTTGCTTAGGTCCCTTACCGCAGATTGCCGGTTCTGTGTCGCATAGCAGATATCCCGGATGTCCGGGCCTTGAATGTCCGTAAAGCGCTGCTGGAGGGCCGCAATGATGTCCTTGGTGTCGTCCACGCTGAGGGTGGTCTGGGTGATATACGCAACCGGCGTGTCGGCGGGTATCGTCAGGGCCGCTACATCGTCGACGTTCTGGACCAGGAGCACGGGGCCTGGAACCTGGCCCATGGTTCCCTCGACCTCGGGGTGTCCGGCGTGGCCAATCAGGATCAGCGCCCGGCCTTTCGACATATAGCGCTTGCCCTGGTTGTGCACCTTGGTCACAAGCGGGCAGGTGGCATTGAGAACCGGCAGGCCGCGCGCGGCGGCTTCCTCCTCCACGCTCCGTGCCACGCCGTGGGCGCTGAACACGGTGACCGCATGCGGGGGCACTTCCGAGAGATCCTCAACGAAGATCGCGCCTTTGTTCTTCAGGCTCTCGACCACGTATTTGTTGTGAACGATCTCGTGCCGGACATAGACCGGCGGGCCATATTTTTCGAGGGCCCGCTCGACGATCTCGATCGCACGCACGACGCCCGCGCAAAACCCGCGGGGCTGCGCAAGAAACACTTCCATGGGACGCCCGTTACGCAAGTTGCACCACTCTCATTCTGTGTCTCCGTCAGGTCCGGATATCTGCAATATCCGCACCAACCCCCTGAAGATGGAGGTGCAGCGCTTTGTGTCAAAATATGATGGGATCGAAAAGGCGGATCGCAATACGAGTTCTTTCCTGAGCGCAGCTGTCAGCTGGCTCAAGCGCTCAGATTCGGTAACATAATACAGTTAGCTCACAAACTGTAGTCGGCGAAGCCTCCCTCACTTGTTCGTCAGCTCTGCGGGACCAGCACCTCAAAGCGCCATTCGGGGATGTTTCGGCATGTTTTGAGCTTATTTTCCGTGCCCCTAAACAAGAAAACCTCAAAAACAACATTAGATTGGCTCAGGGAACTCCGCTAGACAGCGGACGTTTCCGGCAGGCTGTTAACATTAGAAAGAAAAAATGTGCTGACAAGCATTGTTGTTTGGATTGTCAAAGCCTGCACGCGGTTTGCCGTCACGACTGTCCTGATCGCACTCATCCTTGCAGTTGCGGCGGGCTTCTATACGGCCCGAAAGTTCGAAATCAACACCGATAT
>DASQOU010000267.1:0-4849 GCA_035644295.1 Bradyrhizobium sp.
GCAGCGTCTCGGCGCGCGGCTATTACAGCGGACCACGCGCTCGGTAACGCTGACCGATATCGGCACGCGCTATCTGGAGCGTGCCCGCCGCATTCTCGCCGATGTCGAGGAAGCCGAAGGCTCGGCGCAGGACGAAAGGACGCGGCCGAGCGGACGGCTGGTGGTTTCGGCGCCCGTTGGGTTCGGACGCCTCCATGTCAGTCCTGTGATGTCGGCCTACCTGAAACGCTACCCCGAGGTCTCGGCCGAACTGCGGCTGGCGGATCGTATGGTCAACCTGGTGGAGGACGGCATCGATCTGGCGGTCAGAATTGGCCACCTTGCCGATTCCAGCCTGGTTGCGCGCCAAGTCGGTGAGATGCGGCGGATCGTGGTCGCCTCGTCAGACTATCTCCAGCAGCGGGGCGAGCCGGACACGCCAGAGGCCGTCGCATCGCACGAAACCATTCAGTTCGGCGCCATGACCGCGTCGCCGGACTGGCGTTTTGTCGAAGACGGCCGCGAGATTCGCGTGACGTGCACGCCGCGCTTTACCACCAACAGCGCCGACGCCGCGATCCAGTATGCCGAGCAGGGCGGCGGCCTGACGCGGGTGCTGGCCTATCAGGCGGCCGACGCCATCAAAGGCGGCCGGCTCAGGGTGATGCTGGCGCAATTCGAGCAGCCGCCGCTGCCGATCCACATCGTCTATCCGACATCGCGGCTGCTCTCGGCCAAGGTGCGCACCTTCATCGATCTCGTGACCGACATCAGCGATTGGCATTTCGGCGGGCGGTAATACTCAGTCATTCCGGGGTCATTCCGGGTTCGATGCTTCGCATCGCCCCCGGAATGACGGCTATTGCTTCTTCGGCACCACCCGGAACGTCGCATTGGCGCGCGCAATGACGACGTCATCGGCTTTTGCCAAACATTGCGCGAAGCAGATCGTGCTGCCGGTCTTGATCACGTCGGTCTCGACCGTGAGCCACTGCCCGATCTGCGCGCTGCTGATGAAATCGATCGACATGCTGACCGTCACCAGCGAGTTGGCGCCGCGCATTTTGTGGCCGCAGCTGTGCCCCATGGCCTTGTCTGTCAGCGCTGCAATCAAGCCGCCATGGACGAACCCGCGCGCGTTGGTATGCGGCGTGGCCAGCCGAAGCCCGAGGATAATCGCGTCAGGTGTTTGCTTGGAATAGATCGGCTCCCACGGATCGGTGAGGGGGCTGCGCCGGGACTGGCGTTCGAAACCTTCGGGAATATCGGTGGCGGTCATGGACGGCTCGCATGTTGGCGGAACATCGCGCCAATAAACGCGATTACTGTGACGAACTCACCGCCTACAAAGTTTAAAACGGGATTTCGGCGTTTGTTTAAAACGGCGCGCTCGCAGGCGACTGGACTATCTAGACCAGTCTATATAGAATTGAGCCGGTCGGGCAAGATGGGAATGTGCGCTATGTCCACACCGCCAAGGCATCGCGGCGCCATCGTGCGGGCGGCGGCGACGCTGTTCCGCCGTAACGGCTTTGCGGCGACCGGCATCAATGAGATCGTCGAAGTCAGTGGCGCGCCGAAAGGATCGCTCTACCACTATTTTCCCAGAGGCAAGGACCAGATCGCCGAGGGCGCGGTGCGTTTCGCCGGCGCCGGCGTAGTGGCGACGCTGGAGAAGCTCGAGAAGGAACATGACAGCGCGGCGTCCATGATCCGGGCCTATTGCAGGCTGCTCGCCGGCTGGATGGCCAAGTCCGGCTTCCGCGATGGCTGTCCGATCGCGACCACCCTGCTTGAGTCCGCGCCGCAATCCGCCGACATGGCCACCGCCGGCCGCGAGGCGTTTGCCGGCTGGTGCGCGGTGATCGCCCGCGCGCTTCTCCGCGATGGTTTTGGCAAGGTCGAGGCCAGGCGGCTTTCGACCCTGACGATGTCGGCGATCGAAGGCGCGCTGATCCTGGCGCGGGTCGAAGGCAGTGCGCAGCCGATCGAGGACGTCGCGAAGTCGCTCGCCGCGGCGATGCAAATCAAGGCACCGGCGCGAAAGCGGGTCGTTGCCTGAATCCAATGGAGGGATGCCATGGACGATGCGCAAGAACAGCTCGATCAAGCCGAGATTGAATCGTTTCTCACGACGCTGGCGTTTGTGCGGGAATATGGGATCAACGTGATCTCGGCCACGCCGGGCCGGGTCGCGATCGAGTTGCCGTTCGATGGGCGGTTCTCCGGACCGCCGGGCCAATTCCCGGCGTCCATGGTCGGCACGGCGGGCGATGTGGCGGCGGTGTCGTCCTGCCTGTCGCTGTTGCCAAGAGGATGGGCGCTGGCAACACTCGACTTCACCATCAAAATGACCGGCATTGCCAAAGGCGAAAAATTAAGAGCTCGGGGGCGGGTGATGCAGGCCGGCCGCACCAATTCGGTCGGTGCTGCCGATGTCTATATCGTGTCGGCAGAGCAGGAAACGCGGTGCGGGACGGTGCTGGCCACGACCCGCAATTTTCAGATCAGGCCACCGCAAAAGCCTTAGCAGGCGCACGAAGATCATCCTTAGCCGTCATCACCCGCTTTCGCGGGTGATGACGGCCTTGAATGTGGTGGTGGCGGAGCCAAATCGACCCGCGTTCACGCCGGCAGTTCATATCCAACCGCGGTTTCGATCTCGATCGTGCGTCGTACTGCGGCGCGGGCCATCATGCGCGCGTAATGCGCGGTGAGATTGGGAAAGGTTTCGGGCGCGGGCTTCAGCGAATTGGCGAACCGCCAATAGAGTCGGAAAAGATGGATGTCGGCGATCGAATAGCGGCCCAGCGCCCAGCCGTTTCCCAAACGCCGGTCGGCAATTCCCCAGACCTCCCTGGCATGATCCAGCCCGTGCCGGCGCGCGGGATGCAGCGTGGCAGCGGCAAAGGACATCCATGACAGCGCCTGTGCGTCGGCCTCGATATCGTCGCGCGGCAACAGCTCCGTATCGGGAAAACGCTTCGCCAGATAAAACAGGATCGCGGCGACCTCGGTAAGCGGGCGCCCGTCGATGACAAGCGTGGGGACCTTGCCTTCCGGATTGAGCGCCAAGTATCCCGGCGAGCCCATATCGTTATTCTTGAAAGACATCGGCCGCCCGTCGAAAGCAACGCCGATCTCGTGCAGCGCAATGTGCACTGCCATCGAACTTGAGCCTGGGGCGAAATACAGAGTGAGCATGCGAGGCCGCCAACCTACCAACTGACACCGTCCTCATCCTGAGGAGCGCGCGGTGGCGCGCGTCTCGAAGGATGGGCCACGGACCTCATGGTTCGAGACGCGCGAAGACGCGCTCCTCACCATGAGGGATTTCTCCGGGCTGCGAAAGGTCTGGGCCCATCGCGCGAACACCTAATACGGCAACCCGACATAATTTTCCGACAGCGACGCCGACGCCGCTTTCGAGCTCACGAGATAATCCAGCTCGGCCAGCTGGATCCGGGCGCCAAAACCTTCGGTGTCGGGAAACCGGTGCAGCATCGCGGTCATCCACCAGGAGAAGCGCACCGCCTTCCAGACCCGCGCCAGCGCCTTCTCGGAATAGCCATCGATCCCGGCGGAAGATTTCTCGTCGTAATATTCGCGCAAAGCCTGCGAGAGATAATGTACGTCGCTGGCGGCGAGGTTAAGTCCCTTGGCGCCGGTCGGCGGCACGATATGGGCGGCGTCGCCGGCGAGGAACATCCGCCCGAACCGCATCGGCTCGGCGACAAAGCTGCGCAGCGGCGCGATGCTCTTTTCGATGGAAGGCCCGGTGACGAGGTTGTCGACCGCCTCTCGATCGAGTCGCCGCTTCAACTCATCCCAGAACCTTTCGTCCGGCCATTGATCGACGTGATCGTCGAGGCTGCATTGCACATAATAGCGGCTGCGGTGCATCGACCGCATGGAGCAGAGCGCGAACCCCCTGGCGTGGTTGTTGTAGATCAATTCGTTCGAGACCGGCGGTGTTTCCGACAGGATCCCGAGCCAGCCGAATGGATAGATCCGCTCGAATGTGTCGATCGCCGAAGGCTTCAGGCTCGCGCGGCTGACGCCATGGAAGCCGTCGCAACCGGCGATGAAGTCGCAGGCGATGTCGTGGCCGACGCCGTCCTTGACATAGGAAACACGGGGATGATCGGTGTCGAAATCGTGCGGCGTGACGTCGGCGGCTTCATAAATGGTGGTGAGACTGGCAGCGGAGCGCGCGTTCATCAGGTCGAGCGTGACTTCGGTCTGGCCGTAGATCGTCACCGTCTTGCCGGTGGCAGTCGTCATATCGATGCGGTGGCGCGCGCCGCCGAAGGCCAGTTCGACACCATGGTGGACCAGGCCGTCGCGGTGCGCGCGCGCGCCGGCGCCCACTTGGTCGAGCAGTGCGACCGTTCCCTCTTCAAGCAGACCGGCGCGGATGCGGCCGAGCACATAGTCCGGGGTCTGGCGTTCCAGAATGACGTTGTCGATTCCGTAGGTGTGCAGCAGCTGCCCCAGCAGCAATCCCGCCGGCCCCGCGCCAATGATTGCTACTTTTGTTCGCAACATTTGCTCCCTAGACTGTTATAGGCTTGAACGCAGCCGCTGCGGTTGCTGCCGCATATGCTTGCAATGGTGATTATATCATATAACAATATCCGCAAAGGGCATTGAAGCCCAGAATTTGCGAAGGGAGAAGACGTCGATGAGGAAAACGTTCTTGGCGTTGCTGCTGGCCGCCAGTGTGACGCCCGCGCTTGCGCAGGAAAAGACCTTCGAGCTGAAACTGTCGCACTGGGTGCCGGCCTCGCATCCGCTGCAAAAGGCGCTGGAAGACTGGGGCGCCGCGGTGGAAAAGGAATCCGGGGGCACGATCAAGTATAAGGTTTAT
>DASQOU010000268.1:0-2312 GCA_035644295.1 Bradyrhizobium sp.
CAAGGTGGTGTCGCCGATCGACGACACCCCGGCCTCCAAGGCCGGCATCATGGCCAACGACATCATTACCAATCTCGACGACGAAGCCGTGCAGGGTCTCACCCTCAACCAGGCCGTCGAGAAAATGCGCGGCCCCGTCAACACCAAGATCCGGCTGAAGATCATTCGCAAGGGGCAGGACAACCCGATCGACGTCACGCTGGTCCGCGACAACATCCGCGTCCGCTCGGTGCGCGCGCGCACCGAAGGCGACGACATCGGCTATATCCGCATCACGACGTTCAACGAGCAGACCACCGAGGGGCTGAAGCGGGAGATCAACACTCTCACCAGCCAGATTGGCGACAAGCTGAAAGGCTTCATCATCGACCTGCGCAACAATCCCGGCGGTCTTCTGGAAGAAGCGGTCACTGTTTCGGACGCCTTCCTGGAGCGCGGCGAGATCGTCTCGACCCGCGGACGCAACGCCGAGGAAACTCAGCGCCGCTCCGCCCATCCCGGCGATCTGACCAAAGGCAAGCAGTTGATCGTCCTCATCAACGGTGGCTCGGCATCGGCATCCGAAATCGTCGCCGGCGCGCTGCAGGACCACAAGCGCGCAACCCTGGTCGGCACCCGCTCCTTCGGTAAAGGCTCGGTGCAGACCATTATACCGCTCGGCTCCGGCAATGGCGCCCTGCGGCTCACCACCGCGCGCTATTTCACCCCGTCCGGCAAGTCGATCCAGGCCAAGGGCATCGTTCCCGATATCGAGGTGCTGCAAGACGTGCCGGATGAGCTGAAGTCGCGGACCGACACCAAGGGCGAAGCCTCGCTGCGCGGTCATCTGAAGTCCGAGGGCGACGAGAAGACCGGCTCGCAATCCTACGTGCCGCCGGACGCCAAGGACGACAAGGCCCTGAAGATGGCGGCCGATCTGCTTCACGGCGTGAAAGTCAACGCCAGCGCGCCTGCCACCGGTGACAAGGCGGCGATCGAAAAGCCTTCCAACAAGGAAGCCAACTGATCCCGTGACAATGGTCTTTGCAAAAAAGGCGGCCTTCGGGCCGCCTTTTTATTGACGTTTTCGAGCATGCCCGCCTGAGGCCGAAGTTCCCCTATCTGCCGCGGTCTTGCCGCGCCGTGGTATCGTCGGCCCGGTTGATTCGGGGAGTTCGATGGCAGAGACGGCCGATGATCTGAGCGCTCCGCTTGGACAGGAAACGGTGCGCCGAAAGCGCCGGTTCCGGCTGCCGTTTACCGGAATGCAGGCGCTCGCCGTGCTGCTCGGGCTGTTTCTGGCCACCTTCGCAGGCTTCGCCCTGTTCAGCGATAATCCGCTGGGCGGCGAACCGACGACGCGGATTGCGATTGGGCCGCATCACCCTGCCGAGGATCAACCCGCGATGGCGCCGGCAGCCGGCACCGAGCCCGGTGCGAAATCCACGACCAAACAGACAATTTCGCCCGAGCAAAAGACGGTCACCATCATCGATGGCTCCAGCGGCGCGCGCCACGACGTGACGATATCCGGGGAGACGCCGGATAAGGCCGACGCGGCCACCGCCATGATGGCCGGAATCGATCAGCGCCTGCTTGAAAAATCACGCTACGGCATGATCCCGATGGCGTCGGACGGCCTGAAGCCCTTTGCCGTTTACGCCGCCGAGGCCGACCGCGCCAAGGCGGCGAAGATGCCTGTCGTCGCCATCGTCGTCGGTGGACTTGGCGTCGGCGCCGCCAAGACCGCCGACGCCATCATGAAGCTGCCTGCCGCCGTGACGCTGGCGTTTACGCCCTATGGTTCGGATCCCACCAAACTCGCCGAACGCGCGCGCGCGCAACGCCACGAGATTCTGCTGCAGATCCCGATGGAGCCGTACGATTATCCCGACAACGATCCGGGACCGCAAACCCTGCTCACGACGCTTGCCCCCGAACAGAATCTCGACCGCCTGCACTGGCACCTCAGCCGGTTCCAGGGTTACGCCGGAATCGCCAACTTCATGGGCGCGCGTTTTACCGTCACCGATGCGGTGATGCAGCCGATCGTCCGCGAGGCCGCCAAGCGTGGGCTCGGCTATTTCGACGATGGAGCGGCACTGCGCAGCGTCGCGCCCTCCTTGGCGGCCGCCCAGGCGATGCCTTTCGCCAAGGCCGATATCTCCATCGATGCGGTCCCGACAGCGGTGGAGATCGACCGCGCGCTTTCCAAGCTTGAAGCCCTGGCGAAGGAGCGCGGAATAGCGGTGGGCGTCGCCTCGGCGTTACCGATTTCGATTGAGCGGATTGGCGTCTGGACCAAGGCGCTTGAAAGCCGCGGCATCATGCTT
>DASQOU010000269.1:0-3516 GCA_035644295.1 Bradyrhizobium sp.
AAATGATCAGGAATAGTCGTTTGGCCGAGCCGCGCGCATGCGTGACCGCCTGGGTCGCGAGCCAGTCGAACAGGCCCTGCTTCCTGGCGACCTCAGACAGCAGCATCATGCCGATCAGAAAGAGATAGACGTCAGCGCCCTTGCCGACAGCCGCGACCGCCACCTGCCAAGACAGCAGATTGAACAGCACTATCATCGCCGCACCCGCCATCGCCCAGACGAACTCCGGCCAATTCCATGGCCGGGCGATCACGCCCAGCGTTGCAACAGCCGCGATAACCCAGATGGCTGAGTTGAACAGCATCAGCCTGCATCTACGAGCACGGCCGCAGGAATTCTCCCGCCGTGCTCAGCAAGCCTCCCTCCTCGACCAGGATCCGGACGTCGACAACTGCGCGGATTAAGCTGATTGAGGATTGCATCGAAAGCGGCTTCGCCCTTGTGAGCGATTTGCATCAACTTTCCCCTCTCTATCCATAATAACTTGTCGGCATTTTCTGCTTCATCCCGATGATGGGTGGCAAGCAGTACGGCTCGCCCGCGTCTTTCGGATCGAATATTCTGGATCACGAGAGCGGCCGTTGCGGCATCAAGCCCTTCCGTCGCTTCATCGAACACATAGACATCTGGCGATGCGACAAGCAGACGAGCGATCCCCAATCGTCGCCGTTCTCCACCCGAAAGACCTGTTCCACCATCTCCAAGCTGATGGTGTAATCCCTTCGGCAAATTCGCGATTGCCCGATCAAGACCGACCGCCGCCACAGCGATCTGCAGTTCATCATGGCTTGCGTAGGGCCGGCCCATCAGCAGATTATCGGCGATCGAACCGCGAAACAATTCGGTTCGCTGCAGGAGATAGCCGATACGCCTACCATACGCCGCCAGTCCCGGCCGGGTGAGATGCTCGCCACCGAGCGCGACAGACCCACGATCCGGCGTGAGCAGGCCGGCAGCGAGGGCCAGAATGGTCGACTTGCCGCCGCCACTCGGCCCAACGAGTGCGACCGCCTCACCCGGTGCTACGCGCAGCGAAATGCCGTTCACGACGGGCTCATTTTCTCCTGGGAAGGTGAAGGCGACATCGTCGAGTTCGAGGGCGCCGAGAGGATTCGAAAGCTTATATTTGGCCGGCTTGTCCATCGTCGCATTGTAATGCCCTAATAATGGCTGTATCCGGCGCGCGGCGAGCGTCCAACGCCCGATATCCAACGCCGCCAAACGGAGCGGAGCCACCACTTCGCCGAGTGAGAAGCAGAACACGACAATGGCCGCAAAGATCAGCGGGGTTACGTTGTGCGAGCCGACTAGAGCTACCCCACTGAGCAGCGCGCCGAGGACGGCGCCCTGACTTCCCAACGATGCCGCCAACCGCAGCCCGGCATCGAACTGAATGAGACGAAATTCAGTCTCAGCCGCGTGTTTGCACGCTGCAGTGACGCCTTCTGCCTGAACAGCGAGCGCCCCCGCAATGCAGAGCTCGGTGCGTCCGCGGTCCAGATCGGCGAGGCGTGTCCGGGCAGCGTCAAGTGCCAGCATTCGTCGTCGCGCCTCACGGGTCGCGAAGACTCCGGTCAAACAGGGCGCCAGGACGCCGCCGAGCAAAACAGGCGTGATCGTCGCGACAGCCAAGAGCGGACTGATGCCCGACAGGAGAATCGCAAAGCCCGCGAGCATGACCGCCGCGGCGACGAATGGAGTTGCGAAGCGGATGTTGACGCCATCCAGAGCGTCGAGGTCGCTCGAAAGTCTCGCAAGAAGCACGCCAGCGCGCGGCCTGACCAACTCGCCACGCCGATCTGCAATAGACCGGAAAACGTTCACGCGCAATCTCGCAATGAAGCGGAAGGTAGCGTCGTGAGTTGCAAGCCGTTCGGCGTAACGAGCAACAGTACGCACGATGGCAAACAAGCGTATGACGGCGCTGGGGATAACCGTGTCAAACGCTACTAAACCCATTCCAGCGATCGCCGAGCCTGCGATCAGATAGCCGGAAAGCGCGAGCAACCCTGCCCCAGCCGCAAGTGTCAGTGCGGCCAATGCTATGCCACCCACGAAGCGCCATGGCGTGGATCGGATAGAGGAAACAAGCACCTCCAGAAATGCAGCCATTCCGGTCACGATTCGATTTCCACGACGCTGCCGCAGCACAGCGTGACGATGCGGTCCATCCGGCGAGCGAGAACCCCGTCGTGTGTCGCAACAATCAGTGTCTTGCCCAGCGCCGCATCCACAAGCGCTGAACGAACTTCATCCGCCGTCGCGCCGTCGAGATCCGCCGTCGGCTCGTCCGCGAGAATCACCGGTGCATCGGCCAGCACGGCGCGCGCGATCGCGAGACGGCGAAGCTCCCCGCCCGAGAGACCGGCACCATTCTCGCCGATCGGCGTCAGCATTTGACGTTGCATCCGCCCGACCCGTTGCGCCAGGCGCGCCTTCTTGAGCGCAGCTGGCGCGCGCTCGCGGTCGATCGGCTGGTCCCCCAGTTGAAGATTTCGGCCGAGCGATGCCTGCCGCACATACGGCTCTTGTCCGATCCAGGCCATTCGACGACGTAAAGTCTCCGCCGTGTCGCTTGTAAGGAACGTGCCGTCGATCGCAACTCGGCCCTCAACTCCCCCGATGAGACCTGCGATAGCGTGAAGCAAGGCGCTCTTCCCGGCGCCGCTCGCTCCCATGATCGCAACGTGCTCGCCGGCGGCGACCGCAAGGTTCGCACGTTTCAGTATCGGACGCTCGCACCCCGCGAGCCGTACAGTCAGCCGTCTGACTTCCACCGACGACGCAAACGGACGATCGAGATGACGACATGCGGTGGCATCAAGGCGACCAACAATGCTCGGCCGCCGAACGCTGAATATGTCATCGGTGCGTTCTGCAAGGCCTGCCACGGCCGCGCGATCATGATAGCCGGCCGCGAAATCCCGTAACGGCTGAAAGAAATCCGGTGCCAGCAACAGCATGAACAACCCTCCGGATAGTCCGAAAGTGGTCAGCGTCGCACCAAAGCTAATCCATCCCAACAGATAGAAGCCGATATAGAGCGCGACCATCGCGACGCCGACGGTCGCGAAGAATTCGAGCGCAGCAGATGATAGAAATGCGATGGAGAGCACATCCATGGCCGAGCGTCTCACGCGCTCACCGGAAGCCTCGATTGCTGCGGCAATACGCTCTTCCGCGCCCAATAGACGGATCGTCGTTAGACCGCGAAGGCGATCGAGCAGTAGCCCGGTCAAGTTGCCGGCCTCGTCGAGTTGGCGGCGGCTGCGCTCCCGCGCCGTTGCCCCGATCAACGCCATGAAAACCGGGATCACGGGTCCAGTGATCGCCAGCATCAACGCGACCGCCCAGCTAACCGGCAGAATCGCGACCAAAATTGCAACCGGGACCACCGCCATCCTGAAGCGGGCGATCTGGTACCTGACGAGAAAAGGGTCGATTGTTTCTACCTGATCAACAACAAGCGCCGCGATTTCGCCGGCCGGCGGCCGGGTGGCATCGAAAGGCGACCAC
>DASQOU010000270.1:0-12532 GCA_035644295.1 Bradyrhizobium sp.
TTTACTGTCGCATACGCCCGAAGTTTACGACCACGCAGCGAGCGCTGGATTCGACCTCATGCTCAGCGGACACACCCATGGAGGACAGCTTTGCCTCCCTGGTGGAATTCCGATCAAGTTGGAAGCGCGCTTGCCTCGAACGATGGGCGCTGGCCCGTGGCACCACGCCGGCATGGTCGGTTACACTTCGGTAGGGGCCGGAACGAGCTTATTGCCTGTTCGTCTAAACTGCCCGCCAGAAATAACTTTGCATACACTTCGGCGTCGACAATAAGCCCCTTACGAGATTGAGAGCTGCCGTACCGCTATCGGGTGCCGACGGCCGCGCAAAGTTCAGACGTTCTGCTTCCCATAAACTGATCCGATGCGGCGCGAGTGCGAGGAAAAGCCGAATTGG
Source organism: Bradyrhizobium sp. (assembly GCA_035644295.1). Classification (GTDB taxonomy): domain Bacteria; phylum Pseudomonadota; class Alphaproteobacteria; order Rhizobiales; family Xanthobacteraceae; genus Bradyrhizobium. The sequence goes on from DASQOU010000270.1 coordinate 398, forward strand.
CCTGTCCGCCGTACCCACGAGAACGCATTTTTTCGATGGACTCGAGACGGTCCTCCAAGGAAGCAATCGTGACCATGAGATTGTGGCGGCGCGTATCCAACACCCTGAGCACCGGACCTTCGGCGCGCGGACGCATCTCCTTGGCCTCAATGTCAGCGTCTAAATTTTGAACGGTGCGAACAAGGTCGGTGATCAGTATCCTGATCTGCTTCACCGCCTCTCTCGACACAATGCCACTCTCAGTCCCGATTTGAAGCTGACGTTTCATTTCATTCTCTCCAGGAGGTAATCGTCTGGCAAAGGTGCCAGCGAGCAAAAAATCTGTCGAACAACAGATTGAGCCCGGAGTAGTTCGCCGTCTCACGACGCCGGCGTATGAAGGAATAAGTTATGCTTAACCGCGGATTACCAGGTCTGCAAAGTCTTCGGTGGACCATGGCAACATCAAAATCAGGCCGGTCGCCTCGCCCAAATGCTAATCTCAATTCAAACTTGATATTCGGGTGCAAACGCAGATTTTAAAAGGCCAGGCCAGTTCAAGACGATAAAGATCGCACTTGCCAGAACCTGATTAGGCGGCGTGCGTTTTCAGTGGTCATGGTGGCGTATTGGCGTTGGGCCTTGGCTAACTCTTGCGGCCTCATTGAACCAGACGCAAATCGGCTCTCCAAGACCGCGCTAACCGTCTCCCAGCGAAGTTCCGCTGCCTTGCACGGGACAAGCACGCCGTCGTCGCGAAGGCTTTGCATCAGCGGCCGAACGACTTCAATGCTGGATTGCGATAACTGCGCGAGTGCAGCGACGGTCTCTTCATATTTTCGCTTTTTGGCGAAACCAAGCAGGGTCGCTTCGTTGAGCTCGTCGTTGTCCTTCAGCAATTCTACGAGGCTTTTGGCCGCGGTGAAGTCGTGTGGCTTCGACATATCGCGACTTACGCCTGCTGCTACGGCCGCAATTGCAGTTCGTATCTCCTCAAAAACGTTGGGAGGCGCGCGCGACAGCAATCGCGCTCGGACCGCTTCGGTCGCATTGCGCAACAGTTCATCGCGTAGCACAGGCGGCAGATCGACCCGGATTCCGGTTTCAATGGCCAACTCGGGGTCAGATTCCGCCAACGCTACGATGATTGCGAAACCGCCCGCGGAAACCCTCGCACCGGGGTTGTTGACAATCTTGCGGCTGACGGACGGGTACCGGCGGGCCAGCAGCGCGTCCGTGACGACTTCCTTCAACCACCATCGCCCCGCGATCGCCAGGAGGTGATGCTCACTCTTGGTTTGCGCGACTTCAATCAGATCTTCCGCACTCAAACGGGCAGATTCCCTCAAAACGGGCCCGGCGACGGTGATTTCATCGTTCCTGGCGAGACGCCGGACGACAGACGGCGGCGCCTGGGATACCGGCGCGAGTTGCGTGCTCAGCTCGGCAAGAGCGATCCTTGCGCTGACATCGGCAATCGCCCGAATTTCAATCGTCTTGATGAGGCGCTCGAGCACATTGTCGAATAAATCGATCTGCTCGCTATCGTAACTGCCGGCGGAAGATAGAAAGAGTTCGGTCACGCGCCTGATCGATTCCAGGCGTTTTTCTGCCGAGCCGGTATTCAGTGCCGTTTCGACTTCGTCGACAATGGACAGATTGGCGGCTGACATCGCTCATCCTGAGCGTGATGGAGGGCTGTTCTAGGGAGGCGGATCGTACAGGGAAGACCTGAATGTTCCGTAAAGTCAGGAACCTTGATCAGGATCGCGGGTGAGACCCCAACCGATTGCTTTCAAAGGGCCAATGCCCGTTTCGCGCCGTTTGCAGACATCCGCCATCGGCCGTGCGCTTCGGGGCAAACTCACACCCTGCCGCTCTGCCAGTAGTCGAAAATTAACCGCCGGAGCCCATCATCCGTTGAGCTTTCTGGTGGTCTTGGGCCGAGAGCGCCGCGCCGAATCGGCGACGGCCCTTGCTCGTAGCTCTCAGGTGAGAACAGTCATGCTCCACGGTATCGCAAAGGCAGTCGTGATCATTGGTCTTGCCTTCATTGCAGACCAATTTGTTTCGGACGGACGCTATACTGACGCTACTCTATCGATGCTGCGGCAGATCGAGCATTCGTTTCGCTGATTGACCGGGGTCACCGGGGGCTTGGCCGTGCTCCTCCTCCGTCATTCCGCGGCGACCGGCCGCCCGGCCGGCACCATCACCTCGTCCGCCTCGAACGGCGTTTCCGGATGCATCAGAAAGGCGCAGAAGCCTCCGACGAGCAATAGCCCCATCGACATCAGGAACGGCAGATACCAGTTGCCGGTCAGGTCGATCACGTAACCGGCCACCAACGGCGAGACAATCGCGGCCAGTGCCGAGCCGGTATTCATCAGGCCGGCCGCCGTGCCGGAATATTTCGGTGCGATGTCCATCGGCACCGACCACATCGGGCCGATCGTGATCTCGGCGAAAAAGAAGCCACTGGAAAGGCATAGCGCCACGACCGTGATGTCGTGGATGAAGAGGATCGGAAACAACGACACCAACGCGCCGGCAAAGCCCGCAACGGTGACACTCAGCCGGGCCAAACGAACGTTGCCCGTTCTTTTCAAAATACCGTCCGACAGAATGCCTCCCAGGCTATCGCCGACCACGCCGGCAAAGAACACGCCGGACGCAAACAGTGCAGAATTCTTGATATCCAGGCTGTAGTTGTTCTTAAAGAAGAGCGGCAACCAGTTCAGGTAAAGCCACAAACACCAGCCGTAACAGAAATAGGTCAGCGTGACCGGCCACATCCGGCGCAACAGCGGTCCCCACGGCACCTGGGGCCGTGTACCCACCGGGCGCGGCGGCAACGACGCCAGTTCGGCCTCGGTGATCGAGGGGTGATCCTTGGGCTCGTTTCGGAAGTAAAGAACCCACACCACACCCCAGAGCAGGCTCACCAATCCCAGCACGATGAATGATCCGCGCCAGGTCAGCCAGGCCATCAACAGGGCGATCAGTGGTGGCGTGAGGGCGTTGCCGAGGCGCGCGAAGGCGTGCGTCAGGCCTTGCGCGAAACCTCGTTTGCTGGCGGGCGTCCAATACTGCATCGCGCGGGTGGCGGTCGGGAAGGTCGCGCCCTCGCCGAAGCCAAGCGCCACGCGGGCGATGAACAGCGTCACGATGCCCGTGACAAAGCCGGTCATGATGGTCGCGGCCGCCCAGATCAGACCGCACCAGAACAGCGTCCTGCGCGGTCCGAAACGGTCTCCGACCCAGCCGCCGATCACCTGGAACAGCAGATAGGGATAGGCGAAGGCCGAGAACACCAACCCAAGTTGCGTGTTGCTGAGGCCGAGCTCCTTCTGGATTTCGCTGGCCGCCGTGCCGATGTTCACCCGATCGATATAGGTGATGAGGTACATGAGGCAGAGCATTGCCAGCACGACATGGGTGGCCTTCAATCGAAGCCGCATCTTGTTCTACCTCCCGGAAAAGCTTTTGGCGCTATTGTGACGGCGCCGATCCATCAGCACAAACGGCGCCGATCGTTCGCGCCTGACTCAAGTCTTCACCATCTTCAGATGCCCGGCGGAATTCGACTGGGAGGGCTCGTCCAGAACCTTCATCGCAGCATCGACGCCGCCGGAGCGATGAGGCACGCCGGCCGCGGTCAGCCCCATCTCCACGCCGGACAAGGCTCCCAGCAAGGTCAGTTCGTTGCACTCGCCGAGATGGCCGATGCGAAACACCTTGCCGGCGACCTTGGAGAGCCCCGAACCGAGCGACATGTTGTAATTCTCGAGCACGACTTTGCGGAACTTGTCGGCGTCGTGCCCCGGGGGCATCAGCACGGCGGTGAGGACGGGCGAATATTCGGCCGGCTCAAGACACAGCACTTCGAGGCCCCAATGGGTGACGGCCGCACGCGTCGCCGCCGCCAGGCGCTTGTGACGGGCAAACACGTTGTCGAGCCCTTCCTCAAGCAGCATGGCAATGGCTTCGCGCAGCCCGTAGAGCAGGTTGGTGGCGGGGGTGTAGGGGAAGAAGCCGTTGGCATTCGGCTTGAGCATCTCTTCCCAATCCCAGTAGGAGCGCGGCATTTTGTTGGTCTTGGCGGCGGCGCGGGCCTTCTCCGAGACGGCGTTGAAGCCAAGCCCCGGCGGCAGCATGAAGCCCTTCTGCGAGCAGGAGACGGTGACGTCGACCTTCCACGCGTCATGCCGGTAATCGACCGAGCCCAGCGAGGAAATCGTATCCACCAGCAGCAGCGCGGGATGACCTGCGCGGTCCATCGCGGCGCGGATCTCGCCGACCCGGCTAGTGACGCCGGTGGACGTCTCATTGTGCACCACCATCACCGCCTTGATGGCATGGCCCTTGTCCTGGGCGAGCTTGGCCTCGATCGCGGCGGGATCGGCGCCGTGGCGCCAGTCGCCGGGCATGAAGTCCACCTCGATGCCCCACCGCGCCGCCATTTGCCGCCACAGGGTCGCGAAATGGCCGGTCTCGACCATCAGGACCTTGTCGCCGGGCGACAGCGTATTGACGATGGCGGCTTCCCAGGCGCCGGTCCCCGAGGACGGGAACACGATCACCGGGCCCGTGGTTTGGAAGATCTTCTGGCAGCCTTGGAAGACCGTCTTGCCGAGCTCGGCGAACTCGGCGCTGCGGTGATCGATGACCGGCATATCCATGGCGCGGAGCACGCGGTCCGGCACCGGGCTCGGCCCTGGAATTTGCAGGAAATGGCGTCCCTGGTGCTGTGTCACGGAATCCTCCTCGTTCTGGCTGCCGAACATATTGCATTCAATTTTTCCCACGACAACCCATAAATTGTGTACATTTCGGTCGACGCCTTCGTTCTCACGGCCTATGTTCCAGCCATGAAACCCCTGATCCCAGATGATACCACCCCGCAAGTCCTTGATGGGACGGAGCGGACCCGGGAAGACCAATCCCTGCACGACGAAATCCTGACGCGGCTGCGGGATCACATCGTCGAGGGCAACATTCCGGATGGCGGCCGCATACCCGAACGCCAGCTCTGCGAAATGCTGAAGATATCGCGCACCCCGTTGCGGGAAGCCTTGAAGGTGCTGGCCTCCGAGGGCCTGGTCGAGCTGTTGCCCCACCGGGGCGCCCGCGTGCGGCCGCTGAGCGAGCAGGATCTCGGCGAATTGTTCGACGTCATGGGCGGGCTGGAAGGCCTCGCCGGGCGGCTCGCCTGCGAGCACATTACCGACGATGAGATCGCCGAGATCGAGCGTCTGCATTATGAGATGTATGGCTTCTACCTGCACCGCGACATGCACGGCTATTTCCGCACCAACCAGCTGATCCACCAGAAGATCGTCGAAGCCTCGCGCAATGCGACGCTCAAGAGCGCTTACACGAACTTCGCCGGCCGGATTCGCCGGGTGCGCTACTCCGCCAACTTCGCCCGCAAGCGTGAGCGCTGGGGTGAAGCGATGCGCGAACACGAGACGATCCTGGATGCGCTGCGCCGCCGCGCCGGCCACGAACTCAGCGACATCCTGTTCAAACACCTGCGCAACAAGCGGACGGCCGCCGTCGAACACCTGAAGACGGGCGGCATGGCGGCTTCCGGGCCCGCCTGATATCTTCAGGCCAGCAATCCTCTCCTATAATTTGCATTCAAATCAGAGAAAGAGCTCAACGAATTGCATTTATCGCTCGGCGGGATACGAGGGAGGCCACGTTTGGCGTTAGAGCATGGTGAGATTGGGCTCAGTTGGAGGCGCAGCGCGACGACCTCTTCTCCCTCTCCCCGCTCTTCGCGGGGAGAGGGTTGGGGTGAGGGGCTATCTCGGCAAATTCGACTCGCGGCGACTCCCCCTCACCCGGCGCTCAAGCGAGCGCCGACCTCTCCCCGCAAGCGGGGCGAGGTGACCGAGTTCGTGCACCGGCCGATACGATGAAAAAGCCATCATCTAGCGGGGATGGAATGACGGAGACGGGCTCAACAAAGCTAAGGGAAAGGCTGTCACGCGAAATCACCGGCGACGTCTTCTTCGATTCGTTCAACCGCGGCCGCTATGCCACCGACGCCTCGTTCTACCAGATCATGCCGGCCGGTGTGGTGGTGCCACGCAGCATCGACGAGGCGCTGCGGGCGCTTGCCATCGCCCGCGACGCGGGGCGGATCGTCACGCCGCGCGGCGGCGGCACCTCGCAATGCGGCCAGACCGTCAATGACGGCATCGTCATCGACTTCTCCAAACATCTCAACCGCGTCCTCTCGCTCGACGCCGAGGAGCGAACCTGCGTGGTTGAACCGGGAATCGTGCTCGACGATCTCAACCGGCAACTCAAGCGTCACGGCCTGTGGTTTCCGGTCGACGTCTCCACCGCCTCGCGGGCCACCATCGGCGGCATGGCCGGCAACAACTCCTGCGGCGGCCGTTCGCTGCGGTACGGCACCATGCGCGACAACACCCTGTCGATGGACGCGGCGCTGGCAGACGGCACGATGTTGCATTTCGGCGAAGTGCCTCGCGATCTTTCGCAAGCGAACTCGAGCGAGAACGGATTAAATTTGTTTCGCGACATGCTGGCGCTTGGCGCGCGCGAAGCCGCCGAGATCGCGGAAAAATTTCCAAAGGTGCAGCGCCGGGTCGGCGGCTACAATCTGGATGCGCTGGTGCCGCGCAACGCGCCGAACAATTTGGCGCATCTTCTGGTCGGCTCGGAGGGTACGCTCGCCTTCACCACGCAAGTGGAGCTGAAGCTGTGGCCCATCATCCGCAACAAGGTGCTCGGCGTCTGTCACTTCGGCAGTTTCTATGAGGCCATGGATGCCGCCCAGCATCTGGTGAAACTGCGCCCGATCGCGGTGGAGCTGGTCGACCGCACCATGATCGCGCTGGGCCGGGACATCGCCATGTTCCAGCCGATCATAGGTGCTGCGATCCGCGGCGACCCCGATGCGGTGCTGATCGTCGAATTCGCCGAGGAAGATCAAGCCGAGAACCTGCAACGCCTGGAACAACTGGGCGAATTGATGGGCGATCTCGGCTTCGGCTGGAACAACCCCAAGCGCAAATGGGGTGGCGTGGTCGAGATCACGGAAGCCGCCTTGCAGACCGGCATCGGCGAGTTTCGCGCCGCCGGCCTCAACGTGATGATGTCGATGAAGCAGGAGGGCAAGCCGGTTTCCTTTGTCGAGGATTGCGCGGTGCCGCTGCCGCATCTGGCCGACTATACCGAGCGGCTCAACGCCATCTTTGCCAAGCATGGCACGCGCGGCACCATGTACGCGCACGCCTCAGAAGGCTGCCTGCATGTGCGCCCGGTGCTGAACCTGAAGCTCGAGAAGGACGTCAAGGCGATGCGCGCCATCGCCGAGGAAACCTTCGCGATGGTGCGGGAATACAAGGGCTCGCATTCCGGCGAGCACGGCGACGGCATCGTGCGGTCGGAATTCCATGAAGCCATGTTTGGTGCGCGGATCATCGCCGATTTCCGCGAGGTCAAGCAGCGGTTCGACCCGGACCGCGTGCTCAATCCCGGCAACATCGTCGACGCGCCGAAGATGGATGACCGCGCGCTGTTTCGCTACCCGCCGAACTACCGCGTCCCCGAGCTGAAAACCGCGCTCGACTGGTCCGCCTATCCCGGCGCCGGAGGCGGCTTTCAGGGCGCGGTCGAGATGTGCAACAACAACGGCGCCTGCCGCAAGCTCGAAGGCGGCGTGATGTGCCCGTCCTATCGCGCCACCCGCGATGAAAAGGACGTCACGCGCGGACGCGCCAACACGCTGCGGCTGGCGATCTCCGGCCAGCTCGGGCCCGATGCGCTTTCATCCGACGAGATGATGGACACCTTGAAACTCTGCGTGTCCTGCAAGGCCTGCCGTCATGAATGCCCAACGGGCGTCGACATGGCCAAGATGAAGATCGAGGTTCTTGCCGCGCGCCAAGCCAAACATGGGCTTTCGCTGCGTGACCGCCTGGTCGGCTTTCTGCCGCGTTATGCGCCGCTGATGGCGCGCCTCGCCCCGCTCGCCAATTGGCGCAACAACAGCCCGTTGCTGCGGGCCGTGTTCGAACGCGTGGCCGGCATCAGCGCGCAGCGTGCATTGCCGGCGTGGCGGCGCGATGTTTTCGAGCCTGCGAGCGACGTCTTCGGCCCGGCCGATGGACGCGAGGTCGTGCTGTTCGCCGACACCTTCAACCGGACTTACGAGCGCGAAAACCTCGACGCCGCGCTGCGCGTGCTGGTGGCGGGCGGATATCGCGTCCACATTCCGAAACCTGCGGACCATGGCAGGCCGTTGTGCTGCGGGCGGACCTTCCTCTCGGCAGGCCTGGTCGATCATGCGCGAACCGAGCTCGACCGGCTGGTCGCGACCTACGCGCCGTTCGCCGCGCGCGGCGTGCCCATCGTCGGTCTGGAGCCGAGTTGCCTGTTGACGCTTCGCGACGAGTTGCTCTCGCTGCGATCGGACGAGACGGCCAAGAGCATCAGCGCGCACGCGCTGTTGTTCGAGGAATTCCTGGTCCGCGAGGCCGCCGCCGGGCACCTCGCGCTATCGCTCGGCCCGATCGCCGGCAAGGCGCTCGTGCACGGCCACTGTCATCAGAAATCGTTCGGCGCATTCAAATCGGTCGAGCAGGCGCTTCGGCTGATTCCGGATTTGAATGTCGAAACCATCGAATCGAGCTGCTGCGGCATGGCCGGCGCGTTCGGCTACGGCGCCGACACCTACCGGACCTCGATGGAGATGGCCGAACTATCGCTATTGCCCGCTGTGCGGCAGGCCGATGCCGCAACGCTCGTGATCGCCGACGGGACGTCGTGCCGGCATCAGATCAAGGATGGCACCAACCGCGCTGCCCTTCATGTCACCCGTGCGCTGGCGATGAGCCTCGACAGCGCCCGCTCAACCCCTTCACCCTCACCTACGCATAAGGAATCCGTCCATGGCTGAACTCACCCTCGACATCGCCCGCAAGATTCTCGATGTAGCGCTGGCCAAGGCCGTCGAGAAAAAACTGAAACCCCTCGTCATCACGATTCTCGACGCCCGCGGCTGCGTCAAAGCCACCGCGGCGCAAGACGGCACCAGCCTGCTGCGCAGCGAGATCGCGCATGGCAAGGCCTTTGGCGCGCTGGCGATGGGCATGGGTTCGCGCGCATTGTTCCAGCGCGCGCAGGAGCAAGCCTATTTTGTCGATGCGGTGAATACCCTGGCGCAAGGCCGCCTGGTGCCGGTGCCCGGCGGCGTCCTGATCCAGGACGGCGGGACTTTGCTGGGCGCGGTCGGCGTCAGCGGCGACACCTCAGACAATGACGAGATCTGCGCGATCGCCGGCATCGAGGCGGCGGGGTTGAAGGCGAACCCAGGATAGTTTTCTCGCAACATGCCGATAGCCTCGTCATCGCGAGGAGTGCAACGACGAAGCGATCTTTTCGCTGCTTTGGATTGCTTGGCTATCGCTCGCAACGACGCCCAACGATCGAAGCGGAACGAGAGATGTTTCCCCGCCACAGGACTTTTCGCCATTGCGGGGCCCTTTTATCCTCAGCAGGTCGAGAGTATATTATCAGGATGACCAAACTTCTGGATCAAGCCCTTGAGGTGGCGCGCAGCCTCCCATCGGACGCTCAAGACGACATCGCCCGCGTTGTCCTTCAACTTGCCGGTAGCGATGAAGCCGTTCCGGTTGCGCTCTCGACCGACGAGCAGAAGGCAATTGCCGCGTCGAAAGCTGCGGCCAAGCGCGGTGAATTCGCCACGGACGAGCAGGTTCGGGCAGTCTGGGCCAAACACGGGCTGTGAAGCTCCGCTATACCCTTCCGGCGCTTGCCGAACTCAACTCGATCCTCGACTATATTGCCGCGCATTCGCCAAGAGGGGCGAAGCGCGTTCAGCGACGCCTGCAAAGCATCATCGATCTTCTGCTGGCTCATCCGGACATCGGTATTCGGACGGACGATCCTGTTATTCGCCGTTTGAGTACACCGCCCTACCCGTATCTGGTTTTCTACGAAGTTACCGAATCCGAGATTATCGTTCATGCCGTTCGCCATGCTGCCCGCGATCCTTCCGGGATGCCAGGGTCCGCGTAGGCGGAAGGCGCTCGCCCTGCACTCACATCGCGACGAACGACTGCTGGCACCGCGCGACAGCAATTGACACCAAACCGTCTTTAGGCCAATTTTTGGTTAGGTTGATACGACCTGCCGGTTGCACCCTTATTGGAGCGGTGAACGTATCGAGCCCTATCGGCCTCCCCTTGCCCGAGCGACCGGGTCAGCAACGCAACCACCTGACACGCCTGGTTCGCTCATGCAAAGGACGAAACCCATGCGCGATTTTCGCGACGCAAAGTCTATGGCGCAAACCCTGCGCGAATCCCTGACCACAAAGGCCGTCACCATCAGCCACAGCGAGAGCCTGGAGTTGGTCTCCAAAATGCTGGGTGTTGCGGACTGGAACACCTTATCGGCCTTACTCCAGACCGATCGGCGCGGCCCCGGATTGCCGGTCGCACCAAATCAGACCGGGACCGCGACCTATCCGGCAATTCCAATTAGAGACTTCGTCCCATTCCCGACGGCTATTTTCCCGCTGTTTGTTGGACGAGTGAAGACTATGCAAGCCCTCGACCAGGCATTCGAAGGCCAGCGTGAGGTTGTGCTGGCGATCCAAAGGCAATCCGGCGTCGACGAACCTGGACTGGAGGATGTCTACGAGATTGGCGTCCTCGCTCAGTTACTCGAACTTGAACGACTGGGCGATGGCACGCTGAAAGTTCTGATGCAGGCGCACCGGCGCGTCGCGATCCGCCGCTTCGACAGGGAGAGCGGTGCGTTCGAGGCTGAAGTCGCCGAAGTCAGCGAGGGACCGACGCCTGATGCGCCAGAACTTGTTCGACAGGCTGTTAGACGGTTCGAAGGTTACGCGGCAGCGCGCGAAATCCGCATTCCGCAGATTTGGCCGCTGCTCGGTCAAACTCATGATCCTGGACGGGTTGCCGATATTATCGTCACGCGCATGAAACTGTCTATCGGCGGGAAGCAGAACGTACTAGCGACGATTAATCCGGTGATGCGGCTGCAGCGTGTCTATGCCCTGATGGACGTCTTGGCGCCTTCCGTTTCACCTGCGTTTGAAGCCACGAAACGTCGGGCGCTTGATTCCGCCGACCAGCGAAAGCATCAGTACGCGACGCTGGAGCATCTTCTGCTTGCCCTAATCGACGACCCGGATGCAGCCACCCTGATGCGGGTCTGCAGTGCCGATCTTGACGCGCTAAGGCTGAACCTACTGAACTATTTCGATAGAGAGCTGAAGGACCTGGTGATTGAGAATGGCGGAGACGCCAAACCGACCGCAGCCTTTCAGCGGGTGGCCGAGCGCGCCGCGCTCGACGCGCAAGGGTCGGGCCGATCTGTAGTGACGGGCGCAAATATGCTTCTCGCGATCTTCCCCGAAACACGAAGTCCCGCGGTACGCTTCCTAAGTGAACAGGGTTTATCCCCGGGGCGTGTGTCCGACCTTATTGGTAAGGGAACCTGAGGAGTCCGGCGAGACCACTGCAAGGCATGTGGCGCGCTGAAATCCGGGATGATCGCACCGGCCCGCACTTTTTGTATCGCCGGGGGTTGCAATGCATCCCCGATTGACGCTTCGATTAAGATGTGAAACGGCCGTTACCAACGGGCCAATTGATTTGCCCGTCGTGCCAATCTGCCGCAATCGGCGTCATTGATCTCACCCCCAAATCAGCGGCACATTGCATCTATCCCGTCTCACTGGAGGGGCGGCTCGCGATCGTCACGGACGTAGAGCACGGGATGCGGTGGACGCTGACGGCGCGCAAAGACGAAGCGCGCTCCCGGCGGACGGCGAAGCCGTGTGGTCCTGACGCCCCGACGCTGGCGTCAAGTCGGTGAAAGACAACTTTCACCGGCGACGGTGGCAAGAAAGCCCGGTCACCGGGGAGAGCCCGGAATAAGCCGTAAAACCATCGCGCAGGGAATGCCGGTTGATGGCGGTGTACCTGTGGTGACTACGCTCGTGTGCTTTTTTATCTTGCACGCGAGGCTGCGGGCGCATCGCGCGCCCGGCATTCCCTGCGCCCTTGTGTCCGGAAAATCTGTCAGAATGTGCGAACGGGCGGTTGCGGACCAACCGCCCGT
>DASQOU010000271.1:0-4755 GCA_035644295.1 Bradyrhizobium sp.
CAAATTGCGCCACAGCGAGAGCAGATCGTTGTTCAGCCGGAAACGGGTGATCTCGTCGAGGGCGGCGAACGGCTCATCCATCAGCAGGATATCCGGATCGGTGACCAATGCGCGCGCCAGCGAGACCCGCATCTTCATGCCACCAGATAATTCGCGTGGGAAAGCGTCGGCAAATTCGGTCAACCCCACCTGCGTCAACGCCTCGGCGATGCGCGCGCTCGCCTCGGTTGCCGGCGCCTGCGCCAGTTTCAACGGCAACCGCACATTCTCCCGCACGTTGGCCCACGGCATCAGCGTCGGCTCCTGAAATACGAAGCCGATGGAATGTCCCGGGCGCGTCTGACCGGCAGCTTTGGAAATGCCGACACTGCCGGAGGTCGGCGCAATGAGGCCTGCGATCAGCCTCAAGGCCGTCGACTTTCCGCAACCCGACGGTCCCAGCAGCGACACGAACTCGCCCTTGCGCACGTCGAGATCCAGCGGCCCCAATGCCATCACGCCGCTGTCATAGACCTTGGTGACGCCACGCAGGCTGACCGCAAGGCCGGCCGTGCGGGTGTCGACTTCGGACAAGGCTGCGGGTTCGGCCATCGCGCCGCTAGTTCTTCGGCCGCAAATCTAACCCGACGCCCTTGTTGGTAAAGCGAAGCGTGTAAGCGTTGCGGAAGTCGATGTCGCGGCGCACCACGCCGGCGCGCGCCATCTTGTCGAAGAAGCTTGCGACCCGTGCATCGCTCATGGCGCCGATACCGTCGCGCAGCGTGTCGCCGGAATCGACAATTCCATATTCCTTCATCTTGGCCACGGAGTAGGTAAGCAACTCGTCGGTCATTTCCGGATTGAGCTTCTTGATCATCGCATTGCCGGCCGCGTTGTCCCCGTACAGGTAGTGGTACCAACCGACGATCGAGGCGTCGACGAAGCGCTGAACCAGGTCCGGCTTCTTGTCGGTAAGCTCGCGACGGGTCTCGATCAGGGTGGAGTAGGTATTGAAGCCATGATCCGCCAGCAAAATGATCCCCGGCTTGAACTTGGCCGCTTTCTCGATCGCAAACGGCTCCGAGGTGACGTAGCCCTGCATCGCGCTCAGCTTGTCGGCGAGAAACGGCTGCGAGTTGAATGTGTAGGGCTTGACCTTTTCTTCGCTGAATCCGTATTCGAATTTCAGCCATTGAAAATAGCTTGCGATCCCTTCCTTGGACACGAACAGCGTCAGCGGCTTGAGGTCCTCCAGCTTGGCGACCTTGGATTCCGGATGGGTCAGGAAAACTTGCGGATCCTTCTGGAATATGGCGGCGACCGTCACCACCGGCACGTTATTGGTGACCGCATCGAACGACATCAACGTGTTCGCGGCCATGAAGAAGTCGAGCTTTCCGGCGATCAGCAGAATGCGATTATTGTCGTTGGGGCCGCCCGGCACGATGGTGACGTCGAGCCCGTAACTCTTGTAGGTGCCGTCGGCCAGGGCCTGGAAAAATCCGCCGTGCTCGGCCTCCGCGACCCAGTTGGTTCCAAACGAGACCTTGTCCAGCGCGGTTTGGGCGCCCGCCGGCAAGATGGCCATAACAACGGCCAGCAGGCCGGCGGTTAACGCTCGCAGCAAAAGAGCCGGGTTCATGATTGGACTCCGTTGATCGTTCTGCCCCATGATGGGAGGCGCTGGACGTTGGTGCGTCTTCGCCAGGAAGCAAACTACCCTGCAAATTTGCCGAAAGAAATGTTTCGCTCGATGACTTTAGCTGTTCCGCCCCGCGACTGGACCGACATCCATTGGCCTGACATCGCCGAAGGCAGCCCGGCGCGATGGATTGCTGTCCTGCCGCTGGCGGCCACCGAACAGCACGGTCCGCATTTGCCGGTCGGCACCGACGTCATGATTGCGCAGGCCTATCTTGCGCGGGTACGCGAGTTTCTGCCTGACAGCCTTCCGGTGACGTTCCTGCCGCTTCAGCCGGTCGGGATTTCCACCGAACATATTGGCTATCCCGGCACGCTGACGCTGCCAACAGATGTAGCGCTGAAGGCATGGACGGCCCTTGGGATGAGCGTTGCGCGCGCGGGTATCAAGAAGCTCGTGATGGTCACCAGTCACGGCGGCAACAGCGCGGCCATGACCCTTGTCGCGCAGGATCTGCGCGCTGCTTGCGGACTTCTCGCCGTGACCACGGGATGGTCCCGCCTCAGCGCGCCGGAGGGATTATTTTCAGCGGAAGAAGCGCATCATGGCATCCATGGCGGCGCGGTCGAGACATCGATCATGCTGGCGCGGTACCCGCATCATGTGCGCCACGACAAGATCGCCGATTTTCACCCCAACAGCATTGCAATGGAAAAGGATTATCGCTGGCTTGCCGCGCACCGGCCGGCGCCGTTCGCGTGGCAGGCCCAGGACCTTCATGCCAGCGGCGCCGCCGGCGATGCGACCCAGGCATCGGCCGAAAAAGGCCAGCGCCTGCTCGATCACGGCGCACGCGCGTTCTGCGAATTGCTCGCCGACGTCGACAAATTCGATCCGGAAACGTTTTCGAGCGGCCCGACGGGCTGATATACCGGCTGACATACTTTCGGTTAACCATCTGTAATAACTATAGAATAACTGAACAGCGAATTTCCAGCCGCGATTCGAACCGGATCCCGAGATGCGCCGTCCAACTGGGCATGCGGACCACAACTGGCCGCTCTCAATCGGATGGAGTTTGTCATGTCGATCAAAACCAAAATTGCAGCGCTTGCTCTCGCTACCCTCGCCGTCACCGGCACCATCGCATCCACCACCACCCAGGCAGAGGCCAGGGGCCTCGGCTGGGGTATCGGCGCCGGTCTGCTCGGCGCCGCCGTGGTCGGCAGCGCCATCGCCGCCAGCAACGACGGCTACTACTACGACGGCTATCGCCGCTGCGGCTGGGTCCGCCAGTTCGACGCCTTCGGCAACTACATCGGCCGGGTTCGCACCTGCAATTACTGATGATCGACTGAGTGGATTTCTGTTTGGCGCGTTTTCTTCATGCCAACCGGTACCCACCCCGGATCGAGTCCGGGGCAGGCTTTCGCTCGAAAACGCTCTGATCGTGGATCCTGCGTCCGGCACGGGCGCCTCATCCACCCCGTGCCGCACCCGACCCGCCCGGTTGTCCCCCCGGGCGGGTCACCCTTTTTGAACCCGATTTTTTGAAAGCCGAACGATTTCGCTCGGTGAGGCGTGTTGCACGCGCGTCACTTGACGATGCCATTCCACGCCAACTTTCTGGAACTTTATTGCAATTGCGAATTATTTGCAATAAAGGGGATTAATCGGGCCTCCGTTTGATCTGGCTTTGACGGCACGAATCGGCAAGTTCGACGTGGATATCGGTGGTTTCATTTCATTTCTTGAGGGCTGCGAACCGGCATGATTGCTGTGATGACGAAAGAGACCGCCGGAATGCCCGCGCTGGGAATAACCACACGATGAAGCGCTACCGCCGATCCCGGGAGTGGGTATTCGCTGGCTTGGGGCTAGGTATGCTCGCGCTCGATAGCCCCGCGATTGCCGCCGACGTCCGGCTGTCGGTCAAGGCTCCCCACATTCAGTCGGTGTTTGATTGGACCGGTTTCTATATCGGCGCCCATGCCGGCTTCGGTCGCGGCTCTTCGAGCGCGGTTCTCACCGACCCGGCAATCACCGCTACCAGCGGCTCCTTCGGCGGGGTGATCGGCGGCGTGCAGGCCGGTTACAACGTTCAACTGCCATCCGGAATCGTGCTGGGCGCCGAAGCCGATATCACCTTCCCGAACTATCTCGCTTCCAATTCGATCGTCAACTTGCTGGCGACGCCGCGGTCCGAAGTCGTCGAGCAGCTCGACTATGCCGGAAGCCTGCGCGGCCGCATCGGCTACGCCTCCGATCACTGGCTGGCCTATGCCACCGGCGGGCTGGCCTGGGCCGGCGAGCGTTTCGTCAACAAGCCGGCTCTCGGCTCCGAGGAAAAAGAATTGAATGTCCGGCTCGGTTGGGCTGCCGGCGCCGGCGTCGAATACGCCTTCGCCCCGCACTGGAGTCTGCGGCTGGAATATCTCTACAGCCGGTTCGAACAAGCCGACATCCGCTTTCCATCGGCGACACAGATCAGCTCCAGCCTGGATCTGCAGTCGATCCGCGTCGGCCTCAATCGCAAGTTCGATGGCATGGGATCAAGCAATTTCGCGCCGCGGACATCGCTGACCGACCCGGAATCCGATCGCTGGGAAATCCACGGTCAAACGACTTACCTGCCGCAAGGCTATCCGCGATTTCGCGCGCTCTATACCGGGACCAACAGCCTGACGCCGGCGCCGCAGGCGCAGGCGACCTGGAGCAATAGTCTCTACCTGAACGCCCGGCTGTGGGAAGGCGGCGAGGTCTATTACAACCCCGAACTGCTGCAGGGGTTTGGATTGAACGACACCGTCGGCGCCGCCGGATTTCCCAACGGCGAAGCGCAAAAATCGAACTTCCCCTATCCGCATTACAACACCTCGCGGCTGTTCCTGCGCCAGACTTTCGGATTTGGCGGCGAGCAGGAGGAGCTTGCCAGCGGACCAAACCAACTCGCCGGCAAAGTTGACGTTTCACGGCTAACGGTTCAGGCCGGCAAATTCGCCGTCCTGGATGTTTTCGACGGAAATTCCTACGCCAAGGACACCCGCAAGGACTTCATGAACTGGTCGATGTGGGCGCCCGGCGCTTTCGACTATTCGGCCGACAAGGTTGGCCTGACCTATGGCGCCACCGCG
>DASQOU010000272.1:0-2517 GCA_035644295.1 Bradyrhizobium sp.
GCGCTGAGCGAGGGCGCCCGCGATGCCTATCTGCGCCGCAATCTGCGCTACTCGCAGGTGGCGCCGCTGTCGATGTATGAGGAGAAAAACACCGCCAACAACATGCCGGCGCAGTGCGAGATCTACGCCGAAGGCGATAACAGCTACAAGTTCATGTTCATGGCCAAGGGCGGCGGGTCCGCCAACAAGAGTTTTCTGTTCCAGGCCACGCCTTCGGTGCTGACCAGGGATCGCATGCTGGCGTTCCTGAAGGAGAAGGTGCTGACGCTCGGCACCGCGGCGTGCCCGCCGTATCACTTGGCGATCGTGATCGGCGGCACTTCCGCCGAACTCTGCATGAAAACCGTAAAACTGGCGTCGGCGCGCTATCTCGACGCGCTGCCGACCCACGGCTCGGCGGACGGCAATGCCTTCCGCGACCTGGAAATGGAGCAGGAGATATTGAAGATGACGCAGTCGCTCGGCGTCGGCGCGCAGTTCGGCGGCAAATACTTTTGTCATGATGTGCGGGTGATCCGCTTGCCGCGCCATGGCGCCTCGTTGCCGATCGGTCTTGGCGTGTCGTGCTCGGCGGACCGCCAGGTGCTCGGCAAAATTACGAAAGACGGCGTCTATCTGGAAGAGCTCGAGCACAACCCCGCGCAATATCTCCCCGCGGTGGAGCAGGCGCTCGGCGGCGAAGTTGTCAAGATCGATCTCAACCAGCCGATGAAGGATATTCTAGAAACGCTTTCAAGACACCCGATCAAGACGCGGCTGTCGCTGACGGGAACCATGATCGTCGCGCGCGATTCGGCGCACGCCAAACTGCGCGAACGGCTGGAGAAGGGCGAACCGTTGCCGGATTATTTCAAGAATCATCCGGTCTATTACGCGGGTCCGGCCAAGACGCCTGACGGTTACGCCTCCGGCGCGTTCGGCCCGACCACGGCGGGGCGGATGGATTCGTTCGTCGACCAGTTCCAGGCCGCGGGCGGATCGATGGTGATGGTGGCAAAGGGCAACCGCGCGGTCGCGGTACGCGAGGCCTGCAAGAAGCACGGCGGCTTTTATCTGGGCTCGATCGGCGGTGCGGCGGCCAATCTCGCCGAGCACTGCATCAAGAAGGTCGAGGTGGTGGAATATCCCGAACTCGGCATGGAAGCGATCTGGCGCATCGAGGTCGAGGATTTCCCGGCTTTCATCATCATCGACGACAAGGGCAATGACTTCTTCAAGGAATTGAATTTGGGGTGAGGGCGGCGCACCCTCGTCATTGCCGGGCTTGACGCGGCAATCCATCACTCTTCAAAGATGATGGATACGCGGGTCAAGCCCGCGTATGACGACCGAGTAAGTTGAGGCGGCGCGGGGACGACCGGCAGAGGAGCCTTACGCCCGTGTCCCCGTGAACGGAAAGCTGCCCATCGGGCCGATCCCCATTTCGCCGGTGATGCTGTCGCCCGAAACCTTGCCGGTGAACGCCAGCGTCAGCGGCATCGGGTTGGTGATCGAGACTTTCCAGGCGACGTCGTCGCCGTTGGCGGAGCCGTCGAAGATCTCGGTGGAATTGCCGTCGGCGCCCTGGGTGCCCGTCAGCGCGCCGCCGGCATTCTTCAGGGTCAGCGTCGCGTTGCGCTCGCCCATCGGCGTGCTCATGGTGATGTTCCAGTTTCCGTCCACGGCCATCGATGTCTCCTCAACGCTTGTTCGCAAAACCGGAATGGTTCTGGGATCTGGGTGGCTCGGGCGGCGGTATAGCGCATCTCGCCGGTTATGCCCAATCGTGGGCAGGACCAGATCAGGCGCGGGCGGCGCGAATCCGGTTGGTGACGAGGACGCGAAACGCGACATATTGCACGGCAAAGGCTGTCAGTTTCGCCCCGATCAACACTACCGAAACATACAGCGCCCACAGCTTGAGGTCGCCGGTCGATGCCACCGCGATGGTGCCGGCGCCTAGCGCGAACATCAGCGCCGCCCAGGCGTAGCCGGCGATGGTGACATATTCCGGAATGGTGTCGCTCACGATCGGCGGCACGTAGCGCAGCATCCAGTCGCGCTTGAGCATGATGGCGCCGATCGCGAAATGCGCGATCGAGGGTTTCGCCAGCACGAAACGCGGATCGTTGGTCAGCAGCGTGGCGCTGCCGAGCACGATCACCAGCGCCAGGCTGGCATAGGTCATGAAGTTGAGCGGCTGTCCCCTGACCCTGGAGTAGACCACCTGGGCCACGGCGCCCGCGATCGCCACCGATGTCGCCAGCACCACGTTGCCGGTGGTCAGATACAGCGTCAGGAACACGATGGCGGAGAGAAAGTCGGTGCCTAATCTGACGAATACGTCCTTCATCGTCGTGCTCCTTTGATCCGGCCGCGCTCAGGTCCCGGACAGTACGTTAGCAGGGGTCGGCGGAACGCCATACTTCAATTTGCGATACTCCGGATACCACTTGGTGAAATAGATTGCGGTGCTGCGGGCGGCGAACGCGATTACGAGTCCGGACCACAGCGGCAGGCCTGGGCTATAGATCATCA